>DASPKW010000227.1:0-63772 GCA_035627895.1 Tepidisphaeraceae bacterium | reverse complement strand
TGGCGGCCGCGTCGAACCCGCGCGGGCCGCCGACGCCGATCACGCTCGCACCGGCCGCCTCGGCGACACGGATGCAGAAGGGGGCGGACGCCGCGTCGGCCCAGATGGCGAGGCGGGCGGGCACGGGGGACGGTAGCGGGGGCTGTATCGACGCGTTTGTGCGCACGACCGCGCTCGCGCCACACCGTAATCCGCACACCTCGCCAACCTTTTCTTCTCTTCCTCGCCTCGTCCCGCAACCCCTTCCCCCGGCGATCCTTCCACCCTCACCGGCTCGCCTCTTCACCGCTCACCTTCTCACCAAACGATCACGTTTGTGCGCACAACCGCGCTCTCCCGTCCCTCTACGTACCGCCGCAACACACCCTTCACCGTGCCTTCGACACGCTTCTCGCAAGGGCTCTGGAACCGGCCGCACCGGACCGTCTGTGGGCGCAGCGAGCCCACCGGCAGCACCGGGCGATCGGCGACAGACCCGGAGGTCCGGCGCTCTTGATTGCACGGGGGAGGGGGCGTCGCGGCGGTGCACGGTCGGATGGACCCGCGGAACCCAAGTTCTGCCCGCCGGCTCGCTGCCGGCGTGCGGGGGAGGGGACCGCGGCCGCGGGAGTTAGGCCCGCACCGCCAGCGCGAAAGCCACGCGTTGGGGGACCGATCCGCCCGTCGAGCAAGGGCCGGTTGATAGAAGCGCACGGACTCGAGTTCCCGTGCGCCAGGACCTCCCCGCGCCCTTGACCGTCAAGCACATCGCAAAGGGAGCAAACCACCCGAAGCAGGGCCGTTTTCCGCTGCGCGTAGCCTTCGACCAGCGATGGACGCCGCCCCGCAATCCGCCCGGCCCACGCCGTGCCCGACGTGGCGCAGGACGCTCGCCGCCTGGGCGATCGCGACGGGGGTGTTAATGGCGTTGGCGCTCCCAGTGTCGAAGATGCATGTGATGACGTACCACGCCGATATCGGTCTGGGTATCGCAGACGGAATGGCGTTGGTGAGCGCCGATTCTCCTTGGGAACCGTCAACGGCACCATCGTTCAACGGCATCGACGGATGGAACCGGGTGACGCTGCGAGGCTTGCCTTCATTTTCAACGAGTTCGGAGCTTGCCTTCGGTGTGCACCCGGTTACGTTCGCCGTGCCATTCTGGCTGGTCGCCGCCCTCGGCGGCGTTGTTGCTGCGTGGGTGTGGCGCAGGAGGCAGGGCCGCCGCGCCGGGTCCTGCCCGTGCGGGTATTCACTTGCTGGGCTCGCCGCCGGCGCGGTCTGCCCGGAGTGCGGCGCGAAGAGCACCGCCTAGGCTCGAAGGCTCGCCGAGGCGGTGGCACGCAGAGAAGACCGCCGCGGAGAGGCGGACCACCAGAGAGAAGACCCCTCACCGGCGGCGAAGACGCCGCCACCTCTCCCCATGAAGACACGAGGCGGGGGAGGCGTCTCTTCACGCTCCGCGCCTCTCCGCGACCCCTGCGTTCATTCTTCTCTTCCCACGGACCACGCACAACGCACCACGCACTTCTTACCTCGCCGCGTGCCGGAGCGCGATGAGGGAGTAAGCGGTGATGAGCACCGGATCGCTCTCCATCCAGCGGTCGTCGATCGAGCGGAAGCTGCCGTCGTCGTTCTGCATCGCCGCGAGCTTGTTGACGAGGTCGCGGGCCCAGAAGCGGTCGCCGGCGGAGGTCGGGATCGCGGGCTCGCCGAAGGCGTCGTTGGCGCGCGAGAACATGAGCAGGTAGTAGTAGTACCCGTCGGTGCCCATGCCCGGGTTCTCGTCGAGCGTGTAGTGCTCGCTCATCCACCGCCGCGCGGCGGTCACACGCGGGTCGTTCTTGGCCAGTCGCGCGTAGGCGTAGCTCTTGAAGCCCGCGTACGTGATCGAGCCGTAGGCGCGCAGGCGGCTCTCGCCGCGCCACGACGTGACGGCTTTGGCGGTCACCGGCGAGTCGGTCACGTCCGCGAACGCGCGGCCGAGGAACGCGGCGAAGGCCTCGGGGTTCTCGGCGCGGGCGCGGACCTCGAAGGTGTTGGCCTTGACGCCATCGCCGTTGGGCCCGAGCAGGACCATGATGTCCTCGCCGAAGGCGCCGTCCTCCATGCGGGAGGACTTCTTGACGGCGCCGCGGATGCGGGTAAGGAGTTCGTCCTTGGAGAGGAGCACCGGCTTGCCGTCGGCGCCCTTCTGCTTGAGCGTCACGCTCGCGGCGACGCCGGGCGGGCCGGAGAGGCTCTCCGCGACTTCGCCCGCGAAGCTCTGCCCTTTGCCCGCGGTCTCCTTGTTCGCGCCGGTCGCGTAGATAAAGCCGCCCTGCGACGAGCCGTCGGCGTAGGCCATGTCGTTCACGGTCTCGCCGCCGGGCGTCTTCTCGAGCATCTGGCAGCGCTGGATGAAGACAAGGGCGCGCTCGCGGAATTCCCCTTCGAAGCCGCCGGTGTCGGAGAGGCCCTGGATCGCGAAGGCGAGGTTGGAGAGGTCGGGTCGGCCCCGGTTGCCGTAGCCGACGCCGCCGTAGAAGGGATGGTCCTTGCTCACGCGCGACGCGGCCTCGGTGCCGCCTTCCGCCGCGTCCTCGGCCCATTGCAACGCCTTGAGGTACTCCTGAGCGCGCTTGATGGCGTCGGTGATCTTGGGCGTCTGTTTTGCGTGGGCGAGGGCGGAGAGGGAGATCGCCGTGTTGTAGCTCGGGAGGATCGCGTCGTAGATGCCACCGTCGGGCTGCTGCTTGGAGAGGATGAAGTCGATGCCCTTCGCGACGGTCGGGTCGGCGCGGTCGAAGTCTCTGGCGAGCAGCATGCCGTTGACCGCGAGGGCGGTGATGGCGGGGAAGACGGGCGCGCCCTCGCGGATGCCCCAGCCGCCCGACTCGTGCTGCTGCGAGCGCAGATAGGCGACGGCCTTGTCGATCATCGCGCGGGCCTTCGCGGCCTCTTGCGGCGTGAGCCCGTTGCGGAGGACCTCGATCGCGCCGTCGGCGTGGTCGGCCTTGAGCGCCGGGGGGGCGCTCGGGTTCGTCTGCTGGGCGAGCGCGGGCGCGAGGCCCGCGGCGAGCACGATCATCGCGGCTGTCTTCATGCCGTGAACGTAGCAGCCCGCGGCGCACCGCGCGCTATCGCAGCTTCACGCTCGCGAGCGCCATCACGACGAGGATGATCGAGATGATCCAGAGGCGCGTGACGACCTGGGGCTCGGGCCATCCGCCCATGTGCAGATGGTGGTGGTACGGGGCGCAGCGGAAGATGCGCTTACCGCCCGTCGCCCTGAAGTATCCGACCTGGAGCGCGACCGACGCGATCTCCGCGAGGAAGACGCCGCTCATGACGATGACGACGTACTCCTGCCGCAGGGCGACGGCGGTGTAGCCCACGATGCCGCCGAGGGAGAGCGCTCCGGTGTCGCCCATGAAGACGTGGGCGGGGGAGCAGTTCCACCACATGAAGCCGAGGCACGCGCCGGCGGTGGCGCCGGCGAGGACGGCGAGCTCGCCCGCGCCTGGCAGGAAGGGGACGAGGAGGTACTTCGCCGTGTCCTCGTCGCCCGCGATCAGCGCGAGCACGAAGACGCCCATCATGACCGCCGCGGAGATGCCGCCGGCGAGCCCGTCCATGCCGTCGGTGATGTTCACCGCGTTGGACATGCCGGTGATGAAGAGCATCGCCCAGACGATGAAGATGGGCATCGAGAAGTAGAAGAGGTTGGGGTTGACGGTGAGCGTGGGCTCGATTGGCGTCGGCGCGGCGGTGGTCGGTGACGCGGGCGCGGGGACGGGGGCGGGCTCCCCGGCGGGGCGCGCGCGGCCGACACCGACGTAGGTCTTCTGGAAGGGAAGGTTCACGACGTGGGCGAGACGGGCCTCCCCGGGCGCTTGTTCCGGCGCCGGCGGGCTGGCGAAGAGGAAGTACCCGACGAGCACGCCCAGACCGAGCTGGAAGACGAGCTTTTCCCACGCGTAAAGGCCCTGGCGGCTGCTGCTGCCCCGGCTTTTGGCGGTGAGCTTGAGCCAGTCATCCATACTGCCCAGAACGGCGAGCCAGACGACCACGACGATGCCGAGCTGGACATACCGCTGCGAGAGGTCGGCGAGCAGGAGGACGCTCGTGAGGATCGACCCGACGATGAGGATGCCGCCCATCGTCGGTGTGTTGGCCTTGGCGTTGGCGGTTGCGCGGAGCGCCTGCGCGTCGGTCAGGCCCGAGTCCCCGATCTTCTTGCGGGTGAGCCACGCGATCGTGCGGCGTCCGAGCAGCAGCACGAGGAGGAACGACAGCGCCGCCGCGGCCAAGGCCCGGAACTGGAGCTGGTCCAGCACGCTGAAGAGCCTGTAGGCGCCGAGGTCGATGAGCCAGTTGCGGATGGAATCCAGCAGCAGATACAGCATCGGGCAGCGGCTCTTCCATCGGCCGCCGGACGCGGCCCGCGTGATAACGCGCGGTCAAACCCGCGCGGCGCCCGCGGGCTTGGGTTCCTGCATCTGCGCGCCCGCCTTGGACCAGGCGTCTGCGACGCGCTCGAGGGCGGTGGCGCGGGACCCCTTGAGGAGGACGTAGTCGCCTTCGCGCAGGAGGGCGGCGACGGGCGAGACATCGGTGCGGGATGCATGAACGACAGTCGAACGCGGGAGCGCCGAGCGAAGCCACTCGGTGTGCCGGGCGAACAGATCCCCTACAAGCGCGACGAAGGCGGGGTCGAGGGGGCCGACCGTCGCGACGAGGTGCTCAAGGACCTCGAGGTGGAGCACGGGTCCGGCGTCGCCCTGCTCGAGCATTTCGCCCAAGACGACGCCGCGGCGGCGGATGTCGCGGGGCGTCGCGTCCGGGTCTGCGAAGACCTTGAAGGCGGCGATCATCGACTCGGGGTTGGCGTTGTACGCGTCGTTGAGGAAGCAGACGTTGCGGGTGCGCTGCGGGCTCAGTCGCATCGGCGCGGGCTCGGCACGGGCGAGGCCGGCGCGGATGGCGTCGTCGGCGAGGCCGGCCCACCGCGCGAGGGCGACGACCGCGCCGGCCGCGAGGGCGTTGTGGGTCCCGAGGAGCGGGAGCCAGAAGGCGGCGGCGGGGGTGTCGGCGGTCTCGACGGTGAAGGCGACGCCGGCCGTGTTGTTGAGGTGCTCGTGGCGGGCGTTGGTGATGCGGATGTCCGCCGAGGCGGAGGGACCAAAGGTAAGAAGACCAGCGGGGACCGCCGGGCCACCCAAGACCGCGCGGGCGTGATCAACAAGGACGGGATCGTCGGCGACGAGGGCGAGGCCGCCGGGGCGGAGGCCCGTGAGGAGGGCGGCCTCTTCGCGTGCGACGGCGTCGATGGAGCCGAGGCCTTCGAGGTGCTCGCGTCCGAGGCTGGTGATGATCGCGGCGTCGGGCGCGACGGCGCGGGCGAGGGGCTCGATCTCCCCGGGGGCGTTGGTGCCGACCTCGCAGACGAGGAACAGGTCGTCGGGGCGCGCGGAGAGGAGCGTCACGGGGACGCCGACGTCGTTGTTGAAGCTCTTGGGGGACCAGCGGCCCCGCAGCGAAGCGCTCAATGCCGCGCCGAGGAGGCGGACGCAGGTGGTCTTGCCGTTGGAGCCGCCGACGGCGAGGACGCGGGTGTTCGCGAGCGAGCGGCGGTGGGCGGCTCCGAGCGCGAGGAGGGCGGCGCGGGTGCTCGCGACGCGGAGGAGGCCCGTCGGCGAGCCGGCGGGGAGCGCGACGTCGCGTTCGACGACCGCGCAGCGGGCGCCGGCCCGAGAGGCAGCGTCGAGGAAGTCGTGCGCGTCGAAGCGGTCGCCCTTGAGGGCGACGAAGGCCTGGCCGGGGGCGATGGCGCGCGAGTCGGTGCTGACCGGATCGACGGCCGGGTACGGGGACGCCGCGGTGGGCCGGCGGAGCCACCGGCCGTTCGCCGCGCGCGCGAGCGCCTCATCGCTCGAGAACGGGCTCGGGCTCATCGGCCGTCCCCGCTGATCGAGAACGCGCGGGCGAGGGCCTCGCGCGCAACCTCGCGGTCGTCGAAGTGGATGCGGTGCGTGCCGCCCTTGCCGTCGGGGAGGATCTGCTCGGTCTCGTGGCCCTTGCCGGCGATGACGACGACGTCGCCCTCGGTGGCGTTCGCGATCGCGGCGTGGATCGCCTGGGATCGGTCGGCTTGTACGCCGACGCGGCCCCGCCGGTGCGGCGGGACGCCGGAGAGGACCTCGTCGATGATGTCGCTGGGCCGCTCGGTGCGCGGGTTGTCGCTGGTGACGATGACGCGGTCGGCGAGCTGGCTCGCGGCCAGGCCCATGCGCGGGCGCTTGGTGCGGTCGCGGTCGCCGCCGCAGCCGAAGACGGCGATGAGCTCCCCCTTGCCCTGCATCACGGCGCGCGTCGCGGTCAGGACGTTGCGCAGGGAATCGTCGCTGTGGGCGTAATCGACGAAGACGTGGACGGGGCCGTCGGGCGGGCTGACGCGCTCGAGGCGTCCGGGCGGCGCGGTGAGCGCCGGGAGGGAGGCGGCGAGCCGATCGGCCGGCAGGCCCAAGTGGTGCGCGGCGGTGACGGCGGCGAGGACGTTGAAGGCGTTGTACTCGCCGATCAATCCGGTGCGTGCATCGAACTCGCCCCAGGGCCCGCGGAGCGCGAGGCGCATGCCGGCGCGGGTGTGCTCGACGATCTCGCCGGAGACGTCGAGGGCCGCGGAGCCCGGGCCGACGCCCGCGCGCAGGACGCGGGACTTTGACGCGCCGGCGACGGTGCGCCACCAGGGGTCGAGCGCGTTGACGATCGCGACGCCGTCCTCGCGCAGCAGCGCGAAGAGCCGGTGCTTGGCGCCGGCGTAGGCCTCCATCGTCTTGTGGTAGTCGAGGTGGTCGCCGGAGAGGTTGGTGAAGACCGCGGCGTCGAACGCGAGGGCGTCGGCGCGCTTCTGGTCCAGAGCGTGGGAGGAGACTTCGAGCGCGGCGCCGATGCAGCCGCTCTCGCGCATGCGGGCGAGGGTGCGGCTGACCTCGGTCGCGGGGGGCGTGGTCATCGCGGCGCGGGCGGTCTCGACGCCGTCGTCGATGACGACGGTGCCGACGAGGCCGAAGCGGCGCCGGGCGGCGTTCATCAATTGCCACGCGAGCCACGTCGTCGTCGTCTTGCCGTTGGTGCCGGTGACGCCGACGAGGCGGAGGGAGGACGCCGGGCGGCCGTAGAAGACCTCGGCGATGAGCGCGGTCGCGAGCGCGGCGTCGGAGGCGGCGATGACGGGGGTCGATTCGTGCCCCTCGGCGACGCGGAGCGCGGGGTCGTCGGTGACGACAGCGCACGCGCCGGCGCGGACGGCGGCGGGGACGAAGGCTTTGCCGTCGACCTTGCCGCCGGCGCGCGCGATGAAAAGCGAGCCGGGGACGATGGTGCGGCTGTCCTCGGTCACGTCGCAGATGCGCGTGAGGCCGACATCGCCGGGCAGGGGCTGCGCGCCGAAGCCGACGACGCGGAGCAGCTCAAAGCCCGCGAGGGCGTTGACGGCGCGGATGAGTTCTTCGAGGCGCATCGCTCCTCCTTGAGCCAATGGCGCGGACCGAAAGACGGTAGCCGCTCAGGGCAGGATCAGCGTCGCGTCCCCGTAGGAATAGAAGCGGTAGCCGCGTGCGAGGGCATCGGCGTAGAGGGTCTTCAGCCGTGTGACGGCGCTCGCCGCGTCGTCGCCCGGGCTGGCGAGCCTGGAGGCGACGAGGGCGAGGAGGGTGGAGCGCGGCAGGTGGAAGTTGGTGAGGAGCGCGTCGGTCGAGCGCCATCGGTAACCGGGTGTGATGAGCAAACGCGTCTCGAGCCACTCGGGGGCGGGCCCTTCCTCCGCGGCGAGCGCGAAGGCCTCGACGGTGCGGGCGCTCGTCGTGCCGACGCAGACCACCCGCCCGCCGCGGGAACGGGTGGCGGCGATGAGGTCGCGCGTGGCGACGGGCATGGCGCACCACTCGGCGTGCATGGGGTGCTGCTCGATGAACTCGGTCTCGACGGAGCGGAAGGTGCCGGTGCCGACGTGGAGGGTGACGGCGGCGAAGCCGACGCCGTGCGCGCGGAGGCGGGCGAGGAGATCGGGCGTCAGGTGGAGGCCGGCGGTGGGGGCGGCGACGGAGGCGCCGTCCCGCTCGGCGAAGACGGTCTGGTAGCGCTCGCGGTCGGCGGCGTCGGCGACGTCGATCCCGGCGCGCTTGCGGGCGCCGCGGATGTAGGGCGGGAGGGGCGTGGCGCCGATGCGGGCGAGGATCTCGGCGTCGGTCTCGTCGGGGCGGGCGAGGCCGTCCATGAGTTCGGCGCGCCACGCGCCGGGCTCGTCGGGGAGCGGCGCGAGGAGGCGAAAACGGACGGCGCCCGCGAGCGTGATGACCGCGTCCTCGCGCGGGCGCTTGGCCTGAAGCATGAGCGTCCAGGTGCGGGGCGGGCCGGGCTCGCCACGCAGGTAGAGGCCCTCGACGCGCCCGCCGGTGTCCTCGCGCACGCCCTCGACGCGCGCGGGGAGGACGCGCGTCTGGTTGACGACGAGGAGATCGCCGGGGTTGAGGTACGAGGGCAAGTCGCGGACGTGCGCGTGGAGTGCGGGCGCGTCCGAGCCGATGCGGGTGACGAGCATGCGCGCGGCGTCACGCGGCTCGGCGGGCGTGGTCGCGATCGCGGACTCGGGGAGGTCGTAGTCGAGGTCGGACGTGCGGAGCATGGGTCCGCTGATCGTTGCGTGCGCACACCGCCCGTGTTGCCAGGACGCGACGGGGCGGCACGAGCGGCGGTGGTGTGCGGGGGATGACCCTCTGCCCGCGTTCTTTTCGGGCCTTGGCGTGGTGCGGACGGGATGGCGCGCGGGTTTCACTGAGAAGCCCGGATGCGCTGCGAGGCGGTTCAACCCCCGGTCTGGTGCGTTCCCTGCGAGCGGCGCGAGCCGTGCGCGGAGACGCCGGTGCGGCCGTTCTGGGCGTTCCTCGAGCGCGAGAACGCGGTCAGGCCGCCGGTGCAGGCGTGTCCGGTGACGAAGTGTGGGAGTGTGATCGATCTCTTTGCGTGATCGGGGAACGGGGATCGGGGAACGGTGGCGACGTGACGTTCCGATCGCGCGGGTGCGGTTTGAGCGGTGCGCTGCGACCATGCACCGATCATTGATCGCTGGCAAACCCGCGTGCCCGGCGGGACGCCGACATCCACGGGCGTCAGGGTTCCACGAGCACCATCAGGTTCGCGTGGTCGGCGGCGGCGTCGAGGGCGGCGCGCCACTGCGCGAGGCGGAAACGGCGTGAGATGAGGGGCGCGACATCAACGTCGCGGCGCGCGAGGGCAGCGACGGCGTCGGCGACGCTACCGGCTCCGGCGCAGAGGATCTCCGCCTCCGCGGCGAGCACGTGCGACAGGTCCGCGAGGGGCGGGGTCTCGAAGAGCGCGGGCGTCGGAGGGGACTTCAAGACGATCTTGCCGCGTGGACGCAGCATGCGGGCGCCTAGGCCGAGCCAGACGGGGTCGCCGGTGCAATCGACGATGACGTCCTGGTCCTGGCGCAGGCCGACCTCGCTCATGGCGCGGTGCTTGATGCCCCAGCGCTCGCAGAGTTGGTAGCGCGCCGGGTGGCGGCCGAGGACGCGCACCGAGGCGTTGGACCTGGCCAGGACCTGCGCGGCGAGGAGCGCGACGGGTCCGTCGCCGAGGACGGTGACGTAGGGCTTGGTCTCGACGCGCACGAGGCGGCAGGCGTGGAGGGCGCCGGCCAGGGCGTTGGCGAAGGCGGCGGCGTCGTCGTCGACGTTGTCGGGGAGCGCGACGAGGCCCGTCGGCGGCGCGACGAGGAAGTCCGCGAGCGAACCCTCGGCGCCGGCAAGGCCGCGGGTTGCGCGCGAGGCGCAGTGGCCGGGGAGACCGGCCCGGCAACGGTCGCAGCGTCCGCAGGCGACGACCATCGAGATCGCCACGCGCTTGCCGGCGAGCCGGGCGTCGTCTGTGGATTCGACGACGCCGACGCCGGCGTGACCGAGGGTGCCGGTGAAGTTGCCCCGGCCGCGTGAGGCGAGAACGTCGGGGGAGCCGACGGCGACGCGGGTGATGCGGACGCGCGCGAGGCCGGTCGCGGCGGCCGGGTCGGGCGCGCGTTCGTCAAACGAGACACCCGCGTTGGTGACGCGCAGGCAGCGCAGATCGATTCCCTCCGGCGGTCGCCCCAGGAGAGCGTCATCGACCGAAAACGGGCGCGGGTTCACTTGGCCGCGGCGGTCGGGGAGAGGCCGGCGGGGAGCGTGGGTGCTTCGTTCGGCGGCGGCGGGATCAGCGGGATGTGCTCGTACCACTTCTTCTCGCGCCAGAAGACGGGGTAGGTGTAGCCGGCTGAGGCGGCGAAGACGTCGGGCGTGGTCTTGTACCAGGCGTTCCAGGCGCGGCGGTCGAGGCCCATGTCGTTGCCGGTGAGCATGCGGAGGGCGTCGCGGGCGCGGGTGTTGACGAGGAGGCTCTCGTCGCTGAGGGCGCCGATGAGGGCCTCGACGGCGCGGCGGTCGTGGTACTGGCCGAGCGCTGTGGCGGCCTCGGCGCGGACGCGGTGCTCTTCCTGCTTGGCGGGCGAGAGGGCGTCGACGAGAGCGGGGAGCGTGCCCGGCGCGTGGAGGCGCTGGAGCGCTCGGGCGGCCTCGATGCGCACGGCCACTTCGTCGTCGGTCAGGTGGGCGGCGATCTTCTCGGCGTGCTCGGGCGTCCCGTGCGTGCCGACGGAGCGGATGGCGAGGGCGCGGACGCCCGGGTCGGCGTCGTCGATGCGCTCGAGGAAGAGTTCCTGGAGGTGCGGCTCGCCGGCGAAAGACGCGCCCGCGAGGAGCTGCGTGCCCCGGTAGCGGGCGTTGGGGTCGTCCTCGGACAGGGCCATCTTGACGGCCTCCGCCGGCGGCGGCGGCTGGAAGGCCTCGAGGATGCTGGTCGCGCCCGGGCGCACCTCGAACCCTTCGCAGGCGCAGAGGAGCGCGGGGCACGTGAGGACGGCGGTGCGCAGCGCGCGGTGCATCGTGCGAGTGTACACGCCGGGTGGCACTAGACGCGGCCCTTGGGGGGCCCGAAGACCTCCGCCAGCACCACGGCCTGGCGGAGACTCTCTCGTCTGTTGCCGCGCAGGCCGGCGAGGACACCGACGTCCTTGCGGACGCCGACGGGGGCGTTCATCTGGACGCCGGAGGCCTGGATGGAGAGGTGCTGCGGCACGTGCGCGTCCGGCGCATCGGGCGCGTCGGCGATGGTGGTGACGTGCGCGAGGGTGTGACGCGCATACGGCGCCGGCGGGGGAGCGTCGACCGGCCGCGCGGCGGCGCGTTGTTTCTGTTGGCGCTGCGGCTTGACGGGCTGCGGCTTGGTCTGGGGGGGGCGAACCTGCGCCGGCGGCCGCTGCGCGGTCTGCTGCCGCGGGGGCGCCGCCTGGCGCTGCGGCTGGCGCATTGTGGGTGATGGCTGGCGGCGCGGCGGCGTGGGGGCGGGAGCGGGGGAGCCGTCCGGATCCACGGGGACCTCGAGGACGATGCCGCCGGGCAGACGGACGATGCGCGTCATGCCCGCGCGTTGCGGCGTCGGCGTGGGGGAAGGCGTCTGTCGCGCCTCGATCGTCTCGGCGCGCGACAGGAAGGGGGTCTGCTCTGACGGCGCGGCGCGCTCGGGCGGGGAGCTTATGGAGCCGGCGCGGCCGGTGCGGAGGCGCTCGAGCTCTTCGGCCTCGGCGCGCGCCTTGGCGAGGCGCTTCTGCTTGGCGTTCTCGATCTTCTTGAGGAGCGCGCCGAGCATGGGCCCGCCGACGATGAAGAGGATCATCAGCGTGTGGACGCTGATGTTGTTCATGATCCAGTTCAGGATGTTCACGAACGACCCTCCGGGCCGGCGTCGGCGCTGACCGCCACAATCGTTCGCACGCTCGCGGCGCCGGGCGCGTCGGCGAGCGCGAATGTGGCTCCGAAGACGTGGCCGAGCAGGCCGGGCGTCAGGACTTCATCGGCTCTCCCGGCCGCCGCCGTTCGTCCCTCGGCGCCGAGAAGGACGGCGTCGTCGCAGAACCTTCGGGCGAGGCCGAGATCGTGGAGGATGCAGACGACGCCGACGCTCCCCGCGTCCTCGAGCGCGACGCGGCGGAGGAGCGAGAGCGTGCGGAGGGCGTGGGCGGGGTCGAGGGCGGCGACGGGCTCGTCGGCGAGGAGGAACTTGACGCCCGGCGGGCTCGCGGCGAGTTGCGCCAGGGCCCGGGCCAGGGAGACGCGTTGCTGCTGCCCGACCGAGAGGTGGGCGAAGACGCGCTCGGCGAGGTCGGACGCTCCGACGCGCTCCAGGGCCGCCGCGGCGCACTCGCGTGCGCGAGCGGGGGCGACCATGGCCGCGCCGAGCTCGACCACCTCACGGGCGGTGAACTCGAAGGCAACATCCGGTCGCTGGGGGACGTACGCGAGGCGGGCGGCCCGGGCGCGGGCGCTCAGGGATTGGAGATCGGCGTCGCCGACCGTCACCGTCCCCGCGCGCGGCGCGACGAGGCCGAGGAGGCAGCGGAGGAGCGTTGTCTTTCCGGCGCCGTTCGGGCCGCAGAGGGCGCACACGCGGCCGGGCGCGAAGCTCGCGGAGACGCCCCGGAGCACGTGCGGGCCGGCGCCGTACCCCGCGTGAAGATCGCGGGACGCGAGCGCCGTCTGTGGGTCGGCGGCGGGGGGGACGGTCACGCGGCACCGTATGGTGCGCGGCGGGCCCCTACGTTTGCACCCCGGGCGGTCCGCCCGGCGCTGGAGGCGGCATGGCGACAGTTGCACTCACGGGCGCGACGGGCTTCGTCGGCGGTCACATGGTCGGGGCTTTGCTCGCGAAGGGGCACAAGGTGCGGGCGCTCGTGCGCGAGCGCGGAGACGCGCCGAGGCTTCCGCGGGGCGCGGACGGGACGATCGCGTGCGAGGTGGTGGTGGGGGACTCGGCCGATCCGGCCGCCGCGGCGGACCTCGTGGCGGGCGCGGACGCGTGCATCAACCTCGTCGGGATCATCCGCGAGGTGCGTCGGCTGGGGCGGACGTTCCAGCGGGCGCACGTGGAGACGCCCCGTGTGCTGACCGGGGCGTGCGCGGCGAAGGGCGTCCGGCGGTTCCTGCACATGTCGGCGATGAACGCGCGCGACGTGGGGGTGTCGGAGTACCAGCACACGAAGTTCGAGGGCGAGCGCATCGTCCGCAGGAGCGGGCTTGATTGGACGATCTTCCGCCCGAGCATGATCATGGGCGAGGGGAGCGAGTTCCTCGCGATGGCGAAGGGGTGGATGAGCGGGCACGCGCAGCCGTGGGTCTTCATCCCGTACTTCACGGGCGGGCGCGAGGACACGCGCGTCCCGTTGGGGGGCGTGACGCCGACGGACCCGGTGGTGGCGCCGGTGGATGTGCGCGACGTGTGCGCGGCCTTCGTGCGTGCGATGGACGAGCCGCGGAGCGTCGGGGAGGTGTACAACCTGTGCGGGCCCGAGGCGATGTCGATGCCGGCGATGCTGAAGTTCATGCGCGACAACACACCGGGCGCGATGCGCGGCAAGCCGGTGTGGGGGATCCCGGCGGACGCGGCGGCGACGCAGGCGATGGTGGCGGGCGCGCTGGGGCTCGGGCAGATGCTGCCGTTCGACGCGGGGATGGCGCGGATGGCGGCGGAGGACACCGTCGCCGACACCACCAAGGCGCGTGAGGACCTGGGGTGGTCGCCCCGGCCGTTCACGCGCACGTACCGCGAGTACGCCGGGGAGGGGCACTGATGCGGCTGATGTTGATGCTCGCCGGCGTGGCGGTGCTGGGCGCGTGCGCGGGGAAGAAGCCCGCGGCGGCGGTGACCGCCGTGCGCGTCGGGGAGCGCAGCGAGTCGGGCGTGGTGCTGCTGGTGGACGTTCTGGCGCGGAACCCGAACGACCGCCAGGTGCCGCTGCGCATCACCGAATGCGCGGTCTCGGTGGCGGGGTCGGAGGGGAACGCGGACCGGTTCGCGGAGTGCTTCGTCCCGGCGTACGGCTCGCACGTGTTCACGATCCCCGTGGCGGTCACGAACCCGACGCCGGGTCGCGCGGACGTATGGGTGCGCGGCAAGGTTGAGTACGTCGGGCCGACAGCGATTGCGCAGACGCTGTACAACAACCGGCTGCGGCGCACGAGCGCGGCGTTCGAGGGTGAGTTCGAGGCGGATATTCCTTGAAGAAAGGGAAGGAGCGGGCGAGCGAGCAAGGGCGGGAGGAGAAGTGAGGACCGTTTGGCGGATCGGGGGCGCACGGCCCCGCGGGGCCCGAATGGCCCCGCTCTAGCGGCGTCGAGACCTCTCGCTGTCGCCGCGCCGCACTTTCTCGGCGTGGCGGTACGGGGCGAGGGACGAAAGAAAGTCCTCGATCGCGATGGCGGCCGACGTCGCGCCGTCCTCGGCGCGGATGCGAGAGCCGAGTTCGGCGGCGCGGCCGGTATGCCCGGGGGTTTCGAGGTCGAGCAGGAGGGGCGCGAGGCGCTCCGCGTTGACGCGGGCGTGCTCGAGCCGCTGGCCCGCGCCGAGGCGCTTCACGCGGGCGGAGTTGTCGAACTGGTCGTGCGACATCGGCGTCACGAGCTGCGGACGCCCGGCGCGGAGGGCCTGCGCGATCGTGCCGATGCCGCCGTGGTGGACGACGGCGCGGCAGCGCGGGAAAAGCCGCGAGAAGGACGCCGCGGGAAAGACCGCGACACGCCGGGGCACGGAGCGCGGCGCATACTCGGGCCGGCCGGTGAGGAGAATCCCGCGGCGGTCGACCAAGGAGCACGCCTTCGCCGCGGCTTCGTAGAAACGCCCGGCGGCGTGCACGCCCGCGGTGCCGAGGGTAAAGACGATGGGCGCGTCGCCGGCGGCGAGGAAACTCTCGATCTCGCCGCGGTCGCGCTCGTAGTCGCGGAGGTCGTCGAACACCGGGAAGCCGCACGTGACGCCCCCCGGCGGGTCGGACGCGAGCGGCTCGCGGAAGTGGCGCGACCAGAGGCCGAGTGAGAGGCCCCCGCCGGTGGTCTGCGAGACAAAGAGGTCGCGGCCGGGGCGAAGGCCGAGGCGCTTGCGCAGGCGGTTGATGGGGCCGTCGAGCATCAGCCGGCAGACGGAGCGTGCGATGAAGACGCCTGCCCTGGAGAGAAGGCGCGGGGGGTGTGTGCGGTCGAGGGCTGAGAACAGGGGCAGGTCGGCGGGGTTCCACCAGCTGATGGGCGCGAGCGCGGTGCTGATCCACGGCACGCCGAGGGCCTCGCACACCGGCGGTCCGGCGACGCTGAGCGGGTGGTTGACGACGCCGTCGGGCGCGAGGCGGTTGATGAGCTTCGTGAGCTCATCGGCCGAGGGGTCGATGGTGGGGACGACGAACCTGCGGAAGAGCCGGAAGGGGGCGAGGGGGCCCGTCATGATATTGGTAGAACGGATCGCTTCACCCAGGTCGAAGCGCTCGCCGAGGGGCTCGAAGCCGGCGCCGGCGTCGGTCACGACGCGCTCGAAGTAGGGGTTGGCGGCGACGCGGGGCTCGTGCCCGCGCGCGATCAGCGCCCGGGCGATGGCGACCGCCGGGTGGACGTCCCCGTGCGAGCCGACCGCGAGGAGCAGCACGCGCATGCGCGAGGGTAATGCCCCTACGCTGCGCGCGTGACGCTTTTGTCGGTGAACATCGATCACGTGGCGACGGTCCGGCAGGCGCGGTACCGCGGCGTGGACGCGGGCTTCTCCGCCGAGCCGGACCCGGTGCGCGCCCTGCACGACGTCGAGATCGCGGGCGCCGCGGGCGTCACGGTGCACCTGCGGGAGGACCGGAGGCACATCACCGACCGCGACGTCTTCGCGCTCCGCGGGGCGGCGCGCATCCGGTTCAACCTCGAGATGGCGGCGACGGACGAGATGGTGGAGATCGCGCGGCGCGTACGGCCGCACTCGGCGATGCTCGTGCCGGAAGGGCGGCGGGAGGTCACGACGGAGGGGGGGCTGGACGTCGCCGGGCAGCTCTCGCGGCTGAAGGACGTGGTGGCGCGGCTGCGGGACGGGGGCTGCCGCGTGAGCGCGTTCATCGACGCCGAGGATCGGCAGGTGGACGCGGCGAAGAGCGCGGGGTTCGACATCTGCGAGGTGCACACCGGGCCGTACGCGGCGGCGTGCGGGGAGGCGGGCGGCGACATGCGGGCGCCCCGGCCGGCGGCCGAACTGGAGCGGGTGGGGCGGGCCGGCCGGCGGATCGTCGGCGCGGGGATGCGGTTCAACGCCGGGCATGCGCTGAGTTACCACAACGTGGGGCCGATCGCGCGGCTCGAGGGCATCGAGGAGCTGCACATCGGCCACGCGATCGTGAGCCGGGCGGTGTTCGTGGGTCTGCGCGAGGCCGTGCGGGAGATGATCGGGGCGATGCGGAGGTAGGCGTGGCCTTGTTCCCGACGACGACGGTGAGGCTGCGCGACGGTCGCGTCGCGACGATCCGGCACGGCGTCGCGTTGGACGCGCCGGGGCTCTTTGCGCTCAACAAGGCGGTCGTCGCGGAGGACGCGTACAAGCTCTTCACACGCGAAGAGGTGGACGACGTTTACAAGAACCTCGACCGAGACCTGGCGAAGGCCGAAGCGTCCCCGGACAGGCTGCAGCTGGTCGCGGTGATCGGCGGCGAGGTGGTCGGCGAGTTGTCGGTCGACGGCGGCAAGCGAGAGCGGGTCAGGCACATCGGCAAGCTCGGCGTCGCGCTGCGGGCGGACGCGCGGGGCGTGGGGCTGGGCGCGGCGATGCTGCGGAGCGCGATCGCCTGGGCCTCGGCGCATCCGTGCATCGAGAAGTTGAGCCTGTGCGTGCACGCGACGAATGCTCGCGCGGTCGCGCTCTACCGGAAGATGGGGTTCGAGGTCGAGGGGACGCGCAGGGGCGAGCTGCGCTACGGGCCCGGTCGCTACGTCGACGATCACGTGATGGCGATGTGGGTCAAGCCGCGCGGCGCGGGCGTGAATTGAGTTGCGTTTCGTGGACAATCCGCTACACTGAATCTCGGCGGTTGTGGAGCGACCGCGCGAGGGGGGCGTGTGGCGAAGAACCCCGGCGGCCAACAGAACCGCAGGTCGGGAGCGGGCGCACGCCGGATCCTGACGTGCGCCGAAGCGGTCGCGGCCCTCGACAAGCTGCAGGACGTGGAGCGGGCGAGCCCCGCGGCGATCGACAAGAAGGCCGTCTTCACGCTCGAGCGGATGAGGAAGCTGCTTGACGCGCTCGGGACGCCGTGCTCGCACTACCCGGTGGTTCACGTCGCGGGCACGAAGGGCAAGGGGAGCGTCTGCGACATGCTGGGCGCCGCGCTGTGCGGGTGCGGCCTCACCGTCGGCGTGTACACGAGCCCGCACCTGCTCGACGTGCGCGAGCGGATCAGGATCAACGGCGAGTGGGTGACGCCGGAGGCCTTCGGCGCCGTGGTCGCGCGGGTGCTCGACGCGGCCGAAGACGCCGGCGTGGCGCCGACGCACTTCGAGGCCGTGACCGCCGCGGCGCTGCTGCACTTCGCGGACGAGGCGGTTGACGTCGCGGTCGTCGAGACGGGGATGGGCGGGACGAACGACGCGACGAACGTGGTGACGCCGGCGCTGTCGGTGATCACGCCGATCCACTCGGAGCACGCCGAGGTGCTGGGGCCGGCGCTGACCGACATCGCGGCGCACAAGGCGGGGATCATCAAGCCGGGCGTGGCGGCGCTGAGCGCACCGCAGACGCCGGAGGTGGCGGAGGTGCTGCGGGCGCGGGCGGCGGGGGTCGGGGCGCCGCTGCGCGTGGTCGGCGTGGACTGCGACTACTCGTACAGGTTCCAGAGCGACCCGGACCTGGGGCCGCACTTCCGCGTCACGATGTCCGACCGGAGGCACACGTTCGAGGGCGTGCCCGCGCCGCTGAAGGGGGACCACCAGGCGGTCAACTGCGCGCTCGTGCTGGCGGCGGTCGGCGTGCTGCGCGAGCAGGGCATGGACCTGCCGGAGGTGGGCGTCGTGGAGGGGCTCGCCCGCACGCAGGCCAACGGGCGCGCGGAGCTGGTCTTCGCCGATCCGCGCATCGTCGTGGACGGGGCGCACACGCCCGAGTCGGTCGGCAACCTCGTGCGGGCGCTTGGCGCGCACATGAAGTTCGACTCGGCCGTGGTGGTCTTCGGGTGCGCGGCGGACAAGGACGTCGCCGGCCTGCTCGCGAATCTCGCGCAGGGCGCGGACAAGGTGATCTTCACGAAGGCGACGGGGCACGCACGCGGGGCGGAGCCGAGGGAGTTGCTGCGGGCGTACGCCGAGCACGCGTCCGGGAAGATGGCGCAGGCGGCGCCGACGGTCAAGGACGCGATCAACATGGCGGCGCGCGCGGTGCAGCGCGGCGACCTGGTGGTGGTCACGGGCTCGTTCGCGGTCGCGGGGGAGGCCAAGCGGCTGCTGCTCGCCAAGCAGGGGCTCGTGCGCGAAGAGGGGGGCGTGATCCGCGAGGTGAAGCCGCTGACGGCGACGGGGGCGTGGCGGCGGTGAAGAGGTGATCTGGGAGCGGGGATCGGGGCGTGACGGCGCTGGGACGCTCCGACGACGCGGGTGCGGTCCGGGCTATCCAGAACGTCCATTCACCGGTCACTGATCCATCACCCCGCTTGTGCACAGTGGCGGGCGGGACGCCTGCCGATACAGAGAGAAGAGTGCCGGGTGGGACGCCGGGCCTGCCAGAGACTCCGCCTCGCGGCCTACGCTTGACACCTATGAGGTTCGAGGTGCCTCGCTCGCTGTTTCCGGCGGAATGAACTCCGAGTAGGGGCGCGCGATCACTTCGTGACGGATGATGCGGCCCCGCGAGGGGCTTTTTTCGTTTTGGCTCTCTCCTTTCCACGCACAACGCACCAAGCACCACGCACAATGACGAACACCGCCACCGACAGCGCTCCGCCGTTCCGGTACACCGCGGCCCTCGCCGGGCAGATCGAGACGACGCGCCAGGAGGCGTGGCTGCGCGAGGGCGTGCACCGCGTGCCGAACCCGGGCGAGCCGGGGTTCGACGCGTCCCGGCCCAAGTACTACTGCCTCGACATGTTCCCGTACCCCAGCGGCGCGGGGCTGCACGTCGGCCACCCGGAGGGGTACACGGCGACGGACATCGTGAGCCGCTTCAAGCGGATGCGCGGGTACAACGTGCTGCACCCGATGGGCTGGGACGCCTTCGGGCTGCCCGCCGAGCAGTACGCGATCAAGAACAACGTCCACCCCGCCGAGACGACGCGGAAGAACGTCGAGAACTTCCGCCGGCAGATCCAGATGCTGGGGCTGAGCTACGACTGGGACCGCGAGGTCGACACGACCGACCCGGGCTACTACCGCTGGACGCAATGGATCTTCCTGCAGCTGTTTAACAGCTACTTCGACCCGCTCCAGCAGAAGGCGATGCCGATCGCCCATCTGATGAACGAGCTGGCCAACGAGAACTACGTGGTGGCGCCGGACCTGTCGATCCACGTGAACCCGACGCAGGAAGGCTTGGAATCGGTCGCCGGCGAAGTGCGGATGGAGCGCCTGTGGCGCGAGCTGAACGAGGACGAGCAGGCCGACGTGCTGACCAACGCGCGGCTGGCCTACACGGACGAAGTGCCGGTGAACTGGTGCCCGGGCCTGGGCACCGTGCTGGCGAACGAAGAGGTGATCGACGGCAAGAGCGAGGTCGGCGGGTTCCCCGTCGAGCGGCGGCCGATGCGCCAGTGGATGCTGCGGATTACCGCCTATAGCGACCGGCTGGCGGCGGACCTGGACGGGGTCGACTGGCCCGAGTCGCTGAAGGAAATGCAGCGGAACTGGATCGGCCGGTCGGTCGGGGCGGAAGTCGACTTCGAGCTGGTCGTCGACCCGGCGTCGGTTACATCTGCGGACCCGATCGTCACCTCCGAAGACGCCGCCGACGTTCCCGGCGACCTGATCACCGTCTTCACCACCCGCCCGGACACGCTGTTCGGCGCGACGTACATGGTGCTGGCGCCCGAGCACCCGCTGGTCGAGCGGATCACGACGGCGGAGCACAAGGCCGCCGTCGACGGCTACCGCGCGACCGTGACCGCCCGGTCCGAGCGCGACCGGATGGCGGACGCGAAGGACAAGACCGGCGTGTTCACGGGCGCGTACGTGATCAACCCGGTGAACAACAAGCAGATCCCGGTCTGGATCGCCGACTACGTGCTGATGGGGTACGGGACGGGCGCGATCATGGCCGTCCCGGCGCACGACGAGCGCGACTGGGCGTTCGCCAAGAAGTTCGGGCTGCCGATCGTGCAGGTCGTGCAGCGCCCGGACGTGCTGAACGTCATCAACGTGCACGACCCGAAGGAGTGCTTCGCGGGCGAGGGGATCGCGGTCAACTCGCCGCTGATCGACAGCCTGCCCACGCAGCAGGCCAAAGAGGTAATCACCGACTGGCTGGAAGACAAGGGCGTCGGGCACAAGGCGGTGAAGTACAAGTTGCGCGACTGGCTGTTCAGCCGACAGCGGTACTGGGGCGAGCCCTTCCCGATCGTGCTGGACGAGGCCGGCGAGGCGTACCCGCTGGACGAGTCGGAACTGCCGCTGACGCTGCCGGGAATGGAAGACTTCAAGCCGACCGGCACGCCCGAACCGCCCCTGAGCAAGGCGAAGGAGTGGATCGCGTACACCGACAAGGCGGGCGACACGTTCACGCGCGAGACGAACACGATGCCCCAGTGGGCCGGGTCGTGCTGGTACTACCTGCGGTACATCGACCCGCGGAACCCCGAGCGGTTCGTCGACCCCGAGAAGGAGCGGTACTGGATGCCGGTCGATTTGTACGTCGGCGGGGTCGAGCACGCGGTGCTGCACCTGCTGTACGCGCGGTTCTGGCACAAGGTGCTGTTCGATTTGGGGCACGTGAGCACGCCGGAGCCGTTCCAGCGATTGGTCAACCAGGGGCTGATCTTGGGGGAGACCGAGTACCACTTCTTCGAAGACACGATGGGCCGGCCGGTGTCGGCGGCGGACGTGAAGGACGTCGACGAGGAAGCGACCGACGCCGGCGTGCGCATGTTCGGCATCCACCGGCAGTCGGGCGAGAAGCTGTACGGCAAGCGGATCGACGAGATTTTGATCGAGAAGTCCGGCGACGGGTACGTGCTGAAGGCGAACAAGGCGATCCGCGTCGACGCGCGCAGCTTCAAGATGAGCAAGAGCCGCGGGAACACGGTCAACCCGGACACGATCGTCGAGCACTACGGGGCCGACGCGTTCCGCCTGTACGAAATGTACATGGGGCCGCTGGAGGCCCAGAAGCCGTGGAGCACGCGCGACATCATCGGGATGACGCGCTTCCTGAACGCCGTCTG
Source organism: Tepidisphaeraceae bacterium (assembly GCA_035627895.1). Lineage (GTDB taxonomy): Bacteria > Planctomycetota > Phycisphaerae > Tepidisphaerales > Tepidisphaeraceae > DASPKW01. The sequence continues at coordinate 42,489 of DASPKW010000227.1, read as the reverse complement.
GCGCAACCTGGTCGGGGAGGAGGAAGAGGATGAAGGAGGAAGGATGAAGGATGATGCGGGATCGGTCACGGTCGTCGCGCCCGCATCGACGACTACGGTCACTGCCGACGCCAAATCCGAAATCCGAAATCCGAAATCCGAAATCCCCAGGATCTCCGACGGTCCCATCCCCGACGCCCTCGAGCGGCAGATGCACCGCACGATCAAGAAGGTCGGCGAAGACATCGAAGGCCTGCGGTTCAACACGGCGATCGCGGAGCTGATCAAGTTGAACAACGAGATGGGCCGGCTGGAGCAGGTGCCGCGCGAGTTGGCCGAGACGTTCGCGCTGATGCTGGCGCCGCTGGCCCCGCATTTGGCGGAAGAGGTCTGGGAGCGCCTGGGCCACCACAAGACGCTGGCCCGCCGCCCGTGGCCGACGTACGACCCGGCCAAGCTGGCCGAGACGGCAATCGAGATCCCGGTGCAGGTGAACGGGAAGCTGCGCGGGAAGGTGACGGTGCCCGCCGACGCGGCCGAGGCGGACGTGCTGGCGGCGGCGAAAGCCGACTCCGGCGTCCGCGGACACATCGACGGCAAGACGATCGTTAGAGAGCTGTACGTCGCCAAGCGCCTGGTCAACTTCGTCGTCAAATGACGCCGGCGTGCTCACTTCAGTGATGCACGTTTGCGCCGCGGTGACTTAACCGCGTCGGGCGCTTATCATGCGCCGCACGGACCCCGAGTCCTTTCCCGTAAAACCCCCACCCGCGACTGCTGCCTATGCCGGTTGAAATCGAAGCCAAAATCAAGGTCGACTCGCACACCGCCGTCCGGGCGAAGCTCAAGGAGCTCAAGGCCACGCCGCTCGGCGAGGACCTCGAGACCAACGTCATCTTCGACACCGAGGATCGCTCCCTCCTCGCGGCCGACAAGGGCCTGCGCGTGCGCTCGGCCAAGGGTTCGGACGGCAAGGAGAAGTGCACGCTCACGTACAAGGGCCCGCGCCAGCCGGGCACGATGAAGTTGCGCGACGAGACGGAGCTGAGCGTCGGCGACTTCAGGAAGGCCGTCGAGCTGCTCGAGGTGCTCAAGTTCGCGCAGGTGCTGAGCTTCGAGAAGCGGCGGCAGTCGTGGCAGGTCGAAGGGTGCAAGGTCGAGCTGGACGAACTGCCCCACCTCGGCACGTTCGTGGAGATCGAGGGGGCGAGCGAGCAGGCCGTCCAGAAGGTGCAGGAGCTGCTGGGGCTCGGCGGGCGGCCGGTGGTCAAGACGAGCTACGTCGGGCTGGTCATGTCTCACCTGCAGGACAAGGGGCAGGGGTCGCGCGTGCTGCGGTTTGCGTGACCGATTTGGTCAGACGCATCTCCGAAGTGAGCACGCGTCAGAGGAGATTGCGCGGATCGGTCCGGGCGATGATGTCGCTGACGCCCTTCTGGTTGAAGCCTTTGAAGCCCTCGTTGCGCTCGAGGTTTTCGAGGTGTGAGCCGATCGCGCCGTTTTTTCGGAAGGTGTCGGCCTGCTCCGGGGTGATCTGGTTCTTGGCTAGCAGCGCGGCGATCCGCTCTTCCTTCACGGGCCAGCGCTCGCCTTCGGTGAAGGCCTGGCGGAGGTGGGGGAGGTCGGTGAAGGGTTTCATGACCTTGATGTTGGCCTCGGACTCCATCTGGGCCTTGAGGGCGTCGAAGTCGAACTGGCACTCGAGGTGGTGCATGCCGGCCTGGAGGATGGATTCGCCGTGCAGGGCGCACCAGAGGCCGACGGTGCCGAGCGCGTGGCGCTCGGGGAGCGGGTCGTGGGCGAAGTCGGCGACGAGCTCGTCGGGCGACAGGTCGACGTCGTTGAACGTGACGATGCCGCACTCGGGGTGCTCGCAGATCTGCGCGCCCCACCCGGCCTCGGCGCCGGCGTAGAAGCGCTCGCGGAGTTCGAAGCCGAGCTTTTCCCACAGGCCGATCAGGCGGGCGAAGTGGCGGCGGGACGAGCGGTACGTGTGGTGGTCGTGGTTGGCCCAGCCGAGGCCGAGGCGGTCCTGGCGGGCCTTCTGGAACTGGGCGGCGCGGTTGCGGCGCTGCCAGTATTCGCGTTCGGCGGCGAAGAAGAGGTCGCACGCCCAGGCGCGGCCGACATCTTCGATCGCCGAGTCGACCAAACCTTCGACCAATTCGAACGCATCTTCTCCGATGCCGAGGTACCGCCGTCGGCTTCGGAACTCTTCCAAATGATGAAGCCGAAGGACGGTCTGCTCGGGCTCAGGATCGGCCGTGCGAAAGCCGCGGTAAGCGTGTCGCTCGACGATCGTCAACAGCGATTCGTCTTCCCGTTCTCTCGATCCCGCGGACGCAAGCCACAGGGTGCGAAAGCGCGAGAGCGGCCCGCCTTCGATGTCGTTTTGCGGCTGGTGGATCGCGGCGAAATCCGCCAGCGATTCGACTTTGACCGCGACTTCGAGGGGTGAGTAAAAGCCCGGGCCGGACGCGCGCACTTTGATAGGCGGGAAAACGCCGCCGGCGTGGACGTACTCGTCGTCTCGGAACACCCGCTCCTTTGCATCCGGTGGTTGGGCAACGCGGGTGTAACCGACCAGAGGAAGACGATCTTGAATGCCGGCCGAATCCGGAACGCAGATATGGTCCACCCAGTCGACGAACCGCGTCCCGGTCTCGTCGCGCATCCGCCGGGCGAGCGTCGCGGCTTCGGGGCAGCGGGCTAGGAAATCGTCGACCAACTCGCGGACGAGTTGTTCGGCGGCGGGCTGGCGTTCCCATTGGACGTCGGGGCGGGGCATGTGGGCACCTCCCTTGATGACGATAGGCGCGCGGGGCGGGGCTCGACTCGGCTGCCGGTCGTGTTGCCGACGTCGGACGAGCCCTTACGTTCGGGGCTGGATCCTTCGGGGTACCTCAGGATGACGGTTCGGACGCGGTTGCGCGGAGGAGCGGGCCTTTACGCGCGGGGCCAAATCCCTCGGAGTACCTCGGGATGACAGGTGGGACGCGATTGCGCGAGCCAGCGATGGTTCGACCGCGGGGGGCGACCCGCGCCGGTCGGCGTCCGTCCCGCGACAAGTCGCTGGGCTCTTTTTTTCGCGAGGGCGTTACTCCGCTTCCGTGTCCGGCAGGACTTCTTCCATATACGTTTCGAAGTCGCGGAGTTCGCCGTGGTCGGTGAAGCCGCCGCCGCGGCCTTGGGAGATCTGGTCGGAGCCGGCGCCGCCCCAGATGGAGTCGCGGCCGGCGTCGCCACTCAGGACGTCGACGTCCTCGTTGCCGAACAAGGTGTCGTGGTCGGCGCCGCCGAACATCGTGTCCGAGCCGGTGTTGCCGATCAGGACGTCGCGGCCGGCGTCGCCGAAGATCAGGTCGTCGCCGCGGCCGCCGATGATCAGGTCGGCGTCGTCGCCGCCGTAGAGGACGTCGTTGCCGTTGTCGCCGGTGATCTCGTCGCGGGCGGCGCGGCCCTCGAGTTGGTCGTGACCGGCGCCGCCGACGAGCAGGTCGCGGCCCCTGCCGCCGACGAGGCGGTCGTTGCCGGCCTCGCCGAACGCCTTGTTCCGGCCGTTGCCGAGGCGGATCGAGTCGTGGCCGTCGCCGCCGTAGGCGAAGTCGTTGGCGCCCCCGCAGACGATGAAGTCGTTGCCGGCCAGGCCCTCGATGCTGCAGGTGATGTCGAACACGTGGGCGGACTCGTCGATCCGGATCGTGTCGTCGAGCTCGCGGCCGGCGATGCGGACCTTGCGGAGGCCGTCCGTGGTGACGTCTTCGGAGACGCCGTTGATGGTGACGGTGATCGAGTCGCCGTCGGCGGCCATGCGTAGGACGATCTGGTTCTCGACGCCGTCGTCGCCGCCGACGCGGAGGGTCGACCCAGTACGGAGGACGGTCGACAGGAGCGTGCGCGTCTCGAGGGGCTCGATCCCGTATTCCTGGAACATGTGCGGTGCGTCCTATGTGGTCGGCAAACCCCTTTTAGCCGCCGGGCTTGCCCGGCGCGTCCAACGAGCGTCCCCTGTCGGGTTCGGTACTGTAAGGGAGGTGCCGAATCGTCGCAAACCACCCGCGAATCGCAACGAGCGTGGGATAGTTACAACGCAACGCGTTGCTGACGGATTCGAACGCGTTCGGGCCCCGCTCGGAACGAAACGCGTCAGCAGGTCGTTGACCTGCAGCTGGCTCCCCATCACCCCATCCCCTCACCTCCCCATCCTCATTCATTACCCCGCGACGGCGGCGATGGCGCGGCGGAGGGCGGAGAGGGGGACGGGCTTGGTGAGGTGGGCGGCGAAGCCGGCGCTGGCGCACTCGGCGACGTCGGCCTCGGTGCCGTAGCCGGAGAGGGCGATGCCTTTGAGGCCGTAGGTCTGGGCGACCTGGCGCATGAGGTCGAGGCCGGAGCCGTCGGGGAGGCCGATGTCGCTGATCAGGAGGTCTGCGCCACCTGTCTCGGCGAGTTGGCGGAGGGCGGCCTGGACGGTGCAGGCGACGGCGACCGTGTGCCCCGCGCCGGCGAGCAGGCGCTGCATGACCTTAGCGGTGTCGGCGTGGTCCTCGACGAGGAGGATGCGGAGGCCGGGGACGTCGACGGCGGGAGTGTGGCCCGTCGACGAGGTGGCGGCCGGGGCATCGGTGAGGGCGACCTCGACGGCGAACGCGGCGCCGGTCCCGGGGCCGTCGCTGGCGGCGGTGATGCGGCCGCCGTGGGCGTCGACCAGGGCCTTGCAGATGTGCAGGCCGAGCCCGAGGCCGCCGAACTGGCGCGTGATCTGTTCGGCCCCCTGCTCGAACGGCTCGAAGATTTTGGCGAGGGCGCCCGCGGCGATGCCGATGCCCGAGTCGATGATCTCGATGCGCAGGTCCGGGCCGACGACGGCCGTGCGGACGCGGACGGTCCCGCCGGAAGGCGTGAACTTGACGGCGTTCTTGATCAAATTCCAGAAGACCTGCTGGAGGCGGGCGGCATCGCCGAACACGTACTGGCGGTCGGCGGACAAGTCCATCACGACGGCGACGCCCTTGTGCTTGAGGTCTTCGCGGACGACGTCGAGCGTGTTCCCGAGCAACTCGTGGGCGTCGACGGCCTCGCGGTGGAGCTGGAGCTTGCCGGCGGCGACGCGCGTGAGGTCGAGCAGGTCGTCGATCAGGGTGCGTTCGAGTTCGGCGTTGCGGCGGATGGTCTCGAGGTCTTCGGTGACGTCGGTGGGCAGGTCGTGGCGGCCGCGCAGGGCCGACGCGAGCGCCAGGACGGGCGTGAGGGGCGTGCGGAGCTCGTGACTGAGCGTGGCGAGGAAGCGGTCCTTGGCGCGGCCGGCGTTCTCGAGCTGGTGCTTGGCGCGCTCGACCTCGGCGAGGAGGCGCTCGCGGTCCTTCTCGGCGGCCTTGCGGTCGGTGATGTCGGTGGCGGCGCCGACGACGCCGAGGATCTCGCCATCGGCGCGGAGCGGCTGGACGCGGCACTGGAACGTGCGGCCGGCCCACTCGACCTCGTACGCGCAGGCCTGGCCGCGAAGGGCGCGGCGGTGGGCGGCGACCGTCTCGCGGCCGACGGGCGTGTCGCCGAAGTGCGCTTCGAGGGACGAGTCGACGTCGCCGTGGAGGAGATGGGACTGGGCGCCGAAGCCGGACGTGATGCGGAGCTCGGCGTCGGTGGACCAGAGTCCGCCGGGGATCTGGTCACTGACGAGTTGCAGGCGCCAGGTGCGCTCGGCAAGGGCGTGCTCGGCGTGCTTGCGGGCGGCCCGCTGCATGCCGATGAGGATGGCCATGGCGAACAGGGTTCCGGCCCAGAGGACCTCGAACCGGTCGACGGACGGGAGCTGGCCGAACGCCTTGAGCAGGATCAGGAGCGCGAGGAACGACCCGAGGGCGGCGGTCAGGCCGGGGCCCCACCCCCAACACCAGGCGCTGATGGCGACGGCTATGAGGAACACGGGGACCAGGGCCTGCTGGTGGGCGATGACCAGCGGCCAGAGCAGGAACGAGAGCGCGGCGGCGACTCCCACAAGAAGGATCGCCACGCCGTGGTGAAGGGCATGGGTGCGTACGAACGTCATGAACGGTATCCGGGAGGTGGCCAATATAACCGACCTCCTCCCCATAACGCCCCATTTCATCAGGTTCTCATTGAAAAACCCAGTTTTACGCCGCTCCAAATCACGATTGTCGGTTTTCTAAATCGCGGTGTCCTATTTCGCGCACGTGCAGCCGTCCCGATCCCTATTACGCGGCAACGGGATCGAAATTGTTTGCAACGTCGGTTCCCAACTCGCGAGCGGGCTCAGGAATTCCACTGGGCGTTGTATTCGTCGAACGCGACTTTACGGAGGTACTCTTTGTAGAGGTGGTCGATCGTGGGGAAGTCGAGTTGGAGGTAGTGCTCGAGCATCGGCTTGACGCCGGTGCGGTTCCACGGCCCGCCGGCGCGGTTGTGGGTGCGGGTGGGGTCGAAGACGGTGCCGTTGGCGGTGGCGGTGAGCCAGCGCTGGAGGTGGGGGCGGAAGCGGCCGTTGTCGTACTCGTAGAGGAACTTGGCGAAGACCCAGGCCTGGGCGTAGAAGGCGTCGACCTTGTCGCCGTTTTCCTCGACGACCTCGCCCGCGTGCATGGCGATCAGGCGGTCGAGGGGCCAGAGCTTGTTGCCCTCGGCGGCACGGCGGAGGGCCTGGACGCGCACCTGGTTGATCGAGAGGTTCCAGCGGGGGATGTCGTTCTGCCAGCCGATGCCCTCGAACATGCAGGCGAAGCCCTCTTCGACGAACGGCGGGAGGCGGCCGACGAAGTGGCGGGCGACGTACTGGTGCCAGCCCTCGTGGGCGGAGACGGACGCGGTCTCGATGCGGCCGATGTAATAGGCGACGAACTTGTCGCGGACGGCGTACCCGCCGCGGCGGATCTGGAGGTAGATAGCGGCGTCGCTGCCGGTGTTGGCGCGAGTGAAGGCCTCCCACTCGACGCGTTTCTCGAAGACGTAGCACTCCATGGGAACCAGCGAGAGCGGGACGCCGGGCGCGAGCTTGCGGTACTGTGAGAGGGCGCCCTCGAGGACTTGCGGGAGTTGGGCGACGACGTCGTCGTTGTCGATGGTGGTGTGGATTACGTAATTCTTGGAGCGGATCTTTCGGGCGGGCTCGCCGCGGAAGGTCCAGGTCTCGAGGGACGTGTCGGAGAGGAGGGGCGGGCCTTCCCACTTGCCGAGTTTGGGGGCGGCGGGTTCGCAGCCGGCGAGGAGGGTGACCAGCAATAGAGATAGGCAAACCCGCCCGCTGAAGCGGGCTCGCCGGGGGGATTCGGGAGGGGTTTGCCAAGACATCGTCACCATCATACCGTTGGCCCCATGGCGCTGTTCAGGTTCGACATCATTAGTATTGGTACGCTCAGCCGGAATCGGATCTGGGGGGAAAGCGAGCCCGTCCGCACGCCGCACGCGACGACGACGCTCATTCGCTCGGGCAAGCGCGTCGTGCTGGTCGACCCGGGGCTGCCTGCGCCGGCGCTGGCGGCGCGGTTGTACGAGCGCACGGGGTTGAAGCCGTCGCAGGTGGACACGGTTTTCCTGACCAACTTTCGGCCCTCGCACCGCGCGGGGCTCGAGTTGTTCCCGGACGCCCGGAAGTTGATACACGAGGTCGAGCAGCAGTTCACGCGGCAGCACCTCGAACGGCTGATCGAGCAGGCGCCGGACGAGGACATCGACCGGCGGTTGCTCGACAGGGAGCTGGCGCTGCTCGAATCGTTCGGGGCGGCGGACGACCAGGTGGCGGAGCAGCTGGACCTGTTCCCGCTGCCGGGGTATACGCCGGGCACGTGCGGGCTGCTACTGAAGCTGCCGACGACGTCGATTTTGCTGGCGGGGGACGCGGTGCCGACGCAGGACCACTTTCTGGCGGGGCAGGTGCTGCCGGACGCGTACGACATCAAGCAGGCGCAGGAGGCGTTGCAAGAGGTGTACGACATCGCGGACCTGATCATCCCTGGGCACGATAATTTGTTTATGAACCCGCGGGTGGCGGGGATGTGAGGGGAATGACGAATGACGAAACCGGAATAACGAGGGAATGACGAATGACGAAATTCGAATGACGAATCAATGACGAATGTCAAAGTTCGAATGACTAAACGAGAGGCGTCGCGGCGACGAGTTCCGTTTTGTCATTGGACCTTCGTCATTTGTCATTGATTCGTCGTTCGAATTTGGTCATTCGTCATTTTGGCGCGATTCGTCATTTCGGCGCGGCCGCGTGCTGGTCCACCGCCCTTAGGATCGCCTCCTGGAGGGTCTTGCCGGTGGCGGTGTCGGCCATGTTGTTCATGAGGATGGCGAAGGCGTACCACTGGCCGTCTTTGGCTTTGAGGTAGCCGGAGAGGGTGCGGACCTGGTTGATGAAGCCGGACTTGCCGAGGACGCGGCCGCGCATGTCGGCGAGGGGGCCGGCGAAGCGGGTCTCGAGGGTGCCGTCCTTGCCGGCGACGGAGAGGCTGGCGACGTAGGCGTCGCGGTCGGGGGAGTGGTAGGCGTGGGAGAGGACCTTGCAGAGCGCGCTGGCGGACGTCGCGTTGGCGCGGGAGAGGCCCGAGCCGTCGTCGAGCTTGTACTCGGTGGCGGGGACGCCGATCTTCTCGAGGAACTTGCCCATGGCAGCGGTGCCGGTCTTCCAGGAGCCGGGCTCGCCGGACTCGGCGCCCATGCGCTTGCAGAGGGCCTCGGCGTAGAGGTTAACGGAGTCCTTGTTGGCGCGGGCGAGGGCGGCGCTCAGGGGTGTCTCGAGGACGCCGAGGACGGACCAGCCGGCCTTCTCGTCGATGCCGCCTTTGAGGAGTTGGACGCGGAGGGTGCGGTTACGGACCGGGGCGGGGGATTTGAGGGCGACGCCGGACGCGGCGAGAGTCTCGGCGAGGTTGGTGGCGGCGAACAGGCCGGGGTCGTGGATCGTGACCTGGTAGCCGACGTCGCTGCCGCGCCCGCGGCCGCTGAGGACGACCTGGTTGGTGGATTCGTGGCGCGCCAGGCCGATGACCTGCTCGCCGCCGGTGACGCAGGTGTTGCGGATCGTCGCGTACTTGGTGGCGGGCTCGAGGACGTACCCGATCGGCGTGCCCGGGGAGGTGGAGCGGAGGTAGAAGGTGAGGAGGTTGATGTTGAAGTTGAGGCCGCCGACCTGGGCGCAGTAGTGCTTGTGGAACTGCTCGGCGGGCCAGCCGGGGTGGTAGAAGGCCTGGTCGAAGACGCTGTCGTCGAAGACGACGCGGTCGAAGGTGGTGAGGCCGCGCTTCTTGAGCTGGTCGGCCCACTGCTGGAAGAGGGTATTGGGGCCCCAGCCGGACTTTCGGAGGAGGTCGGCGTCGCCGAGGGTGGGGTCGCCGTCGCCGACCAGGACCAGGTCGTTGTTGTGCTTGAGGAGGAGGGTGCGGAACTTGAAGTCGTGGCCGAAGAGGTCGAGGGCGGCGGCGGTGGTGACGAGTTTGAGGTTGCTGGCCGGGATCAGGGGGATCTCGGAATTGTGGCGGACCAGGACGTGGTCGGCCTTGGCGTCGGGGCCGAGGCGGACGACAGCGAGGCCGACCTCGGCGCGGGCGAGGGCCTTGTCACGGAGGACGGCCTTGATGTCGGCATCGAGGTCGGCCCGGGCGAAGGCGGGGGCCAGGGTGAGGGCGAGCAGGCAAATACCGATCCGCTTCATCCGTGAAACCTCTGGGATGGGGGGGAGGCCGAATCCGTCCGGCGACGGGTAGGGTAGCGTGTGGGGGAAGTCGTTCAAGTTTGGCGCAGAGTCGGGGAGACAAGGGGAGGGGTGCTCGACTTGTGAATGGGGGTGGGATAGGGTTGAGACCGGGTTCGCGCGTGGTGCGGGCCTGAGGGGGTGGTCGAGGGCTTTGGCGAGATTCGGGTCGGATGTCGCGCCTGTTACTGCTGTTCATCGTCGTCCTGTGGATGATCCCGCGGGACAACTTGGCGCCGGCGCTGCCGGTGAGCGGGGGCGGCGCGCTGTTTCTGGGGGCGTACGCGGGGCTCGTGCTGCTGGTGCGGGGGCTGAACGTGTGGCTGGCGCGGCGGGTGGGGGAGCGGCCGCTGGGAAAGTCGCTCGACCGGTACAACAAGTTCACGGAGGTCGCGCGGTTCTTCGTGCCGGTGTGGTTCGCGTTCGGGCTGTTCGTGCTGGGGTGGGGGCGGATCGTGCAGGACCTGGTCGGCGGGCTCGACCCGTGGATCGTGGGCGTGCGAACCGGGTCGATGGGGTACTGGCGGCTGCCGGGGTTGTTTGTCGGGACGCTGCCCCCCCTGCTGGCGTGGGTGGGGCTGTGGTGGGCGCAGTTCCCGGCGGACCGGGCGCTGAAGGAACAGAGCCTGCTGTACCAGATCGACGCTGGCGGGCCGGTGCACGCGCCGCCGACGTTCCGGGCGTACTTCGCGCTGCAGTTCCGGGTGCAGTTGCTGCTGACGCTGGCGCCGGCGTTTTTGATCGTGATGGGGCGGGACGCGATCGTGCTGCTCGTGAACATGTTCGCGGACCGGCCGATGTCGCCGGACGGGGGCGACGCGGTCATGCTGCCGCTGGCGCTGGGGGTGTTCGTGTTCGCGCCGGAGTTGATCCGGCGCGTGATCCCGACCGAGCCGCTGCCGCCCGACTACCCGCTGCGGCGGCGGCTGGAAGTGCTGTGCGCGCGGACGAACATCCGGTGCCGGGACGTGCTCCTGTGGCGGACGCAGTCGATGCTCGGCAACGCGATGGTGATGGGGCTGTTCCCGCGAATTAGGTACATCTTCCTGTCGGACCTGCTGCTCGAGACGATGAAGGACGAGGAGATCGAGGCGGTGTTCGCGCACGAGATGGGGCACGTGGCGCACCGGCACTTGTGGTGGTACGGGCTGTTCTTCATCGGGCTGATGCTGCTGACGGCGGGGCCGGTGCTGATGCTGATCTCGTACGCGGTGGGGAACGGGCGCGACGCGGAGATGGTGACGGCGCAGATGGCGGCGGCGTCGCAGATGGTGCTGTTCGGGCCGCTGTTCGGGTTTCTGAGCCGGCGGTTCGAGCGACAGGCGGACGTGTTCGCGGCGCGGACGATGCAGATGACGCAGGCGGGCAAGCCGGTGGTGATCTCTCACGTGAACCCCGAGGCGGCGGAGGTCGGGGCGGCGGCGGTCGACGGGCCGGCGGGGCTATTCGTACACAAGCTGGCGACGGCGGCGATCGGGCCGGGCGAGGTGGGCGTGCTGTCGTACGCGCCGGCGGCGGGCGGGCGGTCGCCGGGACACTCGTACGTGGGCGAGTACGGGGCGGCGGTGGTCGTATCGGCGCTGCAGCGGGTGGCGCAGGTGAACAACATCCCGATCCACGCGCACGAGTGGCTGCACGGGTCGATCGGGAAGCGCATCCGGCACTTGCAGGAGCTCAGCGGGCACCCGGACTTCACGCACCGGTTCGATAAGACGATGCGGCGGCTTTACTGGGGGTTGAGCGCGGTGCTGGTGATGCTGGCGACTTGGTTGGTGGTGCAGCACGTGGTGTATGACGTGCGGGTGTTTTGAGTTTGGATACGGGGAGAGGGGTTCGCGAGGGCGCGAAGAAGGTTTTTAGGTAGGGCGCGCGACGCGCCGTGCGCAACGGCGTTCACGTGCACCTTCGGTGCGACCGCTAAGTACGGCTTTGGACTGCGAGAGCGGGGTGCGCGATTAGAGCGGCACGGTGACTTCTTCCTTGCGGTCGCTTCGTCGACCGGGGCGATGACCTGGACGGGGATTTCGGGGGGGAGGAGAGATTCTAGTTTGCGCTGGAAGTGGCCCTTGATGAGGTGGAAGAGGGCGCCGCGGCGGCTGGTGCCGATGAGGATGCGCTGGCAGTTCCAGACGGCGGCGGTTTCGGCCATCGTTTCGGCCGGGGTGGTGCTGACGTCGTAGACGGGGATGACGGGTACGCCGAGGTCGTGACCGAGGTCGAGGAAGCGGGCGAAGGCGCGCTGGGCGGCGAGGTCGGAGTCAGCCCCGCGGGGCGCGCCGGGGTCGTACTTGTAGGAGAGGGCGACTTCGCGGATGAAACAGACGACGAGCGCGGCATCGTGGCGGCGGGCTTCGAGGAGCGCCGCGGGGGCGAGGAGGTCTGAGCCGTAGGTGCCCAGGAGGAGCTTGGGGCGGGCGGAGGCGTCGGCGGGGAGCTGGTCGCGGATCACCTGCTCGAGCAGCGTGGGGCGGACGCCACCACGGCGCGTCCACCAGCGCGTCAGGCCGCGGGCGGTCAGGCCGATCACCAGGACGGCGACGACGAAGGCGAGGGCGTGGAGCTTGGTGCAGGCGAGCGTGACCCAGATGGCTAAGAGCAGCAGGCCGAGGAGTGTCATCGGGGCCTTGCGGCGGAGGCCGTGGAGGCGGGGATGTGTGGCACACAGGGAGACGTTGATGGCGACCGCGCCGACGACGCCGATCGCGTAGAGGGCGGCGAGGCTCTCGAGGTCGTGGGCGACGAGCAGGACGCAGGCGGGGACGGCGGTGGCGACGAGCGCGGGGATCCACGGGACGCCGAAGCGGTTGAGGCCCTGCATGAACGCGGGGAGCTCGCCGTCGCCGGCCATGAGGTACTGGACGGAGATCATGTCGGTGATGGCGGTGTTGGCGGCGGACAGGAGGAGCGCGCCGGCGAGGAGGCGGACGACCCACTCGGCCCAGTTGGCGACGTAGGTGCTGGTGAGGAACGCGAGCATGTCGTTCATGTGGGCGTCGCGGTCGGCGGGGCGGATGGCGACCATGACCAGGGCGAGGATGACGTTGAAGACGGCGACCTCGATGGCGACGATCCAGATGGCGCGACGGGCGGTGCGGGCGACGGGGCGCTTCATGACGCCGGTCAGGTTGGCGATGGCCTCAACCCCCGAGAGGGCGAGGACGACGGCGACGAAGGCGAGCCAGAGCTGGTCGGGGCGCTGGAAGGGGCTGCCCCAGCGGTTCGGGAGGTCCTTCCAGTCGACCTGGGGGAGCGCGAAGAGGGTGATGAGGAGGGTGATGAACATCATGCCGACGGCGGCGACGATGGCGAACCCGCCGGTGTGCCTGGGGCCCATCAGGTTGAACAGGCCGATGACGCCGATGCCGACGATGGCCCAGAGGCCGGGCGAGTCCCACTTGAAGAGGGAGCCGTCTTCGGTGGCGTGGGCGGGCTGGCGGCGGTGGACGTCAATTTGGTCGTCGGCGTCGGTGACGACGGACGTGGCGGCGGTCGGGTGGGCGGGCTCGACGTGGGATTGGAGGGGCAGGCCGAAGTAGTGGAACGCTTCGACCGCGCTAAGCGACGCGGTGACGGTGTAGTCGGCGAAGAGGAGGAGTGCGCCGATGACGGCGAGCGTGCGGCTCTTGTGCTTGGCGGCGGTGTAGACGCCCCCGCCGTCGGGGTAGATCCGGCAGATCTGGGTGTAGGCCCAGCCGACGGCGAGGATGAGGAGGCTCATGGCGAGGATGAGCCAGAAGGCGGTGCGGCCGGCGAAGAAGAAGGCGAGGCCGAGGACGTAGAGGCGGCTGGTGCCCCAGTCGCCGAAGAGCAGGCCACCGGACTGGCGCCAGGAGACGTTGCGGGGGCGCTGTCCGGCGAGGAGGGCGAGGGCGCGGGGCTTGGGGGCGGACGATCCATTGGATTCGACGTTCATAGGGGAAGACCGGAGCTCGGTTCGGCGGGCGCGCACGGGGGGCGCGGGCACGCACCTGGGCGCGTACCCCGCCCCACGGCGCGAGCGCGCGCGTCAACGCGCGCCCCGCTGGCCGAAGGGGACGACGCCGCACCGCGCGCGCGCGCGGTTCTGCACGTGCGCGTACCGCGGGCGTCATGGATTCAACCGCACATCGTCAGCTCGGGAGGGGAAGCGGGTGCACGCGGGAGGAACAACCGGCGCGCCGGCGCGGTATCCACAGCGCGGCGGCCGTGCGTGCCCCGCCCTTCGCAGGGGGAGCTCGAACGTGTGCCCTTTCAATTCGGCGCTGGTGGCAAAGCGTGCACGACTGGCAGCGGCTTAGCCGGGCGCCTGGCCTACGGGGTTAGCTGACGGGCTAGGGTTTGAAAGTACCCCGGGACTTTTGTGAGTCCCTGAGCCCCTGGCCCCGCGCGGTCGCCCGCGAGAGGCCCTTGGGTTCCCCGCACCACGCCGATTGCGCGGCGTGATCTCGGCGGTCACGAACAAGCCGATACGGTAGGCGGGGCGCGGGGGTGGGTCAATGCCTAACGGGGGTTAGTCCGTGGGAGCACTGAGGTGCAAACGTTGTCGGGGAGGGGATTTACGGACGACGGCGCGGCGGTTGGGGCGAGGTAGCTCAACATTCCGATGTTGAGAGGCGGGCTAAGGGCCGTTCCGGCTGACGTGCGGTTCGACCGTCCTGAGCGGGTTCTCAACATCGGAATGTTGAGCTACTGGTTCGTTACGCGAAACGGGGTCGGTGTGGGTTCAAACAGTACAATCGCGCTCATGAGGCGATTGCTGGTGCCGGAGTTACGCGTGGGAGAGGTGACGCTGTCGGCCGATCAGGCGCACCACGCGCGCGACGTGCTGCGACTGACCGAAGGAACGACCGTCGAGCTCTTCACGGCGGACGGGCGCGCGGCCGAGGCGCGGTTGGCGCGCGTGTCGGCCGACGGCGTGGTCGCGGACGTGCGCGAGGTGCGGGACGCGAGTCGCGGGGGCGTGCGCCTGACGATCGCATCGGCGGTGCCGAAGGCGGCGCGGGCGGATTGGATGATCGAGAAGTTGAGCGAGTTGGGCGTGGCGCGGTTCGTGCCGCTGCAGACCGAGCGGAGCATCGTGCACCCGGAGGGGCGGGGGAAGCTCGGGCGGTGGGAGCGACTGGCGGCGGAGTCGGCGAAGCAGTGCCGGCGGGCGGGGGTGATGGAGATCGCGGAGCTCGCGCGGGTGGAGAAACTGGTGGAGGCGGGTGGGGAAGGAAGGGGGTATTTGTCGACGGGTGGGGGCGTTGTGGGATTGGGCGAATGGGTTGCCAACGCCTCGGGACGCGCCCCGCGAGCGGGGCGGCTACAAGAGGCGTTCGGGGAGATCGTGCTGCTCGTGGGGCCGGAGGGCGGGTGGTCGGAAAGGGAGACGGCGTCGTTCGACAAGGCGGGCTTGACGCCTCTGGGGCTGGGGGCGACGATCCTGCGCGTCGAGACGGCGGCGATCGCGGCGGCGGCGGTGGTCGCGGTGGTGAGTGCCGGTCGCGCGTGACCGGAACGTACCATCGCGGAATGTCGAACCCACGGAGCAAGCTCCGTGGGCTTTCGCGGAGCGCCGCAGAGGATCGGAACGACCGCGCATTTTTGAGAGACGGTGAAGTCCACGTGAGCCAATACCCGCAATATCCGCAGTACCCGCAAGGGCAGTATCCGCAGGGCCAGCCGCCACAGGGTTACGGCCCGATGAGCTACGCGAACGCGGGGTACAACCCGTACGCGAACCTGCTGGGCCCGGCCAAGCGGGCGGGCGTGTTGCAGATCGTGCTCGGGTCGCTCGGGGCGCTGATGGGGTTGTGCGTCGGCATCCTGTTCGCCGCGGCGTTTCACGAGATGCTCAAGCAGCCGGGGATGGCGCTGCCGCCGGGCGTCGATCCGGAGACGGTGCAGACGGTGTTTGTGGCGGTCGGGTTCGCGATCGCGGGGTTCAGCATTCTCCTGCTGATTTTGGGCGTGTTCGTACTCAAGGGGGGCAAGGGGGCGGCGATCACGTCGATCGTGCTGGCGATCCTCGCGACGCTGTACTTCGCGTTCAACACGGTCGTCGTCCTCGGGCAGGGGAACCCGGTGGGCGTGATGCTCAGCCTGGGGCTGCTGGGCGCGTTCGTCTGGCTGACGGCGTGGCTGTTCCAGGCGGTCGGGGCGATCAACCAGAACCAGGCGGCACAGGCGCAGGCGGCGCAGTATTACCAGTACTACCAGCAGCAGCAGGCGGCGGGGCAGGCGCCGCCGTCGCAGCAGCCGCAGGCGTGGGGGCAGCCGGGGCAGGCGCCGCAGCAGCAGTGGCCGGGGCAGCAAGGGCAGTGGCCGGGGCAGCGGGGGTGACAAGCCCTCGTCCGAAAGATCGCGGCTGCGCCGCGAATCCGACTCCACAGGAGTCGGCGTGGGGGTCGGAAACGCCTTCCGTCGAACCGGGGCCGATTCTGCAAATCCCCCCTACCCGTCGGGCCGATAATGATGATAAATGAACCCCGCCATGCCCATCGCTTCTTCCGCCATGCGCAGTCCTGACGAGATCCCGCCCGCGCCGCCGATGGCGCTCCGAGATCGGTACATCAAGCTGTCGTGGGCGTACGTGCGGTGGTGCCTGGGGATGCTCGTGTGGGCGGGGGCGTGCATCTTTTACTTCGTGGTCACGCGGCAGCCGGTCGAGATGTGGATCGCGATCTTCCTGGGCGTGAGCTTGATCGCGATGGTGTTCGGGCCGGCGCTGCTGTTCGGCGGGGAGACCTGGTACAAGCGGCTGGGGTGGATGGTCGTGCTGCTGTCGATGTTCTCGATGATGTGGGTGTACCCGTTCGTCGCGGTCGGGTGGGGCATTCGGACGCGGATCGTCGAGGGGCGGTACGCGGCGTGGGACCGGATCATCTGGACCGACTTCGTGCACCTGGGGCTGTGCCTGCTGACCGTGCTGATTGCGCTGTGGACGTTCATCCTGACGTTCCGGCTGGTGAAGATGACGCGGCAGCTGGCGCGGGGGGAGTTTGGGGAGATGGATATCCGGGTGAAGGAATGACGGGGCGAATGACGAATGTCGAAATTCGAATGACGAATCAATGACGAACGTCGAAGGGCGAATGACGAAAGACTCGGAATCGGCGCAGTCCGTTGCACGACGCTTCCCCGCCACAAGTGGCGGGCTATATGAGACGGTGGCCGTGCGATCGAACGGGAGTTGAGGCCGTCGAAGCCGCCTCGCGCGAGCGGCGCTTTCCCCCGCTGGCGTATTCCCCCCCGCGCCCTTAAAACACCCCCATGAAAGTGTTCCTCACCGGCGTCGCCGGGTTCGTCGGGAGCCGGCTGGCCAAGGCCCTGCTGGCGCGCGGCGACACCGTGGTCGGGCTGGACAACATGAACGACTACTACGCCGTCTCCCTCAAGGAGCGGCACCTCGCCGATTTGCGCGACCAGCCCCGCTTCACGTTCATCCAGGGCGACCTGCGGGATGCGCCCCTCCTCCTCGAACTGTTCCAAAAGCACAAGCCCGACGGCGTCGCCCACCTCGCCGCCATGGCCGCCGTCCGCTACTCCGTCCAGAACCCCCTGCTCTACGGCACGATCAACGTCCAGGGGAGCGTCAACCTGCTGGACGCCGCCCGCCAGACCGGGCAACCCGTATGCGTGCTCGCCGGCACGGGGTCGAGCTACGGGTCGACCACGCCCGTGCCGTTCAAGGAAGACGCGCCCGCCGACAAACCCCTGGCCCCCTACCCGGCGTCCAAACGCGCGATGGAGCTCTTCGCCCACTCCTACGCGCACCTCTGGAAGCTCCCCGTCACCTGCCTCCGCTTTTTCAACGTCTACGGCCCCCACGGCCGCCCGGACATGATGCCCTGGAAGTGGACGCTCGCGATCAACAAGGGCGAGCCGCTGACGATGTACAACGGCGGCCGCCTCAAGCGCGACTGGACCTACATCGACGACATCGTCGCCGGCTTCATGGCCGCCCTGGACAAGCCGCTGGCGTACGAGGTGATCAACCTCGGCTGCTCCTGCCCCGTCGAGAATCTCGAGTTCGTCCGCATCCTCGAAGGCCTGCTCCACCGCAAGGCCCAGATCACGGACGTCCCCTGCCCGCCGAGCGAACCGCTGATCACGCACGCGGACATCTCGAAGGCGAAGCAACTCCTCGGGTACGAGCCGAAGGTCAACATCGAGGAGGGGCTCGGGCGGTTCGTGAACTGGCTGAGGGCCGAGCGGCTGCTGTAACCTCCTCTCGCGCGCCCGCGTGCCTACTGAAACTGACATCTCGCGGACACCTGGGCGAAATCACAACGTGCGCGTTCGCGCGTATCAGAGGGCATGACCCCCTTCCGCGCTTTGCTCGTTTTCGCGCTCGCCCTCCTCCCCTCGATCGCCGCGGCGCAACGAAAGCCCAACGTCGTCCTGATCTTCTGCGACGACCTGGGGTACGGCGACCTCGGGTGCTTCGGCAGCAAAACGATCGCGACGCCGAACCTGGACAAGCTGGCGGCGCAGGGGATGCGGCTGACGGATTTTCACACGGACTCGCCGGTGTGCACGCCGTCGCGGGCGGCGCTGCTGACGGGGTCGCACGCGGCGCGGATCGGGCTGGAGAAGCACGTGCTGTTCCCGCGGTCCCGGATCGGGCTGAATCCGTCCGAGGTGACGATCGCGAAGCTGCTCAAGGGGCAGGGGTACGCGACGGCGGCGGTCGGCAAGTGGCACCTGGGCGACGCGCCGGAGTTTTTGCCGACGGCGCACGGGTTCAACTCGTACTTCGGCGTGCCCTACTCGAACGACATGCGCGTAAAGATCGGGGAGAAGGCCGGCCCGCCGCTGATGCGGAACACGGAGGTGATCGAGCACCCGGCCGACCAAGCGACGCTGACCGAGCGGTATGCGGACGAGGCGGTGAAGTTCATCACGGCGAATAAGGACAAGCCGTTCTTCCTTTACCTCCCGCACACGTTCCCGCACGTGCCGCTGTTCGTGTCGGAGCGGTTCAAGGGCAAGAGCAAGGGCGGGCTGTACGGGGACGTGGTCGAGACGCTCGACTGGTCGGTCGGGCGGATCACGGACGCGCTGAAGGAGCACGGGTTGGAGAACGACACGATCGTGATCTTCACGAGCGACAACGGGCCGTGGCTGGTGCGCAAGGAGCACGGCGGGTCACCGGGGCCGCTGCGGGACGGGAAGGGGACGGTGTACGAGGGCGGGCACCGGGTGCCGTGCATCGTGCGGTGGCCGGGCAAGGTGCCGGCGGGGGCGGAGTGTAGCGAGTTGGCGTCGACGATGGACCTGTACCCGACGCTCGCGAAGCTCGCGGGGGCGACGGTGCCGGCGGATCGGGTGATCGACGGGCGGGACATCGCCCCCCTGCTGCTGGGTCAGGCGGGCGCGAAGACGCCGCACGCGGCGGTGTTCCATCATTCGGCGCAGGGGCCGCTGCACGCGGTGCGGTCGGGGGCGTGGAAGCTGCACCTGGCGCGGACGCAGCCGGCGCGGACGAACCCGCAGGGGAAGGTGATCCCCGCTGTCGAGCGGCCGGCGGAGCTATACGATTTGTCGAAGGACCTGGCGGAGGCGAAGAACGTGGCGGCGGAGAACCCGGAAGTGGTGGCGCGGCTAACGAAACTGGCGGAGGAGCACCTGGCGGAGTTGGCGACGAACTCGCGGGCGGTGGGGCGCGTGGCGGGGGCGAAGGAGACGGAGAAGGGGGCGAATGATAAGTAGCCTCCTCCCTCTCCCGGCGGCGCCGGGTGATTTGACTCGCGCACCAACGCGTCCGCCGCGGGGAGAGGGCGGGGGTGAGGGGCGAGCGTGAGAGGCTTTCGAAAGCCGACGACCGCGCGGGGTGCGCCGCCTGGCGTTCGCCCCTCACCCTCGCCCTCTCCCCGCCGCGAGCGCGCGGCGTCGCGAGCGGCGCAGTTGGCGCGGCTGGGAGAGGGGAGCGCTGCTTTACCTGCAGTGGCCTTCGCCCGTGACGACCCACTTGTAGGTGCACAGGTCGGATGCGCCCATGGGGCCGCGGGCGTGGAGTTTGTCGGTTGAGATGCCGATCTCGGCGCCCAGGCCGTACTCGCCGCCGTCGGCGAAGCGGGTGCTGGCGTTGACCATGACGCTGGCGGAGTCGACGTCGCGGACGAACTGGTTGGCGGCGCGGACGTCGCTGGTCAGGATCGCGTCGGTATGGTGGGAGCCGTGCTCGTTGATGTGGGCGACGGCCTCGTCGATCGAGCCGACGACCTTCACGCCGACGATGAATGCGAGGTATTCCTCGTCCCAGTCCTTATCGGTGGTGGGGATGGCGCCCGGGTAGAACTTGCGCGCGGCGTCATCGGCCCGGACCTCTACGCCCGCGGCGGCCAGGGCCTTGCAGACGGGGCCGACCAGGCGCGGGGCGGCGTCCCTATGGAAGAGCAGGTGCTCGACGGCGTTGCAGACGGCCCCGCCGGGGTAACTGGTTTTGGCGTTCACGCAGACGCGCGTGACCAGGTCTTCCATTCCGTCGGTGGCCTTGTCGACGTAGATGTGGCAGTTGCCGGTGAAGTGCTTGAGGACGGGGATGGTCGAGTCGGCGACGACGGCGCGGATGAGCGACTCGCCGCCGCGCGGGATGACCAGGTCGATGTACTTGTCGAGCTTGAGGATCTGCGGGACGAGGGCGCGGTCGGTGGATTCGACGAATTGGACGGCGTCTGCGAGCTCGGGGAGTTGCGAGTTGCGAGTTGCGAGTTGCGAGTGCGGCCCTCTCAGCGCTTCCTGGATGACTTCGACGATCACCTTGTTCGAGTGGAAGGCCTCCTTGCCGCCGCGGAGGATGACGGCGTTGCCGCTCTTGATGCAGAGGGCCGCGGCGTCGCTGGTGACGTTGGGGCGGGACTCGTAGAAGAACAGGACGACGCCGAGCGGGCTGCGGACCTTCTGGATGCGCAGGCCGTTGGGGCGGTTGAAGCCCTCGATCACCTGCCCGACCGGGTCGACCTGGGCGGCGATCTGCTCGACGCCCTCGGCCATCGCGGCGACCTTCTTCTCGTTGAGCTCGAGGCGCTTGATCAGCGCGGGGGCGAGGCCGGCGGCCTTGGCGGCGTCGATGTCCTTCGCGTTGGCGGCAAGCAGGTCGGCCGTCCGCGCCCGCAGCGCCCCGGCCATCGTCCGGAGGATCGCGACCTTCGTGTTGCCGTCGAGCGTCGCCAGAACCCGGGCCGCCGCCCGCGCGCGCTGGCCGAGTTGGAGTACGTATGCCTGCGAATCGGTCATGATGCCCCTAGTATAGGGACCCCGCCCCGGGCGCAAAGAACGCGCCCGCCCACCCCGCCACTCGGTTACACTGGGCCCGTGCCGAGGCGACTGGCCCGCTGGTGTTTCCTATGCTTTTCCGTCGCCTCGCTCGTCCTTTGCCTGGCCGCGATCACGGTATGGATCCGCAGCGCCGTCGTGCCGGATGGGGTCGCGTGGGAGGACTCGTCGGGGGTGACCGCCGTCGCGGCGGCCGACGGCCGGGGGCTTGTGGTCTTTGAGCCCGGCGCCACCTTGGACGACATGTTCGGGCCGGTCGACCGGCGCGCCGGCACCGCGGCGGGCCGGCACGGATACGCGCGAACCCCCCGCCGCGAGTTCGGCCCGCCACTGACCCTGGCCGCCGTGGGGTGCGACGAGGTGAAGGTCGACGTGCTCAGCGTCGGATGGGGGAGTAAGCCGTCGGACCCCGAACCGCGCCGGACCACGTACCTGGCACTGCCCTTGTGGTTCGTGTCGGTGGCCTTCGCCGTGGCGCCCGCCGTCTGGCTTACCGACGTCGTCCGCAGGCGCCGGCGACGCCGCAGGCAGCAGTCCGGCAGGGTGCGATTATGACCTGCGCGCGACGCCCGCGCGGTGTCCCGAGTGCGGCTTCGAACGCGCGGCGGGCCCGGTCGTGGGCATCGGCGATCCGACCCCCTGACGTCCCTCGTCGCGACGCCATCCGTTCCGCGGCACCCCCTACCGAACCCCCATCGTAAAATCGAACGCCCCCGCGCGCTCCATCGTCTCCTCCGACAGCTTCACGTTCGGCGGGAGGTCGAACTGCAGGCGCGTCTTGTTCGGGCCCACCTTGTGGTTCAGCGCCGACACGACGAACCTCGCCTGCACGGTGAACTTGCCGTCCTTGATTGCCTGGACCTGGTCGGCCGGCCCGACCACGCCGACGTTTGGGAACGACGGGTTGTACGTGACCGTGTTCGTGTCATCGAACCCGGCCGGCGTCACCTTGAACACGGTGACCGACGGGATCGTGTACGTGACGTCGGCGGTCTTGATGACCACGTTGGCGTCGGCGACCGGCGTCGAAAGCGTGACGAACTCGCGGTGATCCCAGTAAAGCGGGACGTTCTTGAGCTCGACAGTGCCGGTGCGCTTCTTGAGCTCCTCGCGCTTGGACAGGTCCGCCCAGACGCTGAGTTCGCCGGCCTGCTCGGCCGCGTCCAGCAAACGCTTGGGGGCGCGAACCTTCACCACCCGCGGGACGAACGTCACGTTCTCGAGGTTGGCCGCGATCTGCGGCGGCACCTTCACCACCGCGTCGCGCTCCTCGATCACGTCGATGTCGACCTTGATGTACGGCGGCTGGCAGCTCTTGACGGTGATGCCGTTGTTCTTGAACAGCGGGTGGTTGTTGAGTTGCGCGGCGGCGGTCAGTTCCTGCGGGCCGGTGCCAAGCTGCGGGTCGATCAGGAGCTGCACGGGCGCCGAGCCGGGCGCGCCGGGGAGGAGCTTCTGGCGGACCTCGTCCATCTTGGCACGGGGGCCGGAGAGCTCGACGATCAGGTTATGGTCCGCCGGCCAGCGGAGGACGACGACGCGGTCCGGGGCCGTTGTCCGCACCTGCACCGGGAAGATGTTCCCCGGGACGGTCACCGCCTGCTCGCGCTCGGCGTAAACCCAGATCAGCAGCGTGAGCGGGACGACGACGATCAGGTTTTTGAGCACCCCCATCGCCCGGTCGGCCGACGGCAGGCGGTCGCGGACGCGCTCGCCGAAGGAGCGGGGGCGGGCGTAGTCTAGGTTCAGCGCCGCCGGGGCGGGCCGGTCGCTCTCGACCGCGGGTTTGAGGGGGCTGTCGGGCATCGATACATCCTAGGACGGTGCGCGAGGGAACGGTCTTCCGCAGCCGTTTCGCACGCTGACGCGTGCGCTACGAGAGCTTCAATCCTCACGCGGCGGCTTTGCGAAAGGTGGGGGCGCCGCCCCCCCTCCCCAGCAGTTCGGACAGCAGTCCGCGGAGCGTGTCCGGCGACAGTTTTCGGATCAGTTGGCCGCGCTCGGCGATCGAGATGTCGCCGGTCTCTTCGGACACGACCAGCACGACGGCGTCCGTCTCCTGGCTCATGCCGACGGCGGCGCGGTGGCGGGCGCCGAGCTCTTTTTCCAAATCGCCCGACTCGGCCATCGGGAACTGCACGCCGGCGAACATGACGCGCCCGTTCCCGACGATCACGCCCAAGTCGTGCAGCGGGGAGTTAGGCCAGAAGATCGTGTTGAGCAGTTCGGCGGTCAGGTCGGCGTCGAGGCGCGTGGCGTCCTCGGCGAGGGCGGCGAGGTTCGTCTCCCGCTCGACGGCGATCACGCCGCCGATCTTTCGGCGGGAGAGGAACGTCGCGGACTCTACCAGGGCGTCGATGTCGTCGCGCATGCGCCCGCCGGAGCCGGGGATCCAGCGCGTCTCGCCCAGCCGCATGAGCGCCCGGCGGATCTCAGGCTGGAAGACGACGATGATCGCGAAGCCGGCGGCGACCAGGAAGCGGGAGTAGAGGAAGTCGAGCCGCTGGAGGCCGAACCGGCCGGCGAGGAGGCGGACGATGACGTACAGCGCGACGAGCAGGAAGGCGATGCCGCGGAGCAGGCGTGCGCCGCGCGTGCCCTGCAGGAACTTGACGACCCAGTAGACGGCCGCCCCGATGACGAGCAGTTCGACCGCGACCTGCCACCAGGGGTAGCTCCCGATCGCCCGGAAGAAGTCGCCGAAGTTGAACAGTTCGTTTTCCATGCCCACGCCGCGCGGCCCGCATCATATCCCAAACCCGCCCGCCCGATAACCGGCCCAAGCCCGCGTGCGGCAAGGTTTTCCGATGATCGTCCGCCTGCGGGTTGTATCGGCCAATCGCCGGACGGACCGCAAGCGATGACGGACGTATTTACTCGTCCCAGATCCCGTCCCGGATCGCGCGGACGATCCGCACCACCCGCGCCATCGGCTCGACGTCATGGACACGGACGACGGCCGCCCCGTTGGCGACGCACCACGCAACCGACCCGGCGGTCGCCATCACGCGCCCGGACGGTTCGGATTCACCGGTAATGCGCCCGAGAAACCCCTTCCGGCTCGTCCCGAGCACCAGCGGGTACCCGAGCCGCGCGAATCGGGAAAGATTTCGGAGCAGGGCAAGGTTGTGATCGATCTTCTTCCCGAACCCGATGCCCGGGTCGAGCAGGATTCGATCCTCACGAACGCCCGCGGCACGCGCGGCACTCGCCGTCCGCCCGAGCGCCGTCGCGACGTCTTCGACGACGTCCGCGTACGTCGGATTGAGTTGCATCGTCGCCGGTTGACCCTGCATGTGCATCAGGACGATCGGGGCGGCGGTGCGGGCGGCCAAGGGGAGCATGCCGGGGTCGTCGGAGCTGCCGGAGATGTCGTTGATGATCGTCGCCCCGGCGTCGAGCGCGGCTTGGGCGACGGGCGCGAGGGTCGTATCGATGGAAATCGTGCAAGGCAGGTTCTCGGCCGCCAGCGCGAGGATCACTGGAATCACCCGCACGATCTGCACGTGGGCGGGCACGCGCTCGGAGCCCGGGCGAGTGGATTCGCCACCGACGTCGATGATCGCCGCCCCCTGCCGCACCATCTCCCGGGCGTGGGCCACGGCCGCGCCCGGTTCGGCGAACCGGCCGCCGTCGGAAAAGCTGTCCGGGGTGACGTTCAGGACGCCCATGACCAACGGCCGGCGGTCGGGCTGGTTTAACCATTGCATGAACTCGAAAGGCAGCATGGACCTGTAATTATCACTCATTTGGGTGATCGAGAGAACTATTTGGCGAACGTCAACGTCCTGTCAACGTAACGTAAAGTGACTCACCGGACGATGACCCTTGTGGAGGTTCGTGTTGCACGCACTGGCAGAACAGGTTCGGTCGCTGAAAGTCGTGGTGGTGGTGTTGTTCATCTGCGCGACGGTATGGATCGCCGGGTGGGAGCGGAACCTCCGCCAGCGGGTGGAGAACGGCGTGATCCTGCCCGCCCCGACCAAGCAGGAGATCGCAGACCTCAAGCGGCAACGCGCCCAGGCGGAACTGACCCCCCGCGCCTCGGCGTACGACGGGGAGTGAACAACTCAGCAAGCCAAACCGCCCGCAGGACCCCGGATCCTGCGGGTTTTTGTTTGCGCGCACAGGGGGCGATTTTTACCCTCCCCTGCCCTACCGGCCGGTTGCTAGGCTGCGCCTTTCACGGACGAAAGGACACCTCCATGGCACGACCAGCTCCGTCCAAGCGCTCGAGCAACCCCAAGACGGCGACCAAAGGCAACGCGGGCGGCGGCGGGAATCAACCGCCCCGCGCCCACCGGGGCGACACGCCCGAGGCCCGCGCGCAAGAGGCGCGGCTGCCCAAGACGCACCCGACGAACCGGTCGGGGCCGGCGAAGCGGAAAGACACATAGATCTCGGATTTCGGATTGCGGATCGGTCTCACGCACTCGATCCGCAATTCGAAATCCGCAATCCGAGATCATTGCCGGTGAAGCCTGCGGGCCCCCGCGTCCGATAACTGTGGGTAGTATGGAAGATTCCATCTACCGACTTCGGCTGGGGGACATCCTGACGCTCTGCGTCCTGGGACTGCTGTCACTGGGCGTCGTGATGGTGGGGTCGGCGTCGATGAACGCGACGGGGCCGCTTGAGCTGCGCCTGCAGGAGTTGCGGGCCGAGCGGTCGGCGGCGCTGGCGAAGACGAAGGACGCCGCGGCGGTCGCGCGGATCCAGCGGGACCACGAGGGGCGGGTGGCGCAGGCGACGCGCGACTTCGAAGAGCGGCCGTCGCACTGGTACTGGTCGCCCAGCGGGACCAAGCAGTTCGGGTACGCGATGGCGGCGCTGGGGGCGTTTTTCCTGATCGGCAAGTTCGACTACGCGAAGCTGGCCCGCGGCGCCGTCTGGCGGAACCCGGTCGTGTGGCTGCTCATCGCGGCGGCGGTGGCGTGCGCGGCCGTGCTCGTGCCGGGGATCGGCCGCGAGATGAACGGGGCCCGGCGGTGGATCTCGCTGGGCGTCACGCAGTTCCAGCCGTCGGAGCTGGGCAAGTGGGCGCTGGTCGTCTTCCTGGCGTACTGGATCAGCCAGCGGAAGGTGCTGCTCGAAAAGTTCGCGACCGGGTTCGTGCCGACGCTGATCCCGATCGGGATCATCGCGTTGCTGATCGTGATCCAGGACTTCGGGACGGCGGCACTGGTCGGCGTCTGCTCGGTCGCGATTTTGATCGCCGGTCGGGCCAGGCTGTGGCACCTAGGGGTGCTCGTGCTGCCGGCGATGTTCGCGGCGTACTGGTTCATCACGCACAAGGCGTACCGGGTGGAGCGGATCATGGCGTTCCGCGACCCGTTCGCCGACCCGCAGGGGAAGGGGTACCACATGATCCAGTCGCTGCTGTCGTTCTCGACGGGCGGCGTGTTCGGCAAGGGGCTCGGGAACGGCGTTCAAAAGCTCGGCTACCTGCCGGAAGACACGACCGACTTCATCTTCGCCGTCGTCTGCGAAGAGCTCGGCCTATTCGGCGCGTGCCTGACGATCGCGCTGTACCTGGGCATCCTGTACGTCGCGTTCCAGGTCGTGAAGCAGTCGCGGGACGGCTTCGGCCGGCTTCTGGCGTTCGGCATCGGCGCGATGATCGGGTTCCAGGCGCTGATCAACATCGCGGTCGCGACGGTCTCGGTGCCGACGAAGGGGCTGTCGCTGCCCCTCGTGAGCTTCGGCGGGACGGGGCTGATCATCACGTGCGGGGCGCTGGGGCTGCTGCTGAGCGTGACGAAACACCGTCACGCGGCGGAAGAGGAGCAGCAGCGGGCGCTGTGGGAAACGGACTCGCTGGCGCTGGCGACGGTGATGTGAGCGGGCCCGGGGACATGGTCACCGGAGGTGACCATGCCGCTTCGGGATTGTCTCACGTCAGTCGCGCGCGGTTCGCGGCGCTCAGACCTTGATCGAGAAGACGTTCGAGTCGGGGGAGTCGCCGGCGGCGTTCGTGGCGCGGACCTTGAACAGGTAGGTCGTGCCGGTGAGCAGGCCCGAAACGGTGACGCCGGTGGAGTTGACGCCGGTCGTGCCGAAGAGGGACCAGGTCAGGCCGTTGTTGGCCGAGCGGTAGACTTTGACGCCGGTCTCGTTGGTGGCGCGGTCGGTCCACTGCAGGCGGACGGACGTGGCGGTGAGCTTGTAGCCGGTGAGGTTGGCGGGGGCGGTGGGCACGCCGGTAGCCGGGGGCGGCGGCGTGGTGATGGTGGGCGCGACTACGGTGCCCGAGAGCGTGTACGTGCCCAGGTCGCCGTACGCGCCTTTGCCGGCGACGGCGATGTAATACGTGCCGGCGGGGACGGTGGCCGAGAGGGTCTCGCCCAGCGCCGCGGTGTTGGCCGTGGCGAGGACTGCTCCGGCGGCGGTGGTCAGGGTGAGGCGGGCATCCAGCATCGGGCCGGCGGCGGCGACGGCGGCGGTGAAGCGGACGGCGCCGGCGCCAGTGGTGAACCGGAAAACGTCGGTGTCGCCGGTGCGCTCGATGACGCCCGACCGCGGGGTGACAGTTGTGCCGCTAAGGGCGAGGGCCGAGGCGGCGGCGGGCGCGTTGCCGTAATCGTCGGCGCGGTAGCCGAAGCCGTTGGTGGCGCCCGAGAGGATCGCCAGGTCGTCCTGGTAGCTGGTGGACGAGCTGCCGACGGGCCCTGCCCACCAGACGCCGCGCTGGGCGCTGTAGGAATTGCCCATGATCGGGGCGATGACGGCGGTGCCGGTGGAGTAGGCCTCGACGAGCGTCGAGCCGGACCACTTGGCTTGGTGGGAGAGGCCGAACGCGTGGCCGGCCTCGTGGGCGGTGGCCTCGGCGGTGCCCTGGGCCGCGCCGCCGGCGAGGTTGCCGGAGAAGACGAAGCCGACGTTGGGCGCGCCGTTGGTGAACGAGCCGGTATACGTGATGCCGCCGGCCTTGGCGCCGAGCCACGGGCCGGTCCCGCCGATCACGATTTTGATTGCGACGCGGTCGGCGAGCGCACCGGGGTCGACCGTCGTCACGTTGACGTTGAAGGGCGAGTACTTCTCCGACACGCGCGCCCAGATCTCGCGGACGCGGGCGATCTCGGCGTCGGAGAACGTGGTGGCGTTGCCGTCGATGTCGTAGGCGGGGGTGGTGCCGGGGCGATACGAGCCCCAGGCGGCGGTGGAGTCGCCGTTAAAGTCGAGGTAGAGCTTGGCGGGCGCGCCCGGGCGGCTTGAAAGCGCGGGGATCGCAGTGAGCGGGAAGACGGCGGCGGGCTTGGCGGTCGGCGTCGACAACGTCGTCGTGGCCGCGGCCGCTTCGAGGACGGGGAGGTCAGTATGAAGTTCCCACGGCTCGTTAATGCAGAGTCCGCTTCCGGAGAGCAGTCGGCGGACTTCGAGTTCGGTGATCAGGGCGGTGGGGCGATCGGGCATGCGGTGGCCTCTAAATACAGCTGAGGTCGCTGGCAGGATCGTGAATGGGTGGACGTCTGTGGACAGGACGATGCGGCGGGGGGACGGGTTCGGCGTCGTGGGGAGAAGGTACGGGGGATCGGGTGAGAATGCGATGTGGAAAGGCGAGAGTTCGTTCTGACCTCTCGTAGCCGCCCCGTGTTAGAGGAGCGACACCGGATCCACGTCCACCGCAATCCGGTCGTTGGCGGCGAGAAGGTCCGCCTCGCGGAGTAGATTCAGCACGCGCTGGATCGTGTCCGCCCGCGGCGACTGAAGCACGATCTGCGTCCGGTAGTATCCGGCGATCTTGGCGATCGCGCAGGGCATCGGACCCTTGAGCTGGATCGGGGACGGCCGCGCGGCCTCCACGCCCGGCTTCGTCGTTCCTCCATCATCCTTCGTTCGTTCCGCCCGCGCGACCATCGCCGCCAGGACATGCTCGATCGCCTCCAGCGCTTTCCCCGCCAGCACCTCCGCGCGCTTGTGGAGCGCGTCCTGGTCCTGGTCGCGGAGGACGATGCGGGCCATCCGGCCGAAGGGTGGCAAGCCCGTGTCCTTGCGGTGCGCGAGTTCGCCCTTCGCGAAGCCGATGAAGTCCTGGCGCAGCGCGGCCTGGATGGTGGGGTCGTCGGGCAAAAACGTCTGGAGGACGACGCGGCCGGGCGCGTCCCCCCTGCCGGCGCGGCCGGCGACCTGGGTGATTAGCTGGAACGTGCGCTCGGCGGCGCGGAAGTCGGGGAGCGCGAGGGCGGTGTCGCCGGAGATGACGCCGACCAGGGTGACGTTGGGGTAGTCGAGGCCCTTGGCGATCATCTGGGTGCCGAGCATGACCTGGATCTCGCCGCGGCCGAACCGGCCGAGGAGCTCTTCGTAGTCGCGCGCGGAGTGCATCGTGTCGGAGTCGACGCGGGCGTACTTGAGGTCGGGGAACTTCTTCTGCAGCTCTTCCTCGACGCGCTGAGTTCCGAGACCGAAGAGCGAGAGCTTTTTCTTACAGGTGGGGCACTTGTCGGGGAGCGGGGTGGAGTAGAGGCAGTAGTGGCACTGGAGTTGGCCGGTGTGGACGGCCTCGGAGTGCTTGGCGGTGAGCGGCGCGTTGGGGTGGCCCTCGGTGTAGCCGGACGCGGTCCGGTGATACGTCATCGTCGTGTCGCAGTAGGTGCAGTGGACGGGCTCCTGGCAGGACACGCAGTAGACGAAGTTGGAATACCCCCGGCGGTTGAGCATGAGGATGGCCTGCTGGCCCTTGGCGAGCGTGACGGTGAGGAGGTGCTCGAGGCGCTGGGAGAGCAGGTGTACGCCGGAGCGGGCGCGCATCTTGGCCTCGACCTTCATGTCGATGAGCTCGACGTGGGGCATGGCCAGGCCGCGGACGCGGGAGGGGAGGGTGAGGAGGTGGTAGGGAAGAGGTGGGGAGGTGGGGGGATGGGGCGGTGGGGAGTGGGGAGTTGTGGGTCCTGAGCCCTGAGGGATTGCGGATGGGGCGGTGCGCGGCGCGGGCGTGTCAGCAACGCGTTGCGTTGCAGCTGACTGATCGGGTTGCGCCGCGGCGATGCGGTGCCAGGTTTCGAGGCTCGGCGTGGCGCTGCCGAGGATGACGGGGCAGGATTCGAGTTGGGCGCGCTTTACGGCGACGTCGCGGGCGTGGTAGCGGGGTTGCTGGTCCTGCTTGTAGGACGGCTCGTGCTCCTCGTCGACGACAATCATGCCGAGGTTCGGGAGCGGGGCGAAGACGGCGCTGCGGGCGCCAACGACCACGTCGGCCCGGCCGGTCGCGCACTGCTGCCAGAAGCGGTGGCGCTGCGAGGCGGTGAGCCCGGAGTGCAGGACGGCGACGCGCGGGAAGCGGGCCGTGAACCGCCGCACGGTCTGGGGCGTGAGCGCGATCTCGGGCACGAGCACGATCGACTGCTTGCCCTGCTTGATGACCTCGGCGATGCAGCGGAGGTAGACCTCGGTCTTGCCCGAGCCGGTGACGCCGTGGAGCAGGTGGACGCTGAAGGACTGCGACTCGATGCGCGGGACGAGGTCGGCGAGGACGCGCTGCTGGTCTTCGTTCGGGTCGGGGACGCCGGTGTCGTGAAACACTTCGGGGGTTTCGTCGGCGGCGGCGGCGGCGGCGGCGCTGTCGTCGTCGGCGGTGGGCGGCGCCAACCCTACGAGGTCATCGAAATCCGGTTCCGGCGTGATCGTGATCAGCCCGAGGTGGGCGAGCTTGCGGACGGTCGGCGGCTTGGTGCCGGCCTCGCGCGCCAGCACGGGTAAATCGATCGATCCCTCCGGCGGGACCTGCAGTAGGCGCGCGAGCACGGACTTTCGCTTGGGCGATTTGGTCTTCTCGAAAATCGCCTGGATCTCGGCCTGCGGCTTGGCAATTCGTACGCGGTGCACGTACCCGAGCCCCACGCGTTTCTTAACGGCGGACGGGATGACGTTGTCGAGGACCGAGCCGAGCGGGGCGACATAGTAGCGGCTCATCCAGCGGGCGAGCGCGAGCAGACCGGGCGTGACGAGGGCGCGCTCGTCCTCGATGTCGATCATGGGTTTGATACGCGCGGACGAGAAGTCGGACGACTCCTTGACGGCGACGACGAACCCGAACGCCGGGCGGTTGCGCCGGCCGAGGGGGACGCGGACGCGCTGGCCGGGGATCACGTGGGAAACGAAGCGCGGAGGGATGGCGTAATCGAGCAGTTTGTCCAGCGAGTCTTCCAAAGCGACCGAGACAACGGGGCCGGTATGGGCGGGGGCCGGCGGTTCGGCGGACAGGTCGGGCGGCAGGTCGGGGAAGAGGGAGGTCATCAAGGGGGGGTGAGGGCGGCGTGGCGGGGTCGCGCAGGTTGTGCTATTGTCCGACGCAATCGTAGGGACGGACCGACGGTTCGGCAACGGTTAGGACGCGCGTGAAAGCCCATGGAGCGCGCTCCGCGGGCAGGCGGCCCCGCTAAGGAAGGCTCTCCGGCAATGGCGAATTACCCCGCAGCGACGGCACCGGTTCAGACGGTCGGTGGGCCGGACGGCGATGCGCAGTCCGGTCCGTCGCTGATGCGCGTGCAGTCGATGTTCATGATCGGCCTGGCCGCGTCGGTGGCGATCTTCTGGATCGGCTCGCGAACATTCGGCGTGCCCGCGTTCCCGGGGTTCGGCGGGAGCCTGCTGACCGAACCCGGGGGGATGGTCGGCCTGCTGCTGACCGGCGCGGGGCTCGTGCTCTGCACGCTCGTCGGCACGGGGCTGGCGGGGTGGCTGCGGTTCGACGCGGGCCTGTGGTGCGCGGCGGGCGGGATGGCGGTGCTGTCGTGGCGGGCGGGGACGGTCGGGGATGTTTTGCGCTCGGCGGGGCCGTCCGGCGGGACGTTCGTGCTGATCGTCATGGGATTGGAACTGGCGGTGCTGTTCGCGCTGGTGGGGCTGGCGTGGGCGTTCCTATGGCTGATGCACCGGCAGGGGTGGATCAAGTCGGAGGAACTCGAGGACGACGTGGAGGAGGCGCTCGAGCCGACGTGGGAGAAGTGGGCGGCGCTCGGGCTGACGGCGGCGGTCATGGCGGTGCTGATGATGCTGCTGGCCCAGGGGGATTCGAAGGTGCAGGCGCAGTTCGCCGTGGGGGTGGCGGCGCTCGTCGCGACGTGCGTGGCGTGCTGGCTGTACCCGGTGGGGCCCAGCGCTTGGTTCTGGTGCGCGCCGCTGGTCGTGGGGCTGCTGGGGTACGTGGGGGCGTACGTGGCGATGCCGGCCGACGGGGCCGCGTGGAAGACGGGTCACCTGACCGCCGCCCTGGCGCCGCTGGCGCGGGCGCTGCCGCTGGACTACGCGACGGCGGGCGTGGTGGGGTCGTTGCTGGGGTATTGGGCGATGCGGAAGCGGGCGATGGAGAAGGCGGAGGTGGGGGAGAACGTGGCGCCGTGATCGACGCGCGGGGGCGGAGGGTCACGCCTTCTTCGCGGCGACGAGCTTCCACTGGTCGGCGACCCACTGTGCGGCTTCGTCGTACGCCTGCTTGGGGAGCAGGTGGCCCGACTCGTACCACTTGAGCTGTTTGGGCTGGGCGGCGGCGTCGAACATGCGCTGCGTCATCTCTCGGGTGATGATGTGATCCTGGGTGGCGTTGAGCATCAACAGCGGGCCGGCGAAGTGTGGGAGGGCGAGTTGGGGCTGCAACGCGGCTAGATCCGGGACGCTCGCGAACAGCGGCGGGAACGCCGGGACGCCCCCGACCAGCAGGCACATCGCCTTGACGCGCGAATCGGCGGGGCCGACGACGGCGTTGAAGAGGGCGCCCATCGAATACCCGACGAGCATGACGCCGGCCTTGGTGTCGAGCTCGGGGCGGGCCTCGGCCAAATCGATGCAGAGGCGGGTGTCGCGGACGGCCTGGCGGGCGCGGGCGACGAAGGCGCGGAGGTCGGACTTGTCGAACATCGCGCGGGCGTCGCCCGGGCGCTCGCCGTGGAGCGGGAGGTCGGGGGCGAGGACGGCGAACCCGCGCTTGGCGAGGGCCGGGGCGACCTGGGCGGTGACCTGGGCCTTGTTCGAGCCGAGGCCGTGGAGGGCGATCACGACGGGGAACGGGCCGGCGCCCTGCGCCGGGCGGGTGAGGAGGACGGGGACGTCGACGCCGTCGAGGTTGCGGAAGCGGAGGCGCGTGATCCGCAGGCCTTCGAGGTCGTACGGTTTCACCGGCCCGGCCGTGGCGCGCGGGGCGGGCACGTCGGCGGGCAGCCGCGCGGGGCGGGTCTTCCAGTCGACTTGGGCGGCGGTCGGCGTGGTCTCCTCGACGACGAGCGGGGTCGTGCGGTCGTACTTGAAGAACGCGGCGTCCCAGGCGGGGACGTCGGTGGCCTTCGCGACGGGCGCGCCACCGAACGCCTGCGTGGTGATCAGTGAAAGGAGGGCGAAACAGAACAATACGGAGAAGAGCGGGGTGATCATCTTGGAATCATTCATACGTCGAAGACTCCAAGAGGTTTCGCGATCTGGCCGTGCGGGCATTAAGGTTTTGCCCGCTGTTCACCGGCACGGTCGACGCTGGAAAAGATCACTCGACCCCCGGCGGTGACAGGTCGGCGGGGATAGGTTTCGGAGCCGGTTCAGCCTTCGGCGGCACCGGGGGCGGGCGCAGGGTCGTTCGGGGGAGTTACGGTCTTCGGTGCATCCGGCTTGGGCGCTTCGTCCTTGGGCGTTTCGACTTTGGGCGGTCCTACCTTGGGCGTCTCGACTTTGGGCCCGGGATCGGGCGCGGGCTTTTCCTTGAGCAGCGCCGGTTCGAGCCAGTTCAGGCGGGCCTGGGTGTCGATGGCCCACTTGGTGCGGTCGTCGGTGGTCGGGTCGCCACCGGGGTGGGCTTCGAGGGAGAGGGTCTTGGCGCTGCCGAGGTCGATCAGGACGACGGGCGAGATTTTGCCGGGGGCGAAGTCCTTCGCCTCGTGGACGACCTTGTCGTCGAGCAGGATGCGGACGGTGACCCGGCCCTTGGTGACGTCGTCGTTGAGCGCGTACTGCGTGCGGAGGACCTTGAAGCCGTCGGCCGGGTCGAGGCTCCACGTGAGCTTGGCGTAGGCGTGGACGCCGATGCCGCGGGCGTAGTCGCGGTTGTTGGCGCGGATGCGGTCGCCGCGGTAGTTGCGGTCCATCTGCGGCGGGTAGCCGACATCGAGCATGGGGTGGTAGACGGACTGGTCCGGCACGCGGGCGCTGAGCCAGGAGACCGGGCCGTTGAGCTGCTCGATGCGGGTGATCTGCGCGAGCGCGAGCTTGCGCTGGTCGCCCGCACCGAGAGTGAGCGTGAGGTCGGTGGCGTTGTGGGCGAGGGCGACGGCGGGGGCGGAGAGGGCCGAGCCGTCGGAGAGGATGACGCGGAAGGAGCGCTTGCCGGTGGACTCGGGCTTGCCGGCGGCGGCGAGGAGGACCTTCGACGCGGCGCCGAGGTCGACGGGGATCGCGTCCCCCGACGCCTGCTTGATGATCAGCTTGCCGTTCTCGATGCCGGTCAGGATGCCCTTGACGTTGTCGCCGTTGGACAGGAGGACGGCGTCCTCGGTGCGGTCGGCGGTGGCGGCGGCCCCGAGCGGGTCCTGGCCGCGGACGAACGCGCGAACCTCTTTGAGCGGGATGGCGAGCTCGCCGGCCGCGGGCGACCGCCAGGCGAGCGAGTCGTTGGCGAGTGAGACGGGCTCCCCGCCGAGCCGGTCGCCGGTCGCCAAGTGCAGGGTCCAGGCGCCCTTGGGTTGGGCGGTCGAGGCGCCGCGGTCGAGCTGGAGGAACTTGTCCCATGGGATGACGGTGCTATCCCCCTGCGCCTGGAAGGCGAGGGTAACGCCGGCGTCGGAGATCGCCTGGAGCGAGGCGGGGCGCGACTTGAAGTCGGCGGTGGTGAGCGTCCACCCGTCGTCGGCTCGGGTTTGAACCACGGAGGACACGGAGAGCACGGAGAAGAAGAGGAGGAAGGAGCGGAGGCTCATGGGGGGAGTTTAATAGGTGGGAGAGGGGATGACCAACGGAATCGGGACAGGGCGGCCAGCCGACATTTTAGTAGTCCCGCCACACCAACTTCGGGTGAGGTCCGCCATGATCGAAATACCAACGGGCGGCTGACAGGACCGCTTCGACGCCAACCAATTCGTTCCGAGCTCGCGTCGAAGCCTGTCCCATCAACACGCTCGTGGGCAACCGCGACGGTTCATCCGGATCGACCAGCGCGACCTCGTCGCCCGAGGGGGTCACGACGAAGCAGCAGCGCAGGCCGTCGGAACCGTCACCGATGCCCATCAGGATATCGTGGTCGGCAGTGGGATTGAGCATCACGAGGCTTCGACTATCGCCGTCCATCGCTAAAATTGCACTTTCTACAACGACCCATTCCGGATCGGGAACGCGTCTCAATTCCGATTCGCCTGACGGGAGCAAGTGCTCGTAGCAAAGTGTCTTTACTGGCATGCGTGTAACGAGAAAGAGGACGGACGACGACTCGTGTGAAGTCCTCATCCATCCTCCATCTTCGATCTTCCATCTTCGTATTTTCTCTTACGCCCCCGGCCCCTTGCCGTGGAAGACGGGCAAATACCGGTGGGGCATCTGGAGGATGATCAGGGCCAGCGCGGTGGCGTACTCGTCGGTCACGTCGCCGGACCACCCGCCGTGGCCGCGGTTCTGGCGGGCGATGAGCTGGTCGCGGATGGCGGGGTACCACTTGGCCCAATAGTCGCCGCCGGCGAGGAACATGGCCTGGACGGTGTAGTAGTGGCCGTAGAAGTAGTGGCCCTCGGAGTCGGAGGCGCCGCGGCCGGGGAGGAACTGCATGAGGTAGTCGAGGCCGCGCTTGAGGTCATTGCCCTCGAAGACGCCGCCGTAGTACAGGGCCGCCACGCCGGCGCCGGAGCGGGCGAACCCGGAGCCGCTGCCTTGGCCGGCGACGTACGAGAACCCGCCGTCGCCGCACTGGCAGCGCTTCACGTACCCGATCGCCTTGTCGATCACTTCCTTCTCGACCTTAATGCCGGCGTCGCGCGCGGCGCGCAGGGCCATGACCTCGGCGATCGTGACGGAGATGTCGGCGTCGTAGGGGACGGACTGGTAGCGCCAGCCGCCCTCCTTGTTCTGGGTCTTCTGGATCAGGCGGACGGCCTTCTGGAGCTTTTCCTTGACGTCGTCGTCCTGGGTCATGCCGTAGACCTCGCCGAGGAACAGGGTGGCGAAGCCGTGGCCGTACATGGGGCCGTGGGAGTTGTCGGCGGCGATCAGGCCGGACTCCTGGGTGGCGTTGCAGATGTAGGTGACGGCCTTGGTGACGTGGTCGCCGTACTTGCCGCGGCCGGGGAGGGACCCGCCGGACATGAGGGCGAGGCCGGCGAGGCCGGTGATACCGGCGCCGGACGACCCGGCGGACCACGAGCCGTCGCGCGCCTGGCGGGAGGCGAGGAAGGCCAGGCCCTTCTCGATCGCGGCGCGGGCGGCGGGGGTGATCTCGTCGCCGCGCACCTGGTTGGGCTGGGCGGCGATGCCGATCTTCTTGGCGGTCGCGTTCTCGGCGGCGGGCTTGTCGGCGGCGAGGATCGCGCCGGACGGGAGCACGGTTGCCGCCGCGAGGGAAGTGAGGAGGTTACGTCTGGTGATCATGAGTCACTCTTGCGGACGACCGCCGTGGCGGTCGTCGAATTTCTCGTCCGGTCGCGAACGCACGTCTCCAACGTCGGGCGGGCCTCGAAGCGCCGGCTAGATCCCTCCGAGTACCTCGGGATGACAGTCCGGACGCGTCAGCACGAAGCAGTGCTCAACCGCGAAACTGCGGGCTGAGGCGTCAGACGCGCTACTGCTTCCCACCGTTCGACACGCCTCGATAGTAGTCCTCGACGAGCTTGCGGTACTTGTCGATGATCTGCTCGTTCGAGCCTTCGATCACGGCGTCGCGGAGGCGCGGGGAGATCGAGCCCCACTCGCGGCTGGTCTCCTTGATGTTCTGCGACAGGTCGGCGTTGGGCTTGCCGGCCTGCGAGACGGTCGAGTTCTGGGCCGCCTGCGTGCCGGAATTCGGCTGCGACTGCGCGCCCTGGCCGTTCGCCTGCTGCTGGCCCGGCTGCTCGCCCTGCCCGGGCTTCTGGGCCTGCTGGCCTTGGCCGGGCTTCTGCTGCGGGTTGTTGGCGGTCTGCTGCTGCGACTGCTTAATCATGTCCTCGAGGTCGATGACGATCCGCTTCTGGATCTCCTGGGTGAGCTTGCCCGGGTCGGTGTCGAGGGCGAGGCGCTGCCGCGAGCGGGCCATGCGGTCGCCGACGCGGTTGAGCTGCTTGGTCTCCTGGGCGGCCTTGGGGTCGCCGCCGAGCAGGTCGTCCTGGACTTCCTTGTTCTCGATCTCCTCCTTGCCGGCCTCCTCGGGGAGCTTGTCCTTCGGGTCGGGCTCGGGGCGGAGGCCTTCCTTGCCCTTGGTGGCCTGCTTGAGGAGCTGGTCGAGGAGCGTGCGGATCTGGCCCTGGCGGTTGCCGAGGTTGACCAGCGCGACCTTGTCCTGCTCGGGCTTGGGCAGCTTGTCGGCGTCGACCGTGTTCTTGTTGATCGCGAGCTGGAGCGCCCGCATCAGACGGAGCTCCACTTCCGACGGTAGCTTCGAGCCGCCGCCGCCGCCACCCCCACCACCGCCGCCGCCCTTCTGGTCGAACTTCGACTTGTTCGGCTCGGTCTTGAGCGAGTCGATCATGGCGTCGAGCTGGTCGATGATGCGGGCCTCGGCGTACTGGACGGGCTTGCCGGTCTTGGACTTGGCGAGGTCGTCCTTCACCTCGTCCATCACGTCGACGACCTGCTGGGCGGCCCACGGGTAGACGGTGCCGCCGAGCTTCTTGAGGTCTTCCTTGAGCTTCTTGACGCGGTCGCCGAGGTCGCCCTGCTCCTTGGGCAGGCGGTTGAGGTTCAGGGCCTGCTCGCGGGGGAGGTTGCCGTCCGGGCCGCGGGCCTTGTCGATCGCGACGGTCGGCGTGTTGACCTTGGCGAGCTGCTCGGCGCGGACCTTCTCGAACTCGGCCTTGAGCGTCTCCTTCTGCGCGTCCTTCTGCTGCTCCTTGGCCTTCTCGAGCTCGTCCTGGGCCTTCTTCAGGGCGGCGTCGAGCGCGGCGAGCGCCTCGACCTGGTGCGGGCTGTACGCCGCCGCCATCTTCTTGTCGCGGAGGTCGACGATCGCGTACCCCATCTTGCCCGCGGCGCGGACGAGGTCGGCGGCGGCGGCGGCGGCGGCGGGGGTCTCTTCGACCTCCTTCGCCAGCGCCCGCGCGTTGCGCTCGGTCTGCTCTTGGCCGGCGACGATCGTGCCGTGCGCCGGGGCCGGCGGGGCGTTCTTCGGGTCGCGCTTGGCCTTGGCGTGGAGGACCTCGAGCTCCTCCTTGGTCATGGCCTTGGCCTTGGCGTCGCCGCCCTGGGCGTCGAGGTTGTCGATGTTGTGCCCGGCCTGGCGGGCGCGAAGCTTCTCGATCTCCTCCACGGCCTTGGTCAGGGCCTGGTTCAGCTGCTCGAGCTTGCGGCGCTCGGCGTCCTTGAGCGTCTGCAGCACGACTTCGATCCCGAGCTGCGCCTGCTGCTGCGCCTGCTGGGCCTGGGCCTGTTGATTCTGCTTGGCCTGGTCGCTCGCCTGCCGCTGCTTTTGCGAGATCTGCTGCGACTGGGCCTTCTGGGCGGCCTCCTTCATCGCCTCGGACGACTGCGGGTCGGTCTTGGCCATCTGCTGGGCCATCTTCTCCATCTGCTTTTGCGCCTCGTCCATCTTCTCGGCGAGCTTCTTTTGCTCGTTGGCGTTGTCGTTGAGCTTCTTCTTCTGCTCGTCGGTCAACTGCTTGTCGGTCTTGCCCAGCGTCTCCTGGCCCAGCTTCTTGAGCTCCTTGCCGAGTTTGGCCTGGTCGTCCAGCATCTTCTGCATCTGCTGGATCATCTGGGACATGTCGCCGACCTCGGCCATCTTCTTCATGGCCTTGTCGAGCTTGTCGGCGGCCTCCTGCTGGTTCTGCTGGGCCTTATCCAACGCCTGGTTGCGGTTCTCCTGGGCCTGCTTGGACTGCTGCGGGTCCTGCGGGTTGGACTTGGACTGGGCGGCCTCGTTCAGCTTGTTGACGGCCTCGGTCATCGGCTTTTCGGCGGCCTGATCGAGCTGCTGTTTGGCCTCCTTGGCCACGTCGTTGAGCTGCTTGTCGGCGACCTTGTTCTCCTTCAGGAAGTCCTGGACCTCCTGCAGGCGGTTCGAGATCGTCTTGGTCTGGTTGCTGACCGTCGACTGGCGGGCGGCGATCTCCTCGGCGGCCTTGCGCTGGCCCTTGTCCATCTCCGGCTTGTCCTTCGTGTCTTCCTTGAGGTTGGCCGTCTCGGTTTGCGTGGTCGTCTGCCCGCGCTGGACGATGCCGGTCTGGGCGGCGAGCTGGCGGATCGTGTTGGCGACGACCGTCTTGGCCTCTTCGTCGGAGATGATGTTGACGCGCAGGCGCGACGAGTACTGGGGCGGGTGCACCTGGAGCGGGGAGCCGGGAAGCTCGAGCTTGAAGTTGTCGCGCACCTCGACGCAGTACTCGAGCACGTCGCCGGGCTTGAGGTCGCCGAGCGTCTTCTTCAGGTCCCAGTCGTAGTTCAGGCGGTAGCGCTGGCGCTGGCCGTCGCCGTCGATCTTGCTCCAGTTCTTGAGGTCGATCTCCCACCGCTTGCGGTTGGCGGGGGCGGCGGGGTCGGCGTTCTCGACCGGCTTGCCGTCCGGGCCCGCGACCGGGGCGGAGGCGATGCGGTCGACGATCAGGCGGAGCGAGTCGACGCCGAAGTCGTCCTCGGCCAGCACCTGCAGGGGCAGGTACGCGCCGGGCGTGCGCTCGACGTTCTTCTTGGGGGACTCGATCTGCACGCCCGGGAGCTGGTCGGGCTTGACGATGATCTCGTACTCCTCGAGGCCGGGGTTGGAGAACCCGTCGGCGTCGCGGGCGATCACGCGGAAGCGGAAGTTGTCGCGGGCGGTGAACGCGGCGTGGGCGGCGCGCGGGGTCGGGCGCGACCACTCGAACGTCGGCTGGACGGGAGCCGCGGGCGCGGGCTTGGTCTTATCGACCACGAGGGTCGCGGGGTCGACCGGGGCGGAGACCGGAATGATCTGGACGGCGGTGGCGGGGTCGAGGTCCTTGTTGAACCCGAGTTGCAGCTCGACGCCGGAGTGGGTGACCATGTACGCCGGCCCGGTGCCCATGTTCTGGGTGACGGGGGGCATGTTGGCGTAGGCGGGCGGGCGGACGACGGCCTCGACGCGGGCGATCGCCAGGCGCGGGACGACCTGGACGGTCTTGGCCTCGGTCTCGTCGTCCTCGGCGGACATCCAGACCTTGAGGCTGTCGCCCCGCGCGTCGAGCGACGCGACGTAGGTCCCGTCGGCGCCGCGGTTCATGTATTCCTTCTGCACCGGGCCGTTGTCGTACTGGTAATAGACCAGCGCCTTGCGGTCGGCCTTGTCGCCCTTCTTGAGCTTCATGGAGACTTCGACGCGCTGGCCGACCGGCACGCGCTGCGGAAGCGGCGCGGCGTTGATCAGGACCTTCTTGTCCCACTTGGCCCCGCCGAACGGGGAGAACAGGCGGGAGAGCGCGGTCGAGAACTGGGGCATGAGGAACGACGCGGCGACCAGGAGCAGGACCGCGGCGCCGGCGGACGAGAGCGAGACCCAGACGGGCTTGTAGACCAGGGCGCGGGAGAGGTCGACCTTTCGCACGAGTTCGGACGCCTGCGTGACCGTCTGCTGCTTCATGAACGACGACCCGGGGACCGAGGCGTCGGCGAAGTTGACGGTCGAGCGGAGGCGGTCGTCGAACTCGGGGAAGACGGACTCGATGTGCCCGGCGACGTCGGACAGCGAGAGCTTGGCGACGAGCGGGCGGATCACGTACCTGGCGATCGTGTAGACGAACGCCCCCGCCAGCGCCAGCAACAGCAGCAGGCGAAAGCCCGCGGCGAGGTTGATGTTGAGGAGGTAGCCCACGAGGAAGTCGACCGCGACGCTGGCCAGGAGCAGGCCGATCGCCGTCGCCAGCACGACCCCGACGCCGAACGCGACGGAGAGGAACTTTGCCTTGCGGCGGACGGCGTTGAGGGAGTCGATGAGGAAGGTGGGGGGCATGGGGGAGGCTCCTTCCGAGGCGGGGGGCGTTCCGACTAGAAGTCGGAAGTCAGAGCACAAAGTTCACGGCACAACGGCGGTCGCATCAAAGATCTTGATGCGCGGCGGTCAGTCTTGTTACACGGTCCGGGCGTCGATGTTCGGGCGTCGGATGGTAGGTCGGGGTTCCCGGGCAAGGCTCGACCCGCAACCGATGTTGAACAACGTACCCCTGACGGTAATCGTCACAACATTCCGTACGTCTTCCTAAGGACCCACTCGCCCGTCAAAAGTAGCACGAAGATCCAGAGGGCCCGGTCTTTATTCCACAGGGGCTCGGAGACGTCGACCGGGATCTGTTTGGCGGCCGACAGGATCATGTTCGGGAGCTCGGCGGGGGCCTTTTCGAGGTCCATCGCCGCGCCGTTTGTCTCGGCGGCGAGGCGGGTCATCAGGGTGCGGTCGACTTGGGGCTGGTTGAACTCCAGTTTGGGCTCGCTGACCGTGATCGGGATCTCCATGGCGGCCACGCCGCTGGTGATCGGGGGGAGCTTGGCGGTGAACTTGCCGGTGCGGTCGGCGGTGTACGAGGCGATGTAGTAGTCGACTTGGCCCTCCTGCTTGACGAGCATTTCCTTCTGGGGGACGGCATTGGGCTCGTCGGACTTCACGATTTCGACGGGGATCTGGTCGGGAAGTTGCGTGAGAAGCTGGGGGTCGAGGATGCGGAGCGACAGTTGGACTTGCTCGAACTGGTCGTACGCGGGGCGGTTGGAGCCGAAGGTGAGCTTGCGCTGGCCGAGCTTTTTGGAGCGGGCGAGGTAGCGGAACTGCTGGATCCAATAGGTGTCGAAGACGGACTCGCCGGTGTAGAAACGCCAGCGCCAGGTGTCGTCAACGCCGGAGAAGAGGGTTCGGCCGGCGCCGTAGCGGCCCAGGACGAGGATGGGGGTGCGCTTACCGTCGGGGCCGACGTGGCCGGGGTGCTGGGCGTACGTCTCGCCGACGCCGGGCTTGACCTGCACGCCCTTGCTGAACCAGAAGAGCGGTTCCATCTCGTCCTTGATGAACTTGGCGGTGCGGGCCTTGTCCTCGAAGAAGCGGAAGACCGAGGACTCGAGCCCGTCCTTGGTGAGCTCGGGCCGCCAGCCGTCGGGGATGGATTCCTTGCGGGCGTCTTCGACGCGGTTGATGAAGACGGGGAGGAGGTCTTCGATCGCGGTGTTCTTGTAGGCGACGGGGGCGTGCTTGGGGCCCGAGATCAGGCCGAACCCGCCGCCGCGCTTGGAGACGAAGTCCTTGATCAGCTGGAGCTGGGCGTCGGTGAACTGGCGGGGGTCGACGTCGCCGAAGATGACCACGTCGTACTTGAGGATCTCCTCGATCGACTCGGGGAAGCGCTTGATCGGGCCGGGAAAGTTGGCCTTCTCGTCGGCGGGGTCGCCCTCCTGGGCGAAGGTGGGGTCGGCGCTGGTCAGGATGCACGAGATGTTGACCGAGGCGTCACGGATCATCTCGTTCTTGA
>DASPKW010000226.1:0-21994 GCA_035627895.1 Tepidisphaeraceae bacterium | reverse complement strand
CAGGCGGTCAAGGCGCTGGATTTCTCGGGGTCGCCGCTGGTGGTGGGGGACAACGTGTACGTGATCGGTCGGGGCGGGAAGAGCCCGACGTCGGAAGACTGCTACGTGATCTGCCTGGACGCGGCGACGGGGGCGTACAAGTGGTCGAGCTTCGTCGCGTCGTCGAGCGGGGGGGCGTACATGTACGGACAGGCGGCGAACGCGGACACGCTCTCGCATTTGGCGTTCTCGAGCGGGCGGGTGTACTGCCTGACGAACCTCGGGGCGGTCGCGGCGATCGACGCGTACGCGGGGACGGTCCTGTGGCTGAACATCTACCCGCGGGACAACGCGCAGGACCCGAACCAGGTGGGGGGCGGGTTCCGGCGGATGGCGTACGCCGGGTCGA
This sequence comes from Tepidisphaeraceae bacterium, assembly GCA_035627895.1. Taxonomy (GTDB): domain Bacteria; phylum Planctomycetota; class Phycisphaerae; order Tepidisphaerales; family Tepidisphaeraceae; genus DASPKW01. The sequence continues at coordinate 21,606 of DASPKW010000226.1, read as the reverse complement.
CGACGGGCGGGACCAAGGCGTGGGAGTTCAACCCGGTGATCGTCAGCGAGGGCAAGGTGTTCCTGCTGCCGACGGACGGGCGGAAGCACCTGCTGGTTTATGACGCGGGGAGCGGGGCGGAACTGAAGCGGATCCCGATCGACCGGCTGGAGGACGACGCGCAGGACGGGGGCGCGCCGCGGCGCGGGCCGCTGACGCTGACGTCGATCATCGGGGTGGACGGGAACCAGGTGTTCATGACGGGGGCGAATTACCTGTACGCGATCGACTGGACGAAGTACGACCCGGCGCGGCCGAAGACGGGGTCGATGGCGGCGTCGGAGGGCGGGTGCCGGCTGTGGACGCACGAGGCGGCGCGGGAGGTGCCGGGGCGCGGGTTCCAGGCGAACCTGGTGACCGGGCGGGGGTTCGTGACGGCGGACGCGGTGTTCCTGTGCACGCAGACGAACTTGCGGTGGTTCAGCCGGAAGACGGGGAAGATCCAGGCGGGGTACCCGGGGCGCGACGCGGACGGCCGGGACCGGACGTGGGACGAGACGGTCGAGGGCCCGGGGAGCGTGCTGGTGACGGGCGACCACGTGATCGTGGCGAGCAAGAAGTGCGTGAGCGTGTACGCGGACATGACGCTGGCGCGCAAGCGGCTGGACGACGACGTGGCGGCGAACCCGACGAGCCCGGAGCCGCGGCTGCGGTACGCGGAGGTGATGTTCGTCGCGGGCAAGCTCGACGTGGCGATGGAGAAGCTGCAGGAGACGGTACAACTGCTCGGCGGGCTCAAGTCGATGCGGCAGGGGCCCGAGCGGGATCATTTGTTCAACGACTGCCTGACGTTCGCGATCAAGCTGCAGAAGGACAAGCGGCAGGAGAACATCGAGCAGACGCTGGAGATGGTGAACGCGCTGTACGACCTGGCGGCGGCGGCGGCGGACGGGGACAGCCAGCAGGTGAACTACCGGGTGAGCCGGGCGAAGTTCAACGTGGACTACAAGCAGGAGGGGTCGTACGAGGCGGCCGTCAAGCTGTACCAGGAGATCCTGACGAGCGCGAAGCTGCGGACGGTGCCGCTGGCGGACGCGGACGCGGGCGGGGCGACGCAGGCGGGCCTGCTGGCGGAAAAGCAGATCGCGGACATCAAGAAGCGCGAGCCGGCGGCGTACGCGGCGTTCGAGAAGGAGGCGGTGGACAAGCTGGTGACGGCCGGGGCGGACCCGGCGGCGCTCAAGCTGGTCGCCGAGTCGTACCCGAACTCGAACGCGGCGGGTAAGGCGATGGCGGCGGCGGCGGCGGCGTACGAGGCGCGCGGGGACTTCCGGCTGGCGGCGCACACGTTCGGGCTGGTCTCGCGGAAGTACGGCGAGGGACAGGACCGCACGCGCCTGCTCGAGGGCATGGCCCGCAATTACCTGGCGATGCCGGACCGTACGGGCGACCGGGTCGACACGGCGGCGGGACGGCTGGCGGCGGTCGTCGTCAAGAACAACGGGCGGGACGAGAAGCTGGCCAAGCCGCTGAAGCTGCCGGACGGGCAGATGCTGGTGGACGCGGGGGTGACGTTCGGGCAGGCGCTCAAGGCGGTGCAGGGGCACCGGTCGCGCGTGGCGGCGGCGAAGCTGCCGGACTTTAAGCTGGTGCCCGGGCCGACCGAGGAGGTGCTGGAGAAGTACATCAAGGACTCGCAGGCGTGGATCGACTCGAACGGCCCGATCGAGCAGAAGCCGGAGTCGCCTTATAAGGCGAAGGAGGCGTTCGTGCCGGTGGCGGACCGGCCGGTGGTCGAGAACGTGGAGGCGATCGTGTCGGCGCCGCTGGAGCTGCGGCGGGCGCACGCGCGGCACGACCGGGTGGTCGTGTGGGCGAACGGCGCGCTGGCGGCGTACCCGGTCGGTCAGACGAAGGCGGCGGCGACGTCGGACGCGCTGGGCGCGACGGCCCCGACGGCGCTGGCGTGGCTGGACGGCGGGGCCGGGCTGGCGGTGTGGACCGGATCGGACGTGGTGATGCTGGACGGCGAGACGCTGTCGAAGAAGTGGGCGGTGAACTTGCGCGGGCTGCCGCGGATCGACGTGGTCGCGGGCGGGGGCGCGACCGAGGACACGGTCGCCAACGCGAACAACGAGCTCGACGAGCAGATGCTGAACGGGGGGGTCGCGGCCCGGCGGGCGATGATGCTGCGCGGGCGGGTGCGGTTCGTGAACGGGGTGCAGGTGGCGGGGCCCGGCGCGGTCGCCCAGCCACAGGGCCCCGAGCGGATCGTGCTGGTCAAGCCGGTGTCGGACCGGGTGATCGTGGCGACGAGCGCGGGGCAGCTGTTCGCGGTCAGCACGTCGACCGGGCAGGTCGCGTGGCACACGCGGGTGGCGCAGTCGTCGGCGGTCGAGCGGCTGCTGGCGAACGAGGACTTCGTGGTCGCCAAGGTGACCGACAGCGCGACGACGCAACTGGTCGCGATCGACACGCTGACCGGGCAGCTCGTGCGGCGGCTGAGCTTCCCGAACGACTCGGGCAACGTGCCGGTGAATTTGGCGCTGGCCCCGGACGGGATGCTGGTGTGGACGCAGGTCGACCGGATGTGCGGGAAGGACCTGTTCGAGACGCGGCGGGAGCTGACGTTCGAGGTGATCGCGGGGCTGGACGACCGCAAGCCGAACCAGCCGGTGAACGTGGGCGTGGACGGGCAGCCGATCAACCCGATCTACGCGGGCGCGACGCAGTTCGACCAGCTGGTGATCAGCGAGGGTCGGGTGCTGGCGGTGACGGACTCTGGGCGGTACGTGTCGGCGCACTCGCTGGAGTCGGGCAAGGTGCTCGACTACACGAACAAGGAGGGGCGGAGCGAGAAGTTCCGGCTGTCGACGGTGAGCTCGTCGGGGACGAAGCAGGCGGCGGCGCCGGCGGACTGGGCGGTGTCGCTGAACGTGGTCGGGCAGATGCTGTACGTGACGACGCGGCAGTCCGGGCCCGTCGCGTACAACCTGGACAACCCGACCGAGTCGTGGGAGGGGGCGATCGACGTGAACACGGCGCCCAACCTTCTGTACCAGGAGGCGATGATCGGGCAGGACTTCTTCGTCGTGCTCGGGCAGCCGGCGCGCAAGGGCGGGGTGGCGGCGAACCCGGGCGGGGCGGGCGGCAACCCGAACGTGCCGGCGCCGGCGCCGGTGCCGGCGAACGCGCCGGGCGCGGGCGGCGGGAACGTCGGGGTGCCGTCGACGCAGTTCCGGATCAACGCGTACAGCCGGGCGATCATCAAGAAGGGGACGGAGTCGGGCCGGCTGGACCACTCTGCGCCGATCCGGGACGACGCGGGGATCACGGACTGGGAGCCGGTCGAGGGCGGGTTGTACTACCTCGGCGGCGATAAGAAGCTCCACTTCCTGAAGGGCGGGCGGGCCGACGCGAAGGCCGACGCGAGGCCTGACGCGAAGGCCGATGCGAAGCCGGATGTGAAACCGGCGGAGGCGAAGCCTTAGGTTCAGACCGAGGCGGCCGGCCTTCGCGGGGCGTCCGCGTTCGAAGGCTGGCCGAGGATCCCGATCGAGGAAAAGCTGCCCGCGAATCGGGGGCACCGACCGCGCCCCGAGTCGACGGCCGCGGCGATCCGCGGGGCGGTAAACGGCAGCTATCCAGCGGAGGCCGCACTCTTGCGACGCTGTATCCTGATCCTCACTGCCGTAGTTCAGGTGCTCGTCAGCATTGTCGCGTTCGCAGACGCCCCGTCGACGCGGCCATCGACTCAGCCGGCGCGACAGATCGTCAGCCTCACGGAGAAGGCCGCGAAGGAAATCAAAGCCGTCGCGGCCACGCAGAACCTCCCGAAGTACTGGCTGCGCGTCGGTGTCAAAGCCGGCGAGGATCGCAGGCGGTTCAGTTACGTCTTGGACATCACGGAAGACCGACCCGACCCGAAGGTGGACAACGTCTTCGATTCGGGCGGAGTGACGGTAGCGGTCGACGACAACAGCGCGATCTACCTCGCCGGCACGGTCATCGATTTACGCGACGATGACGCCGGCAAGGGATTCGTTTTTCGAAACCCCAACGCGGTCAAGGAATGACGGCGGGCCGGCCGCGGGGACAACCCTGTGCTACTGTGCCTGAGGTGTGAGGTGTCGCTATCGGTCCGCGAGGCCAAGGAGCTCGCTTGGTGGGCGTTCCTCGACGAGGTCGGAGAGCCCGTAACGCCGTGTTGGCGGGAGGCGGGGTTCGTCGGCAGCCACATGTCCGCCACGGCGACCGGCCGGCCGTGCGACGGCGACGAGCACTGGCGCATCATCTTCTTCGACGCCCGGGCGAAGTGGGGGCCGAACTGCGTCGCGGCGCGCGTATGGGTCGACAAGCAAACGGGTCATTGTAACGTCTGGGTGAACGAGGACTACGACCCGACCCCGCCCGATCCGCTCTCCCTTACGAGCCCAGGTGCGAAAAGGCAGGGGATGGAATAACGGGTCGGCCGCTGACCCTTTACTGCTTTCGGCCGCGTGGGCCGGGGGTCGGGTATGATCCGCACGACGGCGGGAAGGTCACATGAGTCCGGCGCCATCCGTAGATCGCGTGAGTTGGCATGAGACGCTGCGGATGCGCAGGATCGCGCTCGCGGGCCGCTACCGCGCCTACCTCGTCCGGTGGATCGCACGCTGGGCCCGGGTGGCGTTGCTCGTCAGCGTCCCGCTCGTGATCGCCCGCTGGTCGTTCGGGTTCGCCCGGCCGTTCGACGTGGGCGGGTTCGTCTTCGTCGGGTGCGTCGTCGCGGGCACGCTGGGGCTCGGGCTCCTGTCGGAGTGCTTCCCGCGCGAAATCGTGGTCACGGCGCGGCACATCGCGATCGACCGCGTGGGCGGACCGCGCCAGACGTTCCCGCTCGATCCGTCCGCCCGATTGTCCGCGACGCCCGCCGCGCCCGGCCACGTCCGGATCGAGGCGTGCCTAGGCGGCCGGCCGGTGGCCTTCGGCACGACCGAACGGATCGCGGCACAGATCGAGAAACTGAGGTCGCGCGCCGCCCGGGACGACACCCACTGGACGAGGTCCGCCCCGGCGGAGGACCCCGCACGGGCTGCACCCGGCGGTGCAGGGCTCTCCCCTTCGGAAGACCGTGAGGCGTGAACGTGCCGGCATTCTTCTGCCCGGGGCGGCACGCGCGAACGACGCGCGACCACGCGGGATTGCAGGCTGGGCTCCGGGCCGCGGTCGGAGGCGGAGAGTCCGCACGCACGCCGGGCGAAAGGGGGGCAGCCCGCTGCCGACGAAGGTGAGGGTCGCGCCAAGGGGGGCGACGGTCGGCTGCGCGGGCCGAGGGGTGTGCGCCCGCGCCCGCCCGTCGGGTACGATTTGGGGCATGTACGAGGACTGGCGGATCGAGCGGTGGGCGACCCCGGCCTCCGGGGCCGACACCGTCCGGATGGTCGCGCTCGTCCACCGTACGCCCGCCGACGACGCCGCGCCGGACCAGTTGACGATTGAGTTAGACGTCCGGGTCGCCGGCGCCTGGCGGCGGTGACGCATGACCTTCCGGCGGTGCCCGGCGTACCGGAACATCATGGAGGAGTTCCGGCTCGCGTTGTGGGGGCACCTGGACGCGACCGGACAGCGGTGCGGGTGGACGTTCACGGTCGTCGGCTCGCCGTGGATCGCGTCGTTCCGCCCGGCCGAGCCGCTGCTCGACCTCTACTTTCCCGGGCTCGCGCACTACGTCATCACCACCGAGGACGACGTCGTCGAGGTGCTGGCGGACGCGCCGCCGCGGTTCGAAGACCTCGGCGTCGCGCCGCGCACGTGGGCCGGCCCCGGCGCGTGACCGTCGCGCGGCGACGGTCGGCCGCGTAGGCCGGGCGTGTGATATGATTCGCGTGCGGCGCGCGGCCGGACGTCCGGCGTTCGCCCGTCATTCGTTCGCGACGATCCGAGAGGTAGCCATGGACGATCGAACGCACGCCCGGCCAAAAGGTGTACGTGTTGCAATGTCGCGCCTGTCGGCCGTCGCCGCCGTCGGACTGCTGCTCGTCGCGTCGGTCGGCCCGAGTCGGGCGGACGGGCCGGGCGCGGCGAAGGTACCGGCGGCAGCAGCGGCGGAGCCCGCCCCGCGGTTCCCCCCGGTCAACGCCCACATCGGCACGTCCGCCGAGGGGTTCGACCGGGACGGCGTGATCGTTATCGGGGGCGAGGCGCGGGCGGTCGGCCCGGTCCACCTGTTCCTCAGCGGGGACCCGGTCGCCGTCTACACCGGCGGGTGGCGCATGCGGCCGCTCGACCCGTGGCTGCGCGCCGGCCCGAACACGCTCGAACTCCGCGCGCGGGCCGGCGGCCCGGCCTACGTGAAGCTCGCCAAGGGGTCGGCGGCGGCGGCGGACGACAAGGTGACCGAACTGGCCCGCGCGATGCTCCCGGCCGGCAAGGAGCGAAGCGGCGAAGCGAAGTTCGACCCCGGCGAGCGCCCGGCGCTGCCCGCCTGGGACGAATTGCCGGCCGGCGCCGCGGGCGAGGCCGAAGCGCGCAAGCACGCCGCCGAGTTGCTCGACCGCCTCCGCGACGGGGCCCGCAGGCACGACGGCAAGGCGTTTGTGCGGACGTACCGGGCCGGCCGCGACATCTGGGAGCCGGCCGCGTTCGGGCCCGACGTCCGGTCGCCCGTCCCGGCGCGCGTGCGGGCCGTCGTCGACGACCCCGCCACCGCCCCCGTCGCCGAGGACCGCCCGCTCGAGTTCGTCGTCGGCCGCCGCGCGGTGCTCGCGTACGTCCGCCCCGCGCCCGACCCGGACAGCGTCTCGCCCGTCCCGAGGCCGTACTCGCTCCGCCTGCGCCGGGGGGAGTCGACGTTCCTGTTCGGGCCGATCCAGTGCGTGCGGATCAAGGGCGAATGGCTGATCTGGCACGTCGAGGCGCGGTAGCGCCGGGGGACGGGGTTTCCGTCGGCAGAGGACCCCGGGCGGGCTGCGCCCGGCGGTGAAGGGCTCTCCCCTTCGGAAGACCGCGAGGCGTGAACGTGCGGGCGCTCTTCTGTGCGGGGGCGGGCGGCGACGTACGGCCGGCCGCTGCCCGCACGATCACTCACCGCCGATGCCGGGGTCGCGGAGCGGCGCGGGGGTCGCGGGGCGGTCCGGGGGCGGCGCGGGGGTGAGCCGTTGCGCCGCCTCCAGCCGGGCCGCGAACGCGGTCGGGTCGACGAGGTACTTCGAGATCCGGCCGTCGTCGTACAGCCGGTACTCCCACGTGCCCGGCACGCCCCGCAACGTGAACCCCACCGTCCACCGCGAGCCGTCGGCCGGGTCGGCGGTGCCGGCAAAGGTCGTCTTGGGCTCGAGCGCCGCCCACTGCGCGGGGTCGTCCTCCCACGCCCGGACCACGCCGCGCCAGGCGACCCGCGGCGGCCGCGTCCACCCCCCGGGCTCGATCACCGCGGCCCCCCCGTCGTGCTGGATCACGACCAGCCGGCGCGCGCCCGACGGCGTGAACCGCTCGCCGACGAAGACCGTCGCCGCGGTCGTGGCGCTCGCCGGCGCGGGGACGCCGAGTTCCGTGGCGAGCGCCGCCCACCGGGGGTCGGGCCGGATCGCCCACCCGGACCGGTCTAGCCGGTACCCGCCGGGCCGGGCCGCGACCAGCGCCCGGGCGGCCGCCGGGTCGGTCTCGCACACCGGCCGGTCGCGCGGCAATGCCGCCGTCATGCACGCCTCCTGCAGCCGGTGCACCCGGTACCGCGTCCACGCCCACGGGCCGTAGGCGATCCCGAGACCGACGAGCAAAAGGAGCAACCACGCGGGCCACAGGCGCGCCGCGCGGCGGAGCAAGCGCCGCCGCGCGGGCGGGCCGGCGGCGTAGTCGAGCGCCGGCGGGGACGCGGGCGAGTCGGACGCCATGGGTGCAATTGTACGGCGTGACACGGCATCTGCGCCCCCGCGTCAGAGGGCGAACCCGCCACCTTCGCCGCACCCGTCGCTCGACGCGGCGGCGGGCGGGGACTTACGATGGCGGGCGTGACTGGCGCGGCGATCATCGAGTACGCGGTCGAGTTGTTCCCCGGCTTCGCGCCCCAGTGGGCCGCGTCGTACTTTCGGCGGGACGACGGCACGTTCACGCCGTGCGGGGCGTTCGCCGAGCTCTCGCACTACGTGCGCGACGAGTACGAGCGCTTGCCGCCGGATCACCTGGCCCGCCTCGGACGGTTCGTGTCCGATTGTGCCGAATCGGCCGACGCCGACCTGGCCGACGCCGCCGGCGCCTGCTTTCTCGAGAACGTCTCGGGCGAGCGGTTCGACGACGACTTCGCCCGGCACCTGAGCGGGCGCGCGCTCGCGCTCTACCGGGCGCACGGGACCGGCCAACGGGAAGGCGACGTCCGCTGAGCCGGCGGCCGCCGGCCGGTACCAGAAAGGCCGGCGGGCCGCCTTTCCGATTGCGGGAGGCCCGCCTCCCCGCGTGAACGCCCTTCGCGACGGCGGACAGGGGGGGGGCGGGCGACGCCGCGCGAGGGGGGGTACACTCGCCGGCATGGTGGGACTGCGGCGGATGAGGCGGGTCGCGGGGTGGGCGCTCGACGCGGCGGCGGTCGTGGCGGGCGTGCTCTGTTTGGTGGTGTGCGTCCTGTGGGTGCGGGGCTACGTCCGGGCCGACTCGTTCGACGTGACGTCGTATGGCCGCGGGCCGACGGGCGCGATCGAGATGCGCGTGGTCGGCGGCGCGTCCGGTCGCGGGCGCATCGGGGCGTGGGCCAACCGGCTCGCCACGTTCGACGAGGGGTACGCGGCGGTGCTGGGGCGCCCGCCGGCGTGGACGCGCACGTCGGCCCCGGCGGACGACGTCGAGTGGACGCGGCTCAAGGGCATGTTCGGCGGACAGTGGGGCCCGGTCTGGTGGAACGCCGACCCGGTGGACGGGCCGACCGCGCCGCGCGGCGGGTTTCGCGGGGTGGCGGTGCCGCACGGGCTCGTCGCGCTCGTGCTCGCCCCGCTCCCGGTCGTCCGCGCGCGGGCTTGGCGCCGCCGCCGCCGATTCCGCCGCGAGCGCCGGGTCGCCGCGAATTGCTGCCCGGCCTGCGGGTACGACTGCCGCGCCACGCCGGGGCGGTGTTCGGAGTGCGGGTGGTCGGGGGCGGGGGAGACGCCGCCGGCGGGATAGGCGGACGCGGCGCGAGATCGGTCGGGCGTCCCGGCACGATTCCCGCTGGAACCGGGGCGGCCGCCGCAGGTATAACGGGTCAAGCGCCGTGCGGGCGGGGCGGCCGGCCCGGGCGGTGATTCAGGCGGCGCGATGATGAAGGGTAATGATCCCGCCATGGCGATCGTCGAGCGTCACGAATCATCCGACCGGCTGTTGACGTTGCTCGTCGACGTCACCGACGGCGACTGGACGATCGGCTTCGAGGGCGGCGATTGGCATACGCACGGCGACCTCCTCGATGCGTGGGGCTGCGACGGTCCGCCCGACGCGGCGACGCGGCGTTTCGTCGATGACATCCTTGCCTCGCGCCGGGAGATCTGCGTCTACCTGGTTAACGGACGGGTAGCCGACGCGTCGGTCCCCAGCCTGCACGATGACCGCCCGCTCCATGCCGCCTTTGCCAAATACGCGGCACAGAAGGAAACTTTGGAGGTCAGGTATTGGGACGGCCGTCCGGCGGCGGGATAACCAACTGACCGCCTGATCCCCCTGATGACGGATGGCGTTGTGTTCCTTAGCCCGGGCCGTGCCCGTGCGGCCGGGACGTTTTTCCGCCGGCTTCGTTGCCGTCGGCGGCACCGGAGGGACTTCGTGGAGTACGCTATCTGGAACACGCTGCACGACGGGTCGATCGAGTCGATCGAGTCGATCGACGGTGTCATTCCGGGCGACATGCACGTCCGCGTTCGGATCGCTTACCTGTGTGAGCAGCTGCCGACCGCGGCGGACCACGTCGTAGTCCACTTACGCGGTTGCCGGCAGTTCGAGTACCGGCCGTTCGAGGGGCCCGCGGTTGCCGACCTGTCCGACATCGCCGATGCCCACGTCGAAGTGCTCAGCGCCGAGGAGGTTGACGGAACCGTCTCCATCGCCTGCGTCGGTGGGTGCCTGCAACTGGCCTATGACCGCGTCGGCCTCTCTCTGCCCGAGGGCCGGACAATTTCCCAGACTGAACTGGAGGCCGCTGCCGATCGATACTGGACGGAGTGGGAAGTGAATGCCAAGCGTGCGCGCGGGTGACGGAGGCATGGCCCGCGGCAGCACCAATCGTGGAGAGCCCCGTGCTCGACGACGAAAGCCCGAAAGCGCCCCACATCGTCGCGGCGTCGATCCAACTCGACCTGATCCTTCAACGCTGCAAGCTCGTCACGGCCGAGGCAACACCGAAGCGCCGGCAGTTCCTGATCGAGTCCGTTCGCCCCGCGTTCGCGGCGCTTCGTTGGTTGAACGCAGAACGCTTCGATGGCTCAAGTAAGGTGGCGTCGGCGATCGCCGAACTCGAAGCCCGGGCGGATGACCTGGCGGCGCTTCCCACGAACGAGCCGGGGGACGCCGGCGCCACCGGGCGTTTCCCGGCATGTCAGGGCGGCCTGTCCGAACCGGAGAAGTACGATCCGCGGCGGCATTGCCCGACGTGCCTGGATCTCGTCATGGGCGCGTACGGTCGACTGGAGAAGGGTTTTGGAACCTGGGCCATCTGACATGGCGGCCGGGCGGCTTGCCGGGCAATCGGCGATCGGCGAACCCCGCCCCCTCGACATCCCCGCTCGACGCTCTACAATCCCCCACCCCTATGGCCTACGACAACCTGCTCACATCTATTGACGCCTTAGAGGCGCGGATCCACGCCATCCGCGACTCTCTTTGACTTGCCGTCTAAACTCTCCCGCAAAAAGGAACTCGAAGCGAAGATGGGGGACACCGACTTCTGGAACAACCAGGAGGCGGCCCAGGCGGTCGTGTCTGAGCTGAAGGGGCTCAAGGCGGTGACGGAGCCGGTGGAGGCCGTATTAGGCGGCCTGGCGGACGCGCGCGCGATGTACGAACTGGGGCAGGAGGCGGGGGACGCCGAGTCGATCGAAGAGGCGGGCCGGATGCTCGCCGACGTCGAGGCGAAGGCGGCCAAGGTCGAGCTGCAGACGCTGCTGGACGGGAAGAACGACCACCGCAACGCGTTCGTGACGATCCAGGCCGGGGCGGGCGGGACTGAGGCCCAGGACTGGTCGGAGATGCTGCTGCGGATGTACTTGTATTTCTTCGAGCGGCGCGGGTGGGACGTGTCGGAGATCGACCGCCAGTACGGCGAGCAGGCGGGGATCAAGTCGGTCACGCTGCACGTCAAGGGGATGCACGCGTTCGGGTACCTGCGGGCCGAGGCGGGCGTGCACCGGCTGGTGCGGATCAGCCCGTTCAACGCCCAGGCCAAGCGGCAGACGTCGTTCGCCAGCTTCCAGGTCGTGCCCGAGTTCGACGACGTCGGCGACCAGACGATCCCCGAGTCCGACCTCGACATCCTCGCGTTCGTCCGAGCCTCGGGCCCGGGCGGGCAGAACGTGAACAAGGTTGCGACGGCGATCCGCGCCACGCACATCCCGACCGGGATCACGGTGACGTGCTCGGTCGAGCGCAGCCAGCAGCAGAACCGCCGGCTCGCGATCGCCATCCTGCAATCGAAGATCGAGGCGCTGGAGCAGTCGAAGCGCGACGCCGAGCTGAAGGAGGCCGTCGGCGACATCAAGGGGAACACGTTCGGCAGCCAGATCCGCTCGTACGTGCTCGACGACCGCCGGGTGAAGGACCACCGGACGAACGTCGAGACGTTCGACGTCGAGTCGGTGCTGGACCGGGGCGATCTGGACATGTTCATCGACGCGGAACTGCGGCGGAAGAAGCAGGTCGCCCGGCCGGCGTAATGGGTCCACGTGTTAACCGAAGGGGGGGCGCGGGGTGCTCACTTCAGTGAGCATGCCGTAAAGCGAGTCATTCCCGAGTCGGTCGCGGCACGCAACTCTACCCCTCCCCGCGCGTCCCAATGGGTATGCCGCGCCTGCCGCCCCTCGCCTGCCTCCTCGCCCTCCTCTGCGCCGCCGACGCCCGCGCCACCCAATACGCCTTGCGCCCCGACCTCGGCGTCGCCGCCGTCGATGCCCGCACCGGCCAACTCCTCTGGGAAGCCTGGACGCCCGCCGACGTCCCGCCCGCCGCCCGGCCTGCCGCCGGGGCGGCCGTCGCCCAACTGCTCACGGACCGCCCCGCGACCGACAACGCCGCGGCGGAACCGTTCAATCCCGGTCCGGGCCTGACCGTCGGCGTCACCTTCACGCCCGGCGCCGGCCATACCGTCGCGCTGTACCGCCGCGGCGCGGACGGCCGCGCGGCGCCGACGCTGCTGCGGTCGTACACGAGCCCCGTACCCACGTCGGTCGAGGCTCGGCTGGGCGACCTGTTGCTCGCGCGCCAAAGCTCGCGGACCGTGATCGCCCTGGACCTGACGGCGGGGGGCGCTCAGTGGAAACCCGCGTGGACCTTCGCGCAGGCCGACCGCCCCGGTGACCCGGCCGCCGCGGTCGACGCCGACGGTCATGACGGCCCCATCGCCAGCGTCCGCGTGGTCGGTGATCAGATCTGGGTCGCCCGCGGGAGCCGGGTCACCGCCCTCGACGCCGCCGGGCGCGTCCTGCTCGAAACCCGGATCGCCGGGGCCGCCGACCGCTCGGCCTGGCACTCGCCCGGCAAGACCGAGATCCGCCCCGGCGACGCCGGCCGCGTCTACTTCGTCCACCCCGAGGGCGTCGTCGCGCTCGACCGCTCGACCGCCAAAGAGCTCTGGCGCCGCAGTACGTACCGGGGGCCGTACGCGCCCGAGCTTAAAGAAGTCGGCGATCACACGCTCCTCATGACCGTCGGCAGCGACGCGCCGCAGGGCTTGCAATGGCAGCTCGCGCTCCTGCCAAAGGATGCCCGCAGCCGTGGCCGCGCCGCCCACCCGCCCCAGCGCGTCCTGGCCGCCGCCCGCCTGCTCCATGCCCACGGCGACGGCTGGCCCCGCCCCGCCGTTCGTGCCTGGGCCGACCGCCACCGCGCCGGCGCTCCGCATACCGACGCCGACCACGCCGCCGTCGCCGCCGAGCTCGACCGCCTGCACGCCGCCTGGCCGCCGCACCGCGACGAGGCCCGACTCATGAAATCCGCGATCGACGGGCTGACGCCCCCGCCCGGCGCGCCGCCCGCCCCGTCCGACCGCGAACTCTGCTGGGGCGTCCTCCAGGAACGGATCTGGGGCTGCTCGCCGGTCCTCCAGCGCCAGGCGGCGTCGATCCTGATCTGGCGGTCGGACGGCAAACCGCTCGCCCTGCGCCTTGACGTTCACTCGCGCCTCGCGAACGAGTGCCGCCGGGTGCTCCGCGCCGGCCCGCCCGCCGAGCGCGGGCCGGCAGCCTCGGTCCTGCTTTCCCCGACACTGGCGATCACGGTCGGCGCGGCCGAGCTGGACGCCCTAGCCCGCGACGCCGATCCCGACGTCTGGCCCGGCGCCCTCTACTGGGCGGAGCGGCGCGAAGACCGCGCCCATCTGATCGCCCTGGCGGCCGCCCGCCCGCGCGCGGACCGACGATACGCCGCCGCCGTCGTCGCCCGCCGGCTCCCGCGCGACCCCACCCCGGCCGAGCGCGACTTCTGGACCGCGCTTGCCACCGACCAACCGCTGATCGCCGCCGACGCTCTGGGGTATTCCCGCCCGCTCCCGCGCGCCCTGCTGGCGTCCGTGCTCCCGCAAATTCGCCGCCACCTCGAGCGCGAGCGCACCGCCCCAACCGGGCGACTGACCGGCGGCGATTACAGCCTCCCCGCCGCCGTGAACTTCGTCGCCGCGGCCAACGACCCGACCGACACGGCGCTCCTGCGCGAGCTGTTGGCCCATCCCGGGCACCACGCGGCCGGCACCAGCGCCCGCCGCGACGGCCGCCAAGTCGACCGCAAGCAGTACGTCGTCCGCTACGCGGCCCGCGTCGCCCTCGAGGCCCGCGGCCAGGCCGTTCCCGCGGCCATCGGGTACGAGGAGGACGTCCTCGGCGATCCGGCGCCGTGACCCCGACCGACGATCCCCAAACGCGGGCTCTGACGACCATCCATCATCGCCGGCCGCTCGTTCCTAGCCCGATCAAGGCCGGGGAATACCGCGCGCCCACCCCCGGTTCTCTTTTCGTGTAAACTCCGTCCCGGGACGGACCTGTGTCGTCCTCCTCACACGCCGCACAAGCCCACCGTCCGTTAACGTCGGTGTAACCCCCCGCGATCCGCGGCGTCTGTTTCGGCGTATACTTTTGTGCCCGGTTTCGCCGACGTAGTTCCCACCGCCCGATGTACCCCATGTTTCACCGCCGTCCCCAACTGACCCTCGACTTGCTCGAGGACCGCCGGCTGTTCGCCTACGGCGACTGGCCCGTGCTCCTCAATCTGGACGACGTCTGGACGCAGTACCCGCACCTCAACGGCGGGAACAACTCGATCGCCGTCGTCGACAAGGGGATCGACTACTTCCACCCGGACCTGGGCGGGAACTCGGCGACCAACACCGTCGCCCCGCGGATCGTCAACGTCTTCGACTGGCGCGACAACGACACCACGCCGTTCCCGTCGGAGTCGTCGGCGACCGACCAGAGCACCGCCCACGGCACCGGCGTGGCCGGCATCCTGCTGGCAAACCCCTGGCCCGACGCCAACGGCGACCAGCAGCAGGGGGTTCTTCAGAGCGCGAACACGAAGATCTACAATTTGCGGACGAACCGGTTCAACTCGCAGGCGACGACCGAGCTCGCGCTGCAGTGGGTGATCGCCAACCGGGTGTCGAAGAACATCACGGCCGTCCATTTGACGGACTTCGTCGGGGGGTCGGGCACGCTCGCGTACTCGGACGAACTGGCGACGCTCAAGGCGGCCGGCGTGTTCATCATCACGCCCGTCGCCAACGACTGGATCTTCCCCGGCAACGAGCGGGCGCCGATCGGAAACCCGGCATCCGACCCGTCGGTGTTCGGGGCGGGCGGCATCATCCCCGAGGGTACTCTGCGGCCGCAGAGCCAGCGTGGGCCGGGCCTGGACATCCTGGGGCCCGCCCAGCAGGTCACGATGCTCTACTACACGCCCCAGACCGACTTCCACCAGCGGTTGACGGGCACCAACGGCAACCCCGCGTCCGGCGGGTCGGGCAACTCCTGGGCGGGGCCGTACGTGTTGGGCGTGGCTGTGATGTTGCAGCAGATCGACCCGACGCTGACGCCGGACGAGATCATGGACATCCTCCAGGACTCGGGCGTGCAGGTCGTCGATCCGGACAACGTGTCCAACCCGTCGGGCACGATCACCTACGCCCGCCTCGATGCCCTCGCGGCGGTGCAGATGGCCTACGCCCGCCGGGACGACGCCCTCGATCAAGCCGGCGCGGGCAACGATTCGCTTGGTACCGCCAGCACCATCCCGCTGACCAACGGCGATGGTTCGACTTCGGGTCAGACCCTCCTGATCGGCGACGCCGATTTCTACAAGTTCACGGTCGCCGCCGCCGACTACTTCGACGTCGACGTTGCGTACGGCGGGACGTCCACCGCCGCGACCGCCCAACTGCTCAACGCGTCGGGCCAGGTGATCGGCACGATCGGCGCGTCCGGCCTGACGCGCATCCTCACGCCCGGCACGTACTACGTGAAGCTGACCAGCACCGCGACCATCGCCGGTACGTACTCGGTCACGATCGACGACGACGACTCCCCGCCCCCGCCGATCGGCGTCGACGCGACCGCCAACGCGATCGCCTACGACTCGGCCGGCGTGCTGCACTTCGCCTGGTACGACAACGCCGCCCACGTCCTGAAATACGCCACCCAGACCAGCGGCGTCTGGTCGCAGGTGCAGGTCGTCGACAACACGCCCAACACCGGCCTGTTCATGTCGATGGCCCTCGACAGCACCGGCAAGCCGGGCGTCGCCTACTACGACGAGGGCGACACGGCCGTGAAGTTCGCCAAGTTCGACGGCGCCACCTGGAGCGCGCAGACGGTCGACACGACCAACACGACCGGCTACTACCCGTCGCTCAAGTTCGCCGCCAACGACAGGCCCGTCGTCGCCTATTACTACAAGAACGGCAGCGCCTTGCAGTTCGCGGCCAACACGGGCGGGAGCACCTGGTCGGCCACGACGATCGACTCGCGAAACGACGTGGGCCGCTACCCGAGTTTGGCGCTCAACCCCGTCACCGGGCGGTGGGGCGTCGCCTACGAGAACTCGACGACCGGCGACTTCCGCATCGCCGAGCAGGCCAAGGGCGGCACCTGGAACATCACGGTCGTCGACGACACGACGAAGTTCGCCGGCGGGTTCATCTCGCTCGCCTATGACAGCGCCGGCAAAGGCGCGTTCAGCTACTACGACGCGTACAACGCCGACCTCAAATACGCCCGATATACCGGGACGAAATGGACGCGCCAGGCCGTCGCCGCCAAGAACTCGCAGGGGCTTTACACGAGCCTCTTCTTCGACCCGGGCAACTCGGGGCTGCCGGTCATCTACTACTTCAATAAGACGCTCAACTCGGTGCTGGTGGCGCGGGGCAACGGCACGGGCTGGTCGATCGAGACCGCGGCGACCGCCGGGGGGCGGCACATCTCGACGGCGCTGATGGCCGACGGCACTGAGACGTTCGCCTACCTCGATGGGGCGACGGGGGACGTGCGGGTGGTGACGCCTACGTAACCGGGGAATGGGTTACCGAACTAAGCGCCTTTCTGCGCGGCTCGCTTGCGCCAGGTCGTGCACGCTTCGGCCGCGCCGACGTGTTATTCGTAAATGGCGTACGCACCGTGATTTGCGGAACGGTCCGCCACGCCTCTCCAATTCCCCAAAGTTAAACCTGAAAGTCGTCCGATAAATGCCGTGAGTGTCATGCTGCGTTGGGTTTACGGCCCGGACGGGTGCGTCTGGTAACCCCGAATAGCTTTGACGCCACTGCCGAAATCCCTAGCATACGACGCTGATCCGTTCGCATAGAGTGAGATTTGGATGAGAGCCGGCGGACGGCTCATCGGGTTTTCCGGGAACGAACACCCACGTCGTGAGGGAGCTACGCGATCGACCGGCAGCCGGCGATTGGGGCAGACCTTCGGACCGCGCAGGATCGGCCGACTTCGTTCGGCCGCGCGGACCGAGGCCGACCCCCAGGGTGAAGACACAGACGCCACGGATGGTCTGCCAGGTACCTCTTCTATGATCGTCGATTGTCACACCCACGTCTGGCAGTCCCCCGACCAGCTCGGGCAACTGGATTTGGGCGACCTGCAGCGGACGCCCCGCACGCGGAACACGCGGTTCGGGCAGCACCGCACGATTTACCGCTCGGTCCCGTCCGCCGACGCCGAGCACCACTACGCGTCGGCCGCCGCGGTCGACAAGTCGATCGTGCTCGGGTTCAAGAGCCGGTACCTCAAGGCCGAGGTGCCCAACAAGTACGTCGCCGAGTACGTCGCCCGCTACCCGCACAAGCTGATCGGGTTCGCCGGCATCGACCCGGCCGAGAAGGGGGCCGTCGACGAGGTGCGGTCGGCCAAGTACGACCTGCATTTACGCGGGATCACGATCAGCCCGACCAACCAGGACTTCCACCCGTCCGACAGCCGGGCGATGCGCGTGTACGAGGAGGCCGACAAGCTCGGCATGCCCTGCCTCGTCCACCCGCACGGGCCGATGACCGAGCAGAGCAAGCTCGAGTACGGCCGGCCCTACCTGTTCGACGACGTCGCCCGCTCGTTCCCCAACTTGCGGATCGTCATCGCCCAGCTCGGCCAGCCGTGGACCGAAGAGACGATCGTCCTGCTCGGCAAGCACTCCAACGTCTACGCGGACGTCAGCGGCCTGCTGAAGAAGCCCTGGCAGGCGTACAACGCGCTGGTCAGCTGCTACCAGGCCGGCGTGATCGATAAGCTCTTGTTCGGGAGCGACTTCCCGTACACCAGCGCCACCGAGTGCATCGAGGCGCTGTACAGCATCAACCAGATGGCCCAGGGCACGAATTTGCCCGTGGTGCCGCGCGAATCGCTCCGCGGGATCGTTGAGCGGGATGCGCTCACGCTGCTCGGCTTGGGTTAATTCCGGACCGCTGCTACACCCGTTGAACTGAGAGACCCACGGTGTCCGCACCGTGGGTTTCGTTTCAAACGTACTACCGCTGACCCCGCTTTCCGGAAGATGCCCATGCGAATTTCGATCCTCGCTTTGTTCGTCGCGACCGTCGGGTTCGGGTGCGCGTCCAACGACCGCGGCACGCTGACGGTCAAGGGCGAGGAGGACACGACTCGCCTGTACGCCCAGTCGTTCGACCACGCGTTCATCCGCGCCAGTGCCGCGGGCGAGTACGACATCGTCATGTTCCAGGAGGGCGACGCCGCCAAGGTCGCCAAGAGCCTGGGGTGGGGCGACGCGATGCGGAACACGTGGGCGGCCGTCTGGCCGTGGGCGAAGAAGGCGGGCGACAAGCCGATCAAGCCGCTGGGCGAGGCCGAGTTCCGGCAGGTCGTGCACATCCACGTGCTGTGGCAGGCCGCGGGCGGGTCGGTCGCGCGGGACGGGGTGGTGACGAACGCCCAGATCGACTGGTACGTGATCGGCCACTCGTCGCCGGGCGCACCGCCCGAGATGTTGCGGTACCAAGGGGCTGGGTACGTCGTGCTGGACGAGGGGCGGAAGAACACCACCGTGAATGTCCGCGACGGGTTGATGCGGAAGACTGAGGGGACGGGCGAGTTGAACGACCCGATCGGCCCGGCCCGCCTGGTCGGCAAGATCTCCGCCCAGAACAACCGCGAGGCCGTCGACAGCGTGCTCGCCGAGCTCAAGACGCAGATGACGGTCGCGAAGCCGGTGGTGAGCTTGGTGAAGTGATCGGTGCGCCGCTTGCGGCTTAGCGACTGACGAAAACGAACACCCACGGACTCGTTCCGTGGGTTTTTTGTTATAAACCCCACCCCATGCCAGCTTTCACCTGCTCCCCCCCGATCGAAGCCGGCGTCACGCCCGACGCCGGCGACGTGTTCGTCCAGACGATCGAGTTGCGCGACGGCGACCGCCTGCTCGCCCGCGCCAAGTGGTCGAGCAATCCCGACACTGCCGTCGGCGTGGCCCAGTTGCTCGAACTGTGGGTCGCCCCCGAGTCGCGCCGGCAGGGGAACGGCCGGCGGCTGATGGAAGAGCTGACCCGTCAGGCGGTCGGCTACTACAAGGCCCGCAAGTCGCGCCTGCGGCGCGTGTGGGCGGCGATCGCCCAGAAGCGCGACGTGATCGCGCGGTCGTTCCTGATGCGCTACACGTTCCACCACGTCGGGACGGTCAAGGAACTGCTCCGGGACGAGGACATGCTGGTGTACATGCGGACGATGGATTGAGGAGCGCGAGGGAGACAGCTGCAACGCAACGCGTTGCTGACGCGCTCGACCGACCAGGCGCTCTGTTTGGAGATGGTGGGGCAGACATTCTTGTCTGTCCGGACGGGTGAGCGGGGGCATTCTTGTCCCCCGAACCCGTCCAATCGTACGAACCACGCGTCAGCGGGTCGTTGACCCGCAGCTACTCGGGCTTTCGCACTCCCCACACCGGCGCGCGCTTCTCCATGAACGCCAGGATCCCCTCGGTCGCCTCCGACGAGTTCCGCGCCTGCAGGTGATAGTCGAGCGCCAGGGTCAGGTCCTCATCGAGTCGATCCAGCGTGGCGAGCAGCCGCTTGGTTCGCGCGATCGCCCCCGGCGCACCCGTTAAAGACTGCTCGGCCAGGTCACGCGCAGCGCCGTCGAGGTCTTGGAAAACCAGGCGATCGACCAGCCCCGCCTCTCTCGCCTCCGCGGCGGTCAACGTCTGGCCCAGGAGGAGCAATTCGCGGAGCCGGCGCGCCGGGAGCTGAGGGCGAAGGAGCACGCTGACCAGCGCCGCGACCAGCCCGCGGTGCACTTCGGGATAGCCCAGTTGAAGGTCGGCCGAAACGACGGCCAGGTCCGCGGCGGCGATCAGGCCCGCCCCGCCACCGAACGCCGCCCCGTGGGCCGCGGCGATCACGGGGAACGGCGCGTTCACGATCGCCCGGTATACGCCGGCGAGCGCGGTAGCCGAGCGGTGCGCCACGGCCGGGTCGTTGGCCTCGTGAAAGTCCAGGCCGGCGCAAAAGACAGGCCCCGCGCCGCGGAGAATCACCGCCCGGCACGTCGGATCGATCGTGGCGGCGTTCATGGCGGTCTGGAGCGCTTCGAGCAGGGCGGTCGAGAGCGCGTTTCGGCGGTCCGGGCGGTTCAGCGTCAGCGTGGTGACCGGACCGGCGGTCGAAATGATCAGGTCGGGCATCGGGTCAATGATACTCCTGAAAGCCCACGGAGCTTGCTCCGTGGGTTCCGAGCCGCGTCGCTCTGGCGGGATTACCCCGATGGATTGTTGTTGGGAGTCGCAGGGCGTGTATGATGGTGAGCAGGCGTACAGAGGGGGCCGGGCGTGGGAGCAATGGTGATCGTGGGGGGGATTTGGTGAGGCATCGGGACATGAACGAGATTTTCAATCGTCAGCACGTCGGCGAGTACGAGGTGGTGGAGTTCGTCACGCCGTCGCTCATGGACCCGATCGTGCTCGAGCAGACGGCCCAGGCGCTCTACAAGCTGATCGACGAGGAGGACCGTCGGAAGATCGTCATGGACTTCGAGCGCGTGCAGTACCTGTCGAGCCAGGCGATCGGGATCGTGCTGGCGATGAACAAGAAGCTGTCGGGGCTGAAGAACTCGAAGCTCGTCCTGTGCTCGGTCGGGCCCAAGCTGATGGAGCTGATCAAGCTGACCCGCCTGGACCGCGTGCTGACGATCAAGGCGACGCAGAAGGAAGCGGTGAACGTGGCGTGAGGGGGAGAAGCCGGAAGCCAGAAGTCAGACGAAGTGCGGGGACGGAGGAAACGGCCATGGAGACGCGGACGGCGGTGCAGTTCAGCGTGTTCCTGGTGAACAAGCCGGGGGTGCTCGCGCAGGTGACGCGGGCGCTGGGCGGGGCGAAGGTGAACATCCTGGCGATGACGTTGGTCGACTCGCAGGAGCACGGCGTGCTGCGGATGGTGATCGAAGACCCGGCCGCCGCCCGGAAGGTGCTCACGAACCTGAACCTCCCGATGACCGAGGCCGAGGTGCTCGTGCTGGACCTGTCGAACCGCCCCGGCGCGCTGGGCGACGTGGCGACGACGCTGGGGGAGAGCCACGTCAACATCAACTACGCCTACTGCACCGGCGGCGCCCCCGGCGGACGAACCACGGGCATCTTCAAGGTCGCCGACGTGAAGAAGGCCCAACAGGTGCTCAAGGGGGTCGGGGAGAAGAGCAAGGCGCGGGACGAGGGCGTGCGCGGCCGGCCGGCGCGAAGGTAGAGCGACCCCGTTTAGCCGCGACCCGGAGAACGAGCTTCGAGCGAGTTCGCAGGCGAGCGCGCCGATGCGAACGAGTGGACTCGTGGCATGGGTACGCCCCGTCGGGGGCTTACCCGTGTCGGGCGCGTCATTGCGAACGTGCGCCGGACACGGATATCGCCATACGGCGGTACCCATGCCACGAGGGGTCCGTCACACGGCCGCGAGCTCGGGCGCGACCACCGCCCCCGTCGCCGGATTCC
>DASPKW010000225.1:0-11835 GCA_035627895.1 Tepidisphaeraceae bacterium | reverse complement strand
ATACCGTGTGCGTCTTCGGGGCCGGCCCGGTCGGTCTCATGGCCGCGCGCTGCGCATGGCTGTTCGGGGCGGCGCGGGTGATCGTAATTGACCACATCGAGTACCGGCTCGACTTCGTGCGGACCTATGCGCCGGCGGAAGTGTACAACTATAAGTCGCTGCCGGACCCGGTGCAGTTCCTCAAAGAAACGACCGACTGGCTGGGCGCCGATGTGTGCATCGACGCCGTGGGTGCCGAGGCCGCCGGCAACGCGCTGCAGCACCTGACCGGCGTCAAGCTCAAGCTGCAGGCCGGCTCGGCCACCGTGCTGCACTGGGCGATCAACTCGGTGCGCAAGGGCGGCACCGTGTCCATCGTGGGCGTCTACGGGCCCACCGGGAACATGGTGCCGATCGGCAACGTGGTCAACAAGGGCCTGACGATCCGCGCCAACCAGGCGTCGGTCAAACGCCTCCTGCCCCGGCTCATCGACCACGTGCAGAGCGGCCGGATCGACCCCAAGGCCCTGATCACCCACCGGATCCCGCTCGAGCACGTGTCAGACGCCTACCGGCTTTTCTCGGCCAAGCTCGACGGGTGCATCAAGCCCGTCCTCCTGCCCCCGTCCGCCCGGAACTGAACGACCGAACGAGAAAGGAACTGAGAAATGGTGCAGTCGCGAATCGACCCGTCGCAGGTGGTCGGCTGGGGCGTCGACGCCGACCCCGAGAACGACCCGACCTACCCGATGAAGAGGCGGAACAACGGCGAGCACGCCGGCCACACGTGGGACCGCCCCCCGCAGCAGCGCACGGACGTCGAGGTCCTCCACTCCAACGAGCGGCCGAACCTGACGGCCGTGTTCGGCGAGTCCACCCCGCCCACCGCCCTGAGCGGCATGCTCCGCCGGTTCGCGTTCAAGTACAGCGAGTCGAGCTACGGCCACTGGCTGCCGCTGATGCTGGCCGACCGCGTCAACATGGTCGAAGGCGTCCTGCACGACCTCGCGCGCGGCCACGTCCCGAATTTGATCGACGAGCTTGGGTGGAAGGCCGAGTGGGCCCACAACCGCAAGAGCTTGGTGACGCGCGTCGCGGTCGGCGCCCTGGTCGCGACGGTCGCCGTCGGCCTCCTGACCCGCCGCCGCGAGCGCGATTGACGCGTCCGCTCGCGGGCTGTTGGGCACGCCTCATTGGTGTCGCCGCACCAGCAGCACGACCGCCACGACCGCTACGACGATCGCGATCACCAGCAGCGCGATCTTCGCCCAGCTGTACGGCCGCTCGCCCTGCACCTCGCCCGTGCGGGCGTTCACCAAAAACCGGAACGACCGCTCGCGGTACAAATACGCGCTGATCCACAACGGCAGCAGCACGTGCTTGAACGTGATCCCGTCGTACCGCGTGTCGACCGAGTGGATCCGCTGGTGGTCGCCGCCGATCTGCCGGTTGATCACCTGGCGGATCCCGCCGTCCATGATCCCCCGCGCTTCGTCGAACCCCTGCCCCAGGTCCGTCTGGTAGCTCTCGGTCACGAACCCGCTCAAATACTCGTCCCGGTACGGCACGCAATTGGGCAAATCCCACGGCTCGAGCGCGACGGCCAGCTTCCGCGGCAGCGTGTGCGTCGCCAGCACCAGCACGTCGTCGAACGGCACGTCCACCTGCCCGCTGACCGGCCACCACCGCGTCTTGCGCACCTGCCGGGTGCGGCTGACCGTATTCCCGTCCGAGTCGCGTTCCGTGTAGTGCTCCGTATCCCAGTAGTCGTCGCCACGCTCGCCCGTGTAGTAGCTGAACGTCTGCGCGTCGTACGTCCACGCCGGCACGTACGCCCCGTCGATCTTCGACCGCTCGGCCAATCGCTTGAGGTCACTGGGCGCGAACCACCGCGACATGACCCACGCCCGGAACGCCGCGATCGCCTGCTCCCGCGTGACCGCGAACGGCAGCACCGCCCCCGGCTTGATCAGCTTCTGCGAGCGGCTCGTCGCGACGATCGCGTGCCCGCAGAACGGGCACTTGCTCGCGACCACGTTGTCGTTGAACGAGCTCTCGGCCCCGCACGCGTCGCAGTGCACGCTGACGACGTCGACCGTCGGCGCGACCTCGCTCATCCGGGCCAGCGCCGCGTGAAAATCGAGCTCCACGACCGCCGCCCCGTCGACCGGCGCGATCTCGTTTTCCGCCCCGCAGTACGGACATTTGAGCCCCGTCGTCCCCGGCGCGAACAGGAGGGTCGCCCCGCACTGCTTGCACGGGAACTGGCGCTGCTGGGGCTTGGACGCAGAAGGCGGCGGCGGGGGGACGGTATCCATGACTCCCCGAAGATATCACGATCCCCCGTGCAAGTTGAGTAGACCTGAACGGGCGACTTCGCGCGTGTGCGCAGCACACGCGCTTGCGGGTTAGCGGGCAGGCCGGCCGCGAACACCAATGACCAAACTCGCCTCGGCCGCCGCGCCGGTCCGCGCGGACCCAGGTCAACGCAGTCATTTCCCCTCACCGCGCCCGATGAGCCGTTCGAGATCGTCGCGCGTCCAGATCTCGGATGCGATCTTCCCCGCCTCCAGCACGAGAACGCCCGCCCACCGCCCGTGCGTGCCCGGCGGACACCACACGATCGGCACGCGCCCGGGCGAGGCCAACGTGTACTCCGTCAACCGAGGGTTCCATGCGAACGCGGGTCGGCCTGGTGCGATACACCGCGCGTACCCGTCCTGGTGCGCCGGATCGAGCCGCGCCATGATCGCCGCCGGATCGCGCAACCGCCCGTTTTTTGCCAGTTCGTCCTCGATCCGGCTCTTGAGCGCGTAGAGGTTGTCCGAATGACATCCGACGTGTAGCGCCGATTGCTCGCGCACGTCCGCGACCTTCCGGGCGACGTACCACCCTGCGCCCGCGACCAAGCCGGCGACCGCGACGAGAATGCCCGATCGGCGTGCGCGCACGCGATTATTCATCACGCCGGCAACGGTGGCGGCACGCTCGCGAACACGCCCGCCAAGTCGCTGACCTCCCCCGCCTTCGTCCACGCCGGCATCCCGTTCTTCCACACCAGCGTATCCCGCCCGATCTCTCCGCGGCTCGCCATTGCCGCCAGCGTCGCGACGTCGAACGGGCCCGCCTGCTTGCCGCCGACGCCGACAAAGTACGCCGCGGCTTGGGGGAGCGGCGGGGGCGAACCGACGCCCGGCGACGTGATGGTCGGCTGCGCCACCCCCGGCGCCATCGCCGCCGCCACCTGCTGGCCTAATCCGACGCCCAGGCCGACGCCGACGCCCGCCCCGGCGAGCCCGTTCGGGTTCTTCGCCGCGTCGCCCAGCGCGTTGGCCGCCTGGAATTGCGTGTATTTACTCAGATCGCCCAAGATGCCCATGCTCGTCCGCTTGTCGAGCATCTGCTCAACCTCGGGCGGCAAACTCACGTTCTCGACCGTCAAATTCACGACCGCGATGCCGAGGTTGCCGAAGTCCGATTGGATCTTGTCGGCGACGAACTTGCCCAGTTCGTCCTGGCTGCCGGCGATGTCGAGCACGGGGATCTTGGCGGTGCCGATCACGTCGGCGAAGCGGGCGACCATCAAATCGCGCAGCTGGTCGCCGATCCCGTCGACCGTGAACCGGCTGTTGGTCCCGACGACTTGCCGCAGAAACACCGGCGGGTCCGACACCTTCACGCCGAACGTCCCGAACGCCCGCAGCCGCACCGGCCCGAATTCCGGGTCGCGCAGCATGATCGGGTTCTTCGTCCCCCACTTGTACCCCGTGAACACCCGCGTCGACACGAAGTACGCCTCGGCCTTCCACGGCGAGTCGAACCCATACTTCCACCCCGCGATCGTCGACAGGATCGGTAGGTTCCGCGTCTCGAGCGTGTACGTGCCCGGCCCGAAGACGTCGGCCAGTTGCCCCTCGCGCACGAACGCGCACACCTGCCCCTCGCGGACGATCAGCTTCGCCCCGTTCTTGATCTCGTTCTCGTACCGGGGGAACCGCCAGACGAGCGTGTCGTGCGTGTCATCGAGCCACTCGATGATGTCGATCAGCTGACTTTTGATCTTGTCCCAAAGTCCCATGGCGAACCTCCCGCGAGAGTGATGAGTGCGCTGGCCGGGAATGATAACACGCGGCGGTGTCAGCGAGGATAGAACCCGCCGGCGAATTTGGAACCGGCCTGATGAGGGCACGCTCGCGGGTGTGCTGCGCACGCGGTGCGGTTATCGCGGTGCGCCAGCGCCGGGCGCCCCCGCCGGCTCGTTCTTCAAAAACCGCACCCGCGCCGCGGTCTGGTTCGAGCCCTTTTCGAACCACGCGATCACCAGGTAGTCGACAGTCGGCCTAGCCCCGCCGGGCTCGACGCCGAAGTACTGGTGCTGCGTGTACGGAGCGAGGCGGATCGTCGTGGCGGCGGCGGGTTTCTCCTGGCCGGTCTGTGGGTCGCGGTCGCGGGTCTCGACGCCGATCGTCAGGCCGTCGGGGGAGACGGAGGTGACGCGGCCCTGCACGTCCGGGCGGTCCTCGCCCTGCTTCATGAACCGGGCCGTCTGCGCGACGTCCTTGCTCCCCGCCTCGAGCCAGATCATCGCCATGAGCCCCGGCGTCGGCTTGGCCTGCCCTTCGCCCACGCCCATGTACACTTGCCGGGTGCGCTCGGTCAGCGTGATCCGCACCTCGTCAGGGCGCCCCGCCGGCTGGGCCCCGGTGGCCCCGGCGGGCGGGAGCGCGAGCATGATCGTCCGCCCATCTTCGGTCACGTTCACCACCCGCCCCATGACGTCGGGTCTTCGTTCGCCGGCGGGCGCGGCAGGAGCAGCACCGGCGCCGTTCCCCGCCGGTTGTGCGAAGACCACCAACGGCGACCCGACCACCGCGGCAACGACCAGGAGCGAGCGCAGCATGACACCATCCAAGGTTAGAGGCCTACCGGGATGATAGACACTTTCCCGCGCAACCTGTTAGCTGTGGGTCAACGACCTGCTGACGCGCCCAAAGCAATCCCAAATGGGAGGGCGAGGCTCCGTCCGAGCCGCGGGGGCACCCCGCGCGAATCACAACGGCTCGGACGGAGCCTCGCCCTTCCGATCCGCGCCGTATGCATGCCCCGTTACTGCAACGGCAGCTTATCGTCCTTCGCCGGCGGCTCCGGGAGCTTCCCCGTGATCCGTTGCAACAAGTCGATCAACCCCATCAGCACGATCACCCCCCCGACGACCAGCCAGAACGCGTTCTCGCCGGTCACCCCGCCGTCGCGGTGAAGCTCGAACGCGATCAGCGCCGCCCCGGCCAGCAGCGCGAAGATGGGCCAGTACCGTCGGAACATCAAGTCCTCTTCTGCCCCTCGACACAAAACAAGCCGGCGCCCGCGGAGCCGTCTCCGCGGGCGCCGAAATCCTCGTCCTCGATCGACGCGCGCGCGACTTACTTCTGCTCGCCCGGCCGCGCGATCCCGATCATCTCCACGTCGAACACCAGCGCGGAATTCGGGGGGATCTTCTCGCCCGCGCCGCGCTCGCCGTACCCCATCGCCGCCGGGATCTCCAGCCGCCGCTTCTCGCCGATCTTCATGCCGACCAGGCCCTCGTCCCACCCCTTGATCACCTGGCCCTCGCCGAGCGTCAGCTTGAACGGCGCCTGCCCGACCGACGAGTCGAACTGCGCGCCGGTCGCCAGCCGGCCCGTGTAGTGCACCCAGACGATGTCCTTCGCCTGCGCCCCGGCCTCCTTCGCCTCGGTCGTGACCGTGATCTTCACCCCGCCCGGCGAGGTAATCACCCGCCCGCCATCGGCGGCCGGCTTCGCCTCGGTCGGCTTGACCTCCGCGGGCTTCGCCTCGGCCGGCTTCGCTTCCGCGGGCTTGGCGGGCTTCGGCTCCGCCGGCTTCGCATCCCCGGCGGGCTTGGCGTCACCGGCCGGCTTGGCTTCCGCCGGCTTGGCCGGGGCGGCGCCCGGGCCCGCGATCCCCTTGGGCGCCTCCTTCTCGTCGGCCGCGATCAGCGGGGCGGTCAGCCCGAGCGCGGCGACCAGGGCGGCAACGGCAAGCTTCGTCGTCATCATCCGAGGCATGTGGCGGTTCCTTTCGTGTCGTGGCATTCGTCCGGCATCCTTCGACGCGTCCACCCCGCCGGCGGTTTCACGCCCGCGCGGCACGGTCGCGGAATGATAGTCAGACCGCCACCCCAGTGCGAGGGGCGCGGCCCCATCCCACCCGGCCGCCTGCCGCCCCGATCGGGGCGTCAGGGAACCAACTGGACCACGAACCCGTCCGGCAGGAACTCGCTCGGCCCGCTCTGCCAGACCCGGCTGGCCGGGCCCGGGTCGATGTCCACGTTCCCCTCGAAACTCCCGGCGAGGAAGATCGCGCCCGCCGCGTTCAGCGCGACGCCGTACCCGTACACCGGGCCCGGGCTCACGACCGCCGGCGAGTCGAACGTGCGGGCCAGCACGCTCGCCCCCAGCGAATTGAGCTTCCACACGAACGCGGTCGGCGACGACAAGTCGCCCGTCGGCGTGCCGGTGCCGAACGCGGTCGCGCCGACCGTGTCGCCGCCGACGTACACGTTGCCCGGGCGGTCGACCGCGATCCCGCGCCCGCCGCCCTCGCCGGTGCTCGGCGTGCCGGCCTGGCGGGCCCAGACCAGCCCCCCCTCGGGCGTGAGCTTGGCGACGAACGCGTCGGAGTTGCCGGTGCTCGTCAGGTTGGTCGTCGTGCCCGGGTCGACGTTGAAGTCCGGGCTGCCCGTGAACGTGCCGGTCACGTGGAGCTGGCCGAACCGATCGACCGCGACGGCCGACGCGGTGGCGGCGTCACCGGCGCCCCCGAACTGCGTGGCCATCCCCAAACTCCCAGCCGGGTCCAGCGTGATCGCGAACGCGTCCGTCGCCCCGGCGGCCGTGCGGTTGCGCACCTTGCTCGCCGCCGGGTGGAAGTCGACGGTGCCGGCGAACTGCCCCACCACGTGGAAGTTGCCGTTCGCATCCGTGGCGATCCCGTTGCCCGCGTCGGCGCCGCTCCCCCCCAGGCGCGTGGCGAGCAGGACGTTCAAGATCGCGTCGGTCTTCAGCAGCAGGATGTCGTCCGAGCCAGCGCTGCCGAGCGTCGTCCGGCCGAACGTCGCCCCGGACGCCGACCCGAGCACGCCCGTCGCCAGCACGTCGTTGTCCGGCGTCACGGTCAGCGCGTGGACGGCCTCGTGGCCGGCCCCGCCCCCGCGGACCGCGTTGAGCAGCCGGCCGTCGGCGGCCCCGAGCTTCCACAAGAACGCGTCGTCCCCGCCGGCCGACGTCAGCGCGAACGTGCGCCGGCCCGGGCGGAAGTCGGCCGTGCCCTTGAACGCCCCGCCCACGTACGCGTCGCCCGAACGGTCGACCGCGATCGACATCGCCCGGTCGTCCCCCACGCCGCCGGCGGTCACCGCCCAGAGCAGCGCGCCGTCCGGCGAATACTTGGCGACGAACACGTCGCGCAGCCCGACCGCCGGCAACAAATGCTGCCGCCGCGGGCTCGGATTCGCGTCGAGCGTACCCGTGAACGTCCCGGCCACGTACTGGTTGCCGAACCGGTCCACCGCGACCGCCGTCGCCTCGTCCGACCCGTCGGAGTGCAGTTGGAGCGCGTACCCGAGGTCCGCCGCGAGCAGCCGCCGGCACTCGAGGCCTTCGACGCAAGCCCGACGACGCGCGGACGCACAAATGACTCGGGACATGAGCGGCTCCTCCAACGGCACGGACCGGCACTCGGGAGGACGCCCACGCGACCCCCTCGACGGAGAGACGCCGCTCCACGTTAAGCGTTACTCACTAAATCGCGAACCCGGCCGGGCCACGGATCACCGCCGGCGCTCTGGGCAGGGCGAGGCTCCGCCCGAGCCGCTCGCATTCGGAGAACGCGTCGCGTCCTCTTGTAGCCGCCCCCGCTTGCGGGGCGCGTCTAGCGATGCTCGCGTTCCAAAGCAGTTCCGATCAGGGGCGCACCCGGACGCGTCCCGCAAGCGGGGCGGCTACAAGGGTCGACCACGCCGCCTCTCCGAAATTGAGACCTCACCCCCGCCCCGCCAGCGCCGCCCGCCACGCCTTCCCGGCCTTGCGCCCCTCCCCGATGTCGCGCACCTTCCGCCCGGCCGTCAGCAGCGCCGCCGCCCCGCCCGCCACCGCCCCGAGCCCCTCGCCCGCCGTTCGCGCGAGCAGCTGCCCCGGCACGTCCGCCCCCCCGTTCGGCCGCACGAACGACACGCGGATCGCCTGCCCGCCCGCGGCCAGCTTGCACCCCCCGCCGAAGTAGTACCACGGGAACTTCGCCGTCACGTCCCCCACCGCCGCCTCGAACGCCCGACCCTCCTCCCCGGTAAACGCGATCCGCCCGCCCGCCAGTTCGAGCACGCCCGGCGCGCTCCCCGTCATCCCGATCATTAGCCACGCGGGCGTGCGCAGTTCCGTCATCTTTTCAACATCACTCATCGCAAACAGCTCCTTCAAGTCGCGAGACGCGTTCATGTCCGGGGCAGGCCCCGCCCGCCATCGCCGGCCGCCCATAGACTGGCCCCTTCGCGGGTGCCCGGGACACGCCCCAAACAGGGTCTGATCGCTCACCCAGTCTCGATGGCGCCCGCACCCCACGGGCGGTCGCACTATAGGCCCGGCCCGCGCGCCGGACTACCCACCGAAACCTCGCCACACTCCGGGCACCGGTCCGGCGTCGCCCGCAAATCGTACCCGCACGCCCGACACAAGCCCGGCCCCCGCCGACGACGGCGTAACACCCGGCGGACCAGCCAAATCGCCGGGAGCGCCAGCGTCAGTGGGAGCAACATCCAATACGGCACCGTCAACGACGTCGACCGCGCCCGCCCCGTCCACCCCGTCGACGCGTAACCGATGTCATACGCCGTCCGGCCGACCCCGAGCCCATGCCAGTGCCAGACGTTCGGTGGCGGCTGGTCCCGGTCCAGGATCGGGTCGCTCCGACTCCGGACGCGCGGCCCGTCGCCAGCCAGCCACCCGTCCGTCACGTCGAACACGACCGCGCCCAGGCGCGACATGGCCGTGTACTGCCGTCCACCCTCCCCCTCGTACGACACCCACTCCCAAGTCTGATCGCTCCGCACCCAGAACACGCCCGCGGCGACGCCAAGCGCCAGGGACAGCGCCGTCAGCACGTTGAGGATGAATCGCCCGGCCCGCCAAATCACGCGCGGATTGTAACTCGCATCGGGCGACGTTGGGCAACACGTAGGGCTCGCTTCAGCGAGCGAAACGTCGTGGAATAGTGCGCGGCAAGTCGAAGGCCGCTTCCTGGCGGCAAGATCATTTCGCTCCCCGAAGCGTGCCCTACGCCCCTCGCCCCAAATACACCGCCAGCAGCGTCACGTCCGCCGGCGTGATCCCGCTGATCCGCAGCGCCTGCCCCAAACTCCGCGGGCCGTGCTCCGTCAGCTTCGCCCGCGCCTCGTTCCGCAGCCCCCCGACCTTCGCGTAATCCACCCACGGCGGGATCATCTTGTCTTCCAACTTGGCGAACCGCTCGATCGCCTGCGCCTGCCGCCGAATGTACGGCGCGTACTTCACGCGCACCTCCACCAGCGCCCCCACGTCCGCCGCCACCCCGCGCGCCGCCGGCAGTCGCTCGACCAGCTTCGCCCAGTCATTGTCCGGCCGCCGCAACCAGTCCTCTGCCAACTGCCCCTCCACGCGGTGCACCGCCAGCAGCGCCGTCGCCGCCACGATCGCCTCCTGCCGCGCCGTGAACCGCGCCCACCGGTCCTCATCGACGAGCCCGATCTCCCGCCCGATCGCCGTCAATCGCTCGTCGGCGTTGTCGGCGCGCAAATGCAATCGATGCTCCGCCCGCGACGTAAACATCCGGTACGGCTCGATCGGCGGCTTGGTCACCAGATCGTCCACCAGCACCCCCGTGTACGCCTGATCCCGCCCCAGTACGAAATCCGCGGCGCCCGTCTTCGCGTAGCGCACCGCGTTGATCCCCGCCATTTGCCCCTGCGCCGCCGCCTCCTCGTACCCGCTCGTGCCGTTGATCTGCCCCGCCAGAAACAGCCCCGCCACCTTCTTCGTCTCCAGCGTGCTGCGAATCTCCTTCGGCCAGACCATGTCGTACTCGACCGCGTACCCGTGCCGCAAAATCCGCGCGCGCTCCAGCCCCGGGATCAGCCGGATCATCTCCTCCTGCACGTCCGCCGGCAGCGACGTGCTGATCCCGTTGCAATACACCTCCGGCGTGTCCAGCCCCTCGGGCTCCAGAAAAATGTGATGCGATGACTTCTCACTGAACCGCACCACCTTGTCCTCGATCGACGGACAATACCGCGGCCCCGTCGACTGGATCTGTCCCGAATACATCGGCGCCCGGTGCAGATTCGCCCGGATGATCGCGTGGATCGCCTCGTTCGTAGACCCGAGGTGGCAGGCGATCTGCCGCAGCGGCGGAGTCCAGGAGGAGTTGCGAGTTGCGGGTTGCGAGTTGCGAGTCAATGCATCAGCCCCCGCCCCACCCGCCACTCCCCCGTCTTCACTCGCAACTCGCAACTCGCAACCCGCAACTCCCCCGTACTCGTTCAAATACGAAAATGGCATCGCCGGCTCATCCCCCGGCTGCGGCTCGAACTTCGAAAAATCGATCGAGTCCACGTGCAAACGCGGCGGCGTCCCCGTCTTCAACCGCCCGAGCTCGAGCCCCAACTTCGCCAGACACCCCGACAGCCCCCGCGCCGCCGCCTCACCGACCCGCCCGCCCTCGGTCTTCGCCTCGCCCGTGTGCATCAGCGCACGGAGGAACGTTCCCGTCGTCACGACCACCGCGCGGCACCGGACGTGCGTGCCGTCGGCGAGCACGACTCCCCTCACAATGGACGATGCGGAGCCGCCGGCCGATTCGCCGCTTCTGACTTCTGACTTCTGACCTCTGGCCTCTTCCCTCTCCCCTTCGTCGCCCCGCCGCTCCGTCGCTCCGTCGCTTCCCCCCACAACAATCTCCCCCACCTCCCCCGCCACCACGTCGAGCCCCGCGCAAGTCCCCAGCAGCCGCTGCACCTCCACCGCGTACTTGTACTTGTCCGCCTGCGCCCGCGGCCCCCACACCGCCGGCCCCTTGCTCCGGTTCAGCATCCGGAACTGAATCCCGGTCGCGTCGATCGCCAACCCCATCAGCCCCCCCAGCGCGTCGACCTCGCGCACCATCTGCCCCTTGGCCAAGCCGCCGATCGCCGGGTTGCACGACATCTGCCCGATCCGACTCGGGTCCATCGACACCAGCAGCACCGCCGCCCCCATGCGCGACGCCGCCCACGCCGCCTCCGCCCCGGCGTGCCCGCCCCCGATCACCACCACGTCGTACTCGGCCTTCATACGTGCCACTTCCAAGTCAGATACCGCAATGACGAAGGTCGAAGCTCGAAGCTCGAAGCTCGAAGCTCGAATCAATGACGAATCTCGAAGGTCGAATGACGAAACACGTCCCGACCACGCCCGACACGTTTCGTCATTCGACCTTCGTCCTTCGAATTTGATTCGTTCTTCGAGCTTCGACCTTCGTCATTCGCCGACATTCTACCGGTCATACGCCCCCGGCATACCCCTTGCTCAAACGTACCGAGGAGCCCTTCCATGACCAAAACCGCAATCCTCCTCGCCGCCGTCCTCTCCGTAAGCCCGCTCGCATTCGCCCAGCAGAAGGCCACCCCCGCACCGCCCGGTGGAGGCGGAGGTGGCGGCGGCAGTGGCGGCGGCAACCGTGCAGCACCCGCGCCCGCACGACCCGCGCCGGCCCCCGCGCCCGCCCGCAACAACGACACCGGCCCCAGCCGTCCGCCCCGCGGCCCCGCCCCCGCCCCGCCCCAAGGCCGAC
>DASPKW010000224.1:0-4296 GCA_035627895.1 Tepidisphaeraceae bacterium | reverse complement strand
CTCGGGCGCCGCGCGAACACGTACGACTACCAAGGGGAACAAGTGACGATTCGGATGCTGACGGACTCGGACCTGTACAACTATTCCGGGCTGGCCGGCGACGACCTGGCGGCGTTCCAGGCCCGCCTGCGCGAGGAGTTCGATTTGTTCGACAACGCGGCGGGCAGGACGGGGACGTTCGGGACCGCGACGGTCCGGGCGACCAGCGTGGCGGCCCTGGCCCCGCTGATCGTCGGGTTCGCGATCGACGCGGTGCGCGGCGAACTCGAGAAGGAGGCCGGTGTGCACCAGGCGCAGTACGGGCGGACGATGTACCACTCGGGGTTCTGGAAAAAGGTCGACCCGAGCGGGTCGTGGACGCCCCGCTGGCTCGGGTTCGAGATCGAACGGACGACGGCCGCCACGCGCAAGCCGGGGTCGCCGGACTTCGCCTCCCGGGTCGTGTGCGCGATGATCCCCGCCAACCACATGAAGGGGAGCACGGTCGTCCCGGCGGAGGCCGGCGGGGGACGCGCGGGCACGGCGGGCGACCGACCGGCGTCGGCCAATGCTGACCCGGGTGCGGGTGCGGGTGCAGGCGCGAGGGCGGCGTGGGAGGACCAGGCGGACGGCCGGCTGTTCGTGATCAAGCCGCTCCTGTTCCAGGCCAAGACCGCCAAGGCCAAGCTGATGGCGTGGGACCACGAACTGACGGCGACCGTGAACGTGTCGCTCGGCGCGACCTGGGTGGACGAAAAGCAGGTCGCCCACCAGGACACGGTCGCGACGGCGGCGTTCGACGTCTCGGCCTACGACATGCGGGCGTCCCCCGCCTTCATCAACGAACTGAAGGGACAGGTCGCGGGGTGGTTCGCGGGCGTGCCGGTGTCGCGCGCCGCGGCCGCGCCACACCACCCGATCGGGAACGGGACGTTCCGCCTGACCGTCGCCGTCACCGAGACGGACCCGAGCATGGTGAAAGAGGCGGTCGAGCGGGCGGCCAAGTACCTGAAGGACAACCGGGATTCGCTGGTGGAGCGCGTGACCGGGAATTAGGGCAGGCGGGTTGGGGTCGGGCGCCGGTGCCCGGGCGACGGAACAATTCAACGGGCGGCAGCGCGGGTCGGCGGCGGTAGCGCGGCAACGACCCGGGGCGACGCGCCCCGGGGCGTGCGCCGGCTCCCCGCGCCCGCGGGCCGGCCACTGTCACGCCCGAGCGGCGTGGAAAGGATCGTCATGCGTGCGACACGTTTCGGGAGGGCGGCCTGGTCCGTCCTCGGACTCCTGGCCGTCGGCCTGATGTCATTCGGGTCGGCGGGGTGCAACAAGTGTATCGAGATGGACTGCAAGGCCGCGCAGCCCGCCGCGTTCAAGTTGACCGCGGGCCGGGCGGGCGGGCTCGAGGCCCGTTCGGGCGGCGGGGTGCGGTTGCTCGCCGGCAAGCTCGACATCCCCGTCGGCGCCGACGTGACCGTCTGCGCCGGGTACGAGATCATGAACAAGGACGTGCCGCTGGAAGGGACGGCGATGGTCGTGGTGGTCAACGGCGACGTGGCGCTGACGGTGGATTACGCGAACGAGACGGGGAAGAAGGTCGTGAGCAAGGCGATCGGCCCGATGCTCAAGCCGGGGGTGAACGAGCTCCTGGTCGCGACCGTCGTGTTCAACATCGAGTTCGACGGCCAGACGGTCAAGACGCGGGCCGGGCTGGTGGTGCTGGACGGCAAGTCGAAGGTGATCGACGCGTGCTACGACGTGCCGGACGCGCCGTACGAGCCGATCGAGCAGACGTGGCAGCTGGCGCGGCCGGGCGGGGGTCAGCCGGGCAACCCGGGTGGCGGGCACAAGTGCGAACCGTGCGAGGTGAACGTGGCGGGTGCGCGCTGGGTCGTCGGCCTGGACAACGCGGCGGCCGGGGCGGTCCGGGCGGCGGCGGCGGGCGGCGGCGCGGCGAACCCGCGGGCGATGCGCGAGGCAGTGGCGGCGCAGATCAAGGGGGCGTTCGCGCCGTCGATGCGGGTGGTCTCCTACTCGCCCGGCGGGGGGTTCGCGGTCGTGACCGGGATCGACGCGGACGCGAAGGCGGCGGTCGGCCGGAACGGCGTGCGGTACGTGGAGCGCGACCTGCCGGTCCGCAAACTGGACGCGATGGGCGGGCCCCGCGCCCAGCCCCTGTTCAAGGCGCCGGCGGGCGGCGGCGGCACGGCGAAGACGGCCGCGGGCACGACGCCGGACGACCCGGAGTTCCCCCGCCAGGCCTACCTGCCGGACATCAACGCCCCGCTCGCGTGGGAGCGCGGGCACCGCAGGGCGGACGTGCGCGTCGCGGTGTTGGACACGGGCGTCGCGTACAAGCTGGACGAGCTGTCGACCCAGGTGAAGCGTGGCCAGGACTTCGCGTGCAAGCGCGGCGAAGACGTGTGCGACGGGAACGGGCACGGGACGCACGTGGCGGGCACGATCCTGGCGCGGACGAACAACGCGGCGGGCGTGGCCGGCGTGGCGTGGGAGGGCGAGGTGCTGGCCGTGCGCGTGCTGGACGACTACGGGAGCGGGCACTTCTCGGACGTGTGCGACGGGATCCGGTACGCGGTCGACAACGGGGCGAAGGTGATCAACCTGAGCCTGGGCGCGTACGCCAAGCCGAGCGAGGTGCCGCAGGTGATCACGGACACGGCGAAGTACGCGCTCGACAAGGGCGTGGTGCTCGTGTGCGCGGCGGGAAACGGCAACAACGACAACGACGGGGAGGTGCGGAACTACCCGTCGTCGCTGGACCTGCCGAACGTCGTCGCGGTGCTCGCCGCCAACACGGGGGGCCGGACGAAGGCGTCGTTCTCCGATTTCGGAACCAAACGCGTGCACGTCGGGGCGCCGGGGACGAACATCCTCAACCTGTCGCCGGACGGGACGACCGTGTTCAACAACGGGACGAGCATGGCGACGCCGCAGGTGGCGGCGGCGCTGGCCGTGTTCTGGGACGACCTGGGCCCGGCGAACATGGCGGTGAAGGACCGGGTGCAGAAGTTCCTGACGGACTACACCGTGCACGTGCCGGCGCTGAAGGACTACTGCGAAGGGGGGCGGTTCCTGCAGATGGCGAAGTGACCGCGGGCGGATGATCGGACCGACCGGGAATGTCGCACACTCCCCGGGTGGCCCGGCCTCGACCGAGGCCGGCCCCCGACGGGGTGCGGCGGCGGCGCCGGGTGATTCAGAACCCCTTGCCCGCCGCTTCGACGGCCTTGAGCAGGGCCTTGGCCTTGTTCATGGTTTCCTCCCATTCGAGGGCGGGGACGGAATCGGCGACGACGCCGGCGCCGGCCTGGACGTCGTAGGTGGCTTGGGGGAGTTGCGAGTTGGGAGGAAGTTGCGAGTTGCGAGTTGCGAGTTGCGAGTGTGACCCTTCATCCTTCGCGCCCCCCATCCAGACGATCGTGCGGAGGGCGATGCAGGTGTCCATATTGCCGGCGAAGTCGAGGTAGCCGACGGCGCCGCCATAGGGGCCGCGGCGGGTGGGTTCGAGCTCGTCGATAATCTGCATGGCGCGGATCTTCGGGGCGCCGCTGACGGTGCCGACGGGGAGGCTGACGGCGAGGGCGTCGAGGGCGGTCTTGTCCGGGGCGAGCATGCCGGTGACGTTGGACGAGATGTGCATGACGTGGCTGTAGCGCTCGATCACCATGCACTCGTCGACCTTGACGGTGCCGATGACGGAGACCCGGCCGACGTCGTTGCGGTGGAGGTCGACGAGCATGATGTGCTCCGCGCGGTCCTTGGGGTCTGCGAGGAGCTCCCTTTCGAGCTCTTTGTCTTCGGCGGGCGTGTGGCCGCGGCGGCGGGTGCCGGCGAGCGGGCGGCTGGTGACGACGCCGTCCTGGACGCGGCAGAGGACCTCGGGGCTGGCGCCGATCAGCGTGCAGGCCGGGCTCTTGAGGTAGAACATGAACGGGGACGGGTTGATCACGCGGAGGGCGCGGTAGACGTCGAACGGCGGCGCGGCGGACGTGACGCGGAGTCGCTGGCTGGGGACGAACTGGAAGATGTCGCCGGCCTTGATGTACTCCTGCCCGGCGGCGACGGCGGCCTCGTACCGCTCGCGCGTCATGTTGGATTGGAAGGGGAGGGTGACGGGGCCGGAGGTGTCGATCTCGCCGGACTCGCCCGGGACGGGCTTTTGGAGGCGGGCGATGAGGGCGTCGATGCGGGCGCAGGCGTTCGCGTAGGCGTCAGGGAGTTGCGAGTTGCGAGTTGCGAGTTGCGAGTCGGGGGCGTCGGGGATCTCGGCGTTGGCGACGACTTTGATGGTCTTGTCGA
>DASPKW010000223.1:0-2802 GCA_035627895.1 Tepidisphaeraceae bacterium | reverse complement strand
GATGGACCTCGTCAACGCGATCCCCGTGAAGCCGGGCCAGTGCTACTTTCTGCCGAGCGGCACGGTGCACGCGCTCGGCGCCGGCATTCTCGTTGCCGAGGTGCAGACGCCCAGCGACACGACGTTCCGCGTGTGGGACTTCAAGCGCCTCGAGAACGGCAAGGAGCGCGAACTGCACGTCGAACAGGCGCTGAAGTGCATGGACTTCTCGCACGCGCCCGAGCCCGCCCAGCCCCGGTCGCACGCGGCCGGGTTCTTCACCACCGTGACGCGCCTGGTCACCAGCGAGTTTTTCACAATCGAGAAGGTGCGGTTCGCCGAAGGCGTTGAAGAGGCGATCCCGTACGACCAGCCGGTCGTGTGGATCGTATTGGAAGGGCGGGCGCAGGTTCGCGTCGAGGGGATGAAGGAGCCGGTCGAGTTCACCCGCGGGGAGACCGTGCTCCTGCCCGCGAAAATGAAGCGCCCGACGATCAAGACGCTGACGGACTGCGTGTGGCTGGAAGTGACGTTTCCGACGGGGAAATAGTCGTGCTCGACGACCGTCGGCTATCTCCGCTTGAGTCCCGCCGCGACGAGCGCGTTCTCGATCTTCGTGAGCGTGCGAACACTGGGCACGACCGCGCCGCGCTCGGCGCGGTTCAGAACTTCGACGCGCATTCCGGCGCGCCTAGCCAGTTCGCGTTGGGTAAGGCCCACGGCCTCGCGGTCTCGGATCAAACCGGACGCGATCGTCGAATCGGCGAACGCGAGGGCCGGGACCGACCCGGCGGGCACGGCCGCTTCGGGGGTCGGAACGGCGGAGGCGGACGCGCGGAGCATCCGCCGGTACTCATTCGCCGGCACCATCACGAATTTTCGTCCCTTGATCGAGACGGTCCGCGGTGCCGGGGCCGGCGTGCGCTTGGCGGTCGTCTTGGTCGGCATGTGACACCTCAATCGTATATGTCGCCGCGGTATCCGATCTTCCAGACGATCACGGTCTCGCCCCGGACACGGAACACCACGCGATAGTCGCCCGTTCTGATCCGAAAGTTTCCGGCCAAGTTGCCGCGCAGCGCTTTCGCGCCACTCACGTCCGGCCACCTTTGGAGCCGAACGAAGACTTCGCGGACGCGACCTTGGATTGGCAGAGGAAGTCTGCGAAACTCCTCTTGCGCCGCGGGAGTGATGACCACTTCGGCCATCACCCAAGATTAGGGCGCGTTGACTCGAAAGTCAATTTTGGTCGTTTCGAGTTCCATGCCCACGCCCTACTACATCGTCGACGCCTTCGCCGACCGCCCGTTCGCCGGGAACCCGGCCGCCGTCGTCTTGCTCGACGTTTGGCCCGCCTCCGACGCCTGGCTGCGCAATGTCGCCGCGGAGATGAACCTGAGCGAGACCGCGTTCCTTGTTGCGGTCGACAAGGGCTACGATTTGCGGTGGTTCACGCCGAAATCCGAGGTCGACTTGTGCGGCCACGCCACGATCGCGTCGGCGGTCGTGCTCGGGCGGCTCGGGAATCTCGCCGACGGGGCGCGCGTCGACTTCTTCACGCGGAGCGGCGCACTCGGTGCCCGCCGGCAGGGGGGGCGGATCGAACTGGATTTCCCTTCGCTCGGGGCCGACCCGTGCACGCCGCCCGCGGGGCTCGTCGAGGCGCTGGGCGTGCCGGCGGCCGCCGTGACGTACGCCGGGCGCAGCAAGTTCGACTACGTGGTCGAAGTACGAAACGCGGCGGACGTACGCGCGCTATCGCCGGACTTCGCGCGGCTCGCCAAGGTCGAGTGTCGCGGCGTCATCGTCACCGCGCTCAGCGACGATCCGCAATACGACTTCGTCTCGCGCTTCTTCGCCCCGGCGGTCGGGATCGACGAGGACCCGGTCACCGGTTCGGCCCACTGCCGTCTCGGCCCACACTGGGGCGAGCGTCTGGGGAAAACGCGGCTGGTCGGATACCAGGCCTCCGCGCGGGGCGGGGTGGTGCACGTCGAGGTGCGCGGGGACCGGGTGACGCTCGGAGGCGACGGCGTGATCGTGGCCTCGGGGGTACTCGAGGTGTGACTACCTGTGATCGCCCGCGGCGTGCGGGTGTGCCCCGACGTTCCACGTGAACGCCATCAGGACGAGCGTCAGCACGGCGCACCCGGCCATCAAGTGGAACGCCGCGCCCCACCCGTGACGGTCGACCATGTGGCCGATGCCGACGCCGGTGACGATCTGCGACAGGTAGCCGATCAACCCGGTCAGCCCGACGGCGGCGGCGCTGGCGCGCTTGGTGCCGAGGTTCATCGCCATCGCGGCGATCAGCATCTGGGGGATGTAGAGGAAGAACCCCATCGTGACGAACAGCGCGCCCGCGACCACCGGCGCGCCGCGCGGCGTGACGCGGAACGCGTAGACCGCGACCGCCATCAGCCCCATCGCCAGCACGCACACGCGCCCGGCCCGCCCGCCGAACAGGCGGTCGGCGGCGAGCCCGGCGACCAGCGCCCCGACCATCCCGCCGATCTCCGACCCGAACGCGAGCCATCCCGCCTGCACTTTCGTGAACCCCTTGTCCTCCTGCAGGAACGTCGGGCCCCACGTGACCTGGGCCCACCGCAGGACGTACACCGCGAGGTTGGCGACGCTGATCAGCCACATGTACGGGCTGGTCAGGACGTACCGCCAGACGACCTGCATGTAGGTCAGGTCGCGGTCGGCGGGGGCGTAGTCGAGCACGGGGCGGGCGGCGTTTGCGTCGGGTGGCGCGAGCATCCCGCTGGCGCGGGAATCCCTACTGGACGCCGCCTACACGGCGCTGGCGCGCCGGCCCTG
>DASPKW010000222.1:0-2351 GCA_035627895.1 Tepidisphaeraceae bacterium | reverse complement strand
CGTTCCCCTTCCCGGACACCGCGGCGAAGGCGTTCTGCTACATGTACCGCTATTCGTACAATCTGCGAGGGATTTACGAGACCCCGACGTTGCCCGTCGGCGAGCCCGCTTCAGCGGGCGGGTCTCGCGAAGCGAGAGCTGAGTCCGGCACACCCATCAGCGCGGCGCGCGACATCTTCAAATCCGCGCTCGCCGGCGGCCGCACCCTCCTCGACGAGATCGAATCCAAACGCCTCCTCGCCGCGTACGGCATCCCGACGACGCGCACCGAGCTCGCCGCCACCCCCGACGCCGCCGCGGCGCTCGCCGATTCGATGACCTACCCGGTCGTCCTCAAGCTCTACTCGCACACGCTCACCCACAAGACCGATGTGGGCGGCGTCAAGCTCAACCTCAAGTCGCGCGACGAGGTCGTCCGCGCGTTCGCCGAGATCAAGGACTCCGTCACCCGCCTCGCCGGCGCGGAGCACTTCCTCGGCGTCACGGTCCAGCCGATGGTCAAGCTCACCGACGCCTACGAGATCATCCTCGGCGCGTCCCCCGACCCGCAGTTCGGCCCGGTCCTCCTGTTCGGCACCGGCGGGCAACTGGTCGAGGTCTTCAAGGACCGTGCCCTGGGCCTGCCCCCGCTCAACGCGACCCTCGCCCGGCGGATGATGGAGCAGACGCGCATCTACCACGCGCTCCACGGCGTCCGCGGCCGCGCGCCCGTCGACCTCGCCGCCCTCGAACACCTCCTCGTCCGCTTCTCCCAACTCGTCGCCGAGCAGCGCCGGGTCAAGGAGATCGACATCAACCCGCTGCTGGTCAGCCCCGACGGCCAGATCGCCCTCGACGCCCGCGTCGTCCTCTACGGCAACGACGTCCCCGACGACCAACTCCCGCACCTGGCGATCCGCCCGTACCCCGTCCAGTACGTCGGCCAGTGCGTGCTCAAGACGGGCCGGTGCGTGGACGTCCGCCCGATCCGCCCGGAGGACGAGCCGCTGATCGCCCGGTTCCACCAGAACCTCTCCGAGCGCTCGGTGCGCCTGCGCTACTTCGCCGCCCTCAAGCTCAGCCAGCGCGTCAGCCACGAGCGCCTGCTGCGGGTGTGCTTTAACGACTACGACCGCGAGATGGCCCTGGTCGCCGTCACCAGCGACCCGCAGACGCGCCAGGAGGACATCGTCGCCGTCGCCCGTCTGACCCGCCTGCCCGGCGGCCCCGACGCCGAGTTCGCCCTCCTCGTCTCCGACCCCTGGCAGGGCAAGGGCCTGGGCAAGCACCTGCTCTCCACGCTCCTGCGCGTCGCCCGCGACGAGCAGATCCGCACCGTCGCCGCCGACATCCTCCCCGAGAACGTCGAGATGCAGCGCCTGTGCACCCAACTCGGCTTCACCCTCGCCCGAAACCTGGAGGAGGGCACGGTTAAGGCGTGGATCGGGGTGTAGCAGGCGTAAAACGGAAAGACGAAATGACGTAAGGCGAGTCGAACGCCTTTACGTCGTTTCGTTTTTGACGATCCCTCCCTTTTCGCATCCATTTTTTCCGTGACTCCCCGACCTCGACGACAGTAAAATCCTGCGAGTCGGCGGGCGGTGCCCATCACGTCTTTCACCGCCCGTCCCGGGGGATGGCACATCTCACTCCCGCAGCCAGGCCGCAACGGCCCGGAGGTTTCGGCATGCACGCACACGTCCACTCATCGCACTCGCACGGTCCCGCGCACCCGCCGCACGGGCACGGCCACTCCCACCACGGTCACGGCCCCGCCCACACGCCGGCCGAGTGGGTGCAGGCCCACCCGCTGCCCAAGCTCCCGGACGTCGGTCGGCACGAGGCCTACTACGCCGAGATGCTCCGCCGGGCCGACTGCGCCGGCGACGCGATCGCCCACGAGTCGTGGAAGGTCGGTCAGTACATCACGCTCGGCCTGGATCGAAGTTTGTCGTGGGAAAAGAAGTTCCGGTACTTCGACCACGCGATGCGCAGGCACTGCCAGCCGCCCGAGCACGCCGACGAGAAGGTGCTGACGTACTTCCGGTCGCTGGCCGACCTGGTCCGCAAG
The DNA here is from genome assembly GCA_035627895.1 of Tepidisphaeraceae bacterium. Lineage (GTDB taxonomy): Bacteria > Planctomycetota > Phycisphaerae > Tepidisphaerales > Tepidisphaeraceae > DASPKW01. The sequence goes on along the minus strand of DASPKW010000222.1, from coordinate 301 downwards.
CACACGGGCGCCGAGGCCCTGCGCGTCGCGTCGCGCGAGGACGATCTGTACGCCCTGCGCCTCAAGGCCGGGCAGGACCGCAAGCTGATCGCCCGCGACGCGGCCGTGTTCTTCGACGCCCTGTTCCGCGGCCCCGTCGACGCCGACGACTGCCCCGACTGGCTCGACGAAGACGACTTCGCGCAGCTGATGCTGCTGCGCGCGCAGTGGGTTTGAACGGTGACGCGCGCACGCCCGGCCGGCACGCGCGGCTTCAGCGCCATCCGCTCTCCACCCCCACGGATTGAAGCAAACCACGCTC
>DASPKW010000221.1:0-2927 GCA_035627895.1 Tepidisphaeraceae bacterium | reverse complement strand
ATGAATAGGATCGCCGTGATCGCCAGCAGGACGACCATTGCCGCCGGTGCGAGCACCCCGCTGCCCACCCGTGCACCGCGCGCCAGTTCGGCCACCGCCGCCTGCCCGTGGGGCGTGTTGGCGACGGCCGGCGTACTCAATCCGGGCGACTCCAGCCGCCGCGCCACGTGCGCCGCCAGTCGCCGCCGCGCCACGAGCACGTGAATCGGGAACGTCAGCGCCGCCAGCGGGAACAGGACGGCCCAGATGACGCTCGACGCCCATCCCGGCCGGGCGACCGACGCCGGCGGCGACCAATACGCGACCGGGCCCGTCTGCGCCGGTTGCACCGCCCCGCACGCCGGACATGTGTTCGCGGCCGTCGGGGTGACCGTCTGTCCGCATCTCCAGCAGGTGATCATGGGTAAGCCTCTCAACGCGTACGATGGGGTACGCGGGGCGCTTCGTCAACAGGATCTCGGGCAGGGCGAGGCTCCGTCCGAGGCGCGGGAGAAACCCTGCGCCGATGTAACCAGCTCGGACGTGGCCTCCCCTCGCCTTCCCGCACGCTGCACCCGAACCGTTTCTGGTGTAAGATAACTACGTCAGCCGCGCGCGAATTCAGCAATCCCCACATGCCCCGCATCGGTCAGGAAAAAGTTCTGCTCATCGGCGATGCCCAGCGCGACGTGCAGGGCGCGGTCGCCGCCGCCCTGCCCGGGGCGTCGGTCACCGCCGTCGCCGACTACTTTGACGGCATCGCCGAGCTTTCGGCCGGCATGTACACGACCGTCCTCGCGTCCGCCGAGCCCGTCGAGCGCCGCCCCGAGGCCGCCGTCCGCACCCTGCGCGAACTGTGCGGCGACGGCCGGCTCATCCTCTTCGGTCAGCCCTCCCTCGAAGGCCTGGCCCGCAAGATGCTCGAGTTCGGAGCCGACGACTACCTGATCACGCCCGCCAACCCCGGCGAGATCCAGCAGATGCTCGGCGCGCCCGTCCTCCGCGTCGCGCAGCCGACCCGCCCGATCGAGTCCGACGGCAACGGCGCCGCGCCGCCCGCCGACGTTCGCGTCACCGATGCCCCCACCGCCACCGAATCCCTTCAGGGCCTGCCGCTCGCGGAGGTGCTGCTCGATGCGCTGCTCCAACACCCCGCCGACGCCCCCGCCGCCGGCGTCCGCCGGCTCTCCGCAATCGTCGGCCCGACGATGCGGCTCGCCTACCAGGACGCGAAGAAGAACGCCCCGCCGCTCGAGGTGCCTGATGGCGTGGTCGCCCTCTCGCATCAGGTCCGCGCCACCGGCGCCAGCGAGGACGCCGGCACGATCCACCTGCTCCTGTCCGCCGACCAAGACGCCCAAGCCGCGCGGCACCTGCTCGCCCAGATCGCCGGCCTCGTGGGCAAGGTCGCCGGGCTCCAGGATCGCCACAACGGCCTCTACCAGCTTGCGATCACCGACCAACTCACGGGCGTGTCGAACCGCCGACACTTCGAGCACTTCCTCGCCAAGATCATCGCCAAGGCGACGACCGAGCGGTTCCCCGTCACGCTCCTGCTGTTCGACATCGACGACTTCAAGAAATACAACGACACGTTCGGCCACGGCGCCGGCGACCAGATCCTGAAAGAGACGGCCACCCTCATCAAAAGGTGCTGCCGCGAGCACGACCTGGTCGCCCGCATCGGCGGGGACGAGTTCGCCGTCGTCTTCTGGGAAAAGGAGGGCCCGCGACTTCCTAAGGACGCCGGCAAGCCCCCCCTGCCTGCCAAGCCCCCGCAGACGCCGCGGCAGGTCTTCGCGCGGTTTAAGCGACTGATGGCGTCCGCCGAGTTCCCCGGGTTGGGGGCCAATGGCAAGGGCGTCCTGACGATCTCCGGCGGCCTGGCGACGTTCCCGTGGGACGCACGAAACATGGCCGAACTGATCCAGGCGGCGGACTACTGCCTGATGCAGAAGGCCAAGCGCGGGGGGAAGGACCGGTTGTATTTGGTGGGGGATGAGGACGAGTCGGAGGGGTAGCGCCAACGACGTCGTACCGGCTCGACGGCGCTGCTCGTTTGAATCGCGCTTCATATAGCCCGCCACTTGTGGCGGGAAAGCGCCTTACGACCCATCGCGCACGCACCCCGTTTCGTCATTCGTCCTTGGTCTTTCGTCATTGAATCGAGCTTCGGGTTTCGGCCTTCGTCATTTGATCGCCTTTCCGTCCTTGCCGAAGTTGTCCGGGATGTCCTTGGTGAGGACGCCGCGGACGTCGCCGTCGTCGTTGTACTGCCAGATCTTGACGGAGGCGATCCGCACTTCGGCGGTGTGCCAGGGGGCGGGGCCGGCCCAGTCGGGGAGCCAGACGCCGACGTTCAGTTGGCCGGCCATGCTGGGGACGTATTTCACGTTGCGGGCGACAGGTTTGCCGTCGAGCCAGTGGTTTGCCTCTTTGCCGGCGTAGACGGCGTAGCGGTCTTTGCCAAGGCGCTTGAGGGGGTTGCCGAGGTAGGCGTCGAAGGGGACGGACTTGTCGTTGACCCAGTGGTAGCCCCCCTGCTCGACCACCTGGGCGTCGGTGACGTTGGGGATCGGGCGGAGCTCGGTGCGCCAGTCGGTGGTGAGGGTGTGGTATCGGCCGTCGATCGCGGGGCGGACGTCGAAGAGCTCGGGGTGGTGGCGGGTCTGGCAGAAGGTGTTGTAGAGGGCCTTGTCGAAGTCGCCGGCCTTACCGAACTCGGGGAAGTCGAGCTCGGCCCAGTATTCGTTGACGCCGGGCGGGCGCTGCACCCAGGGGTTGTAGGGCGGGAGGCCGGGGACGAACTCGTTGGCGCGGCCGCGCGGCGCCTGAACGTAACCGTACGAGTAGGTCCAGACGGCGGGGATCGTGCCGATCGGGCGGGTGGGGTCTTTGGGACCGCCGGGGTGGGGTTTGTCGGAGCCGATCTTGAGGACGACCTCGTA
>DASPKW010000220.1:0-11748 GCA_035627895.1 Tepidisphaeraceae bacterium | reverse complement strand
CGCCCGCTCCGCCAGCCGGATGAGCCCGCCCCCACGCATCCGCCAGGTCTGCGTGTGCTTGTCGAACTGGGATAAGCAATCCGCCAGCCCCCGTCCGCGTACGACGCCCACTGCCCCGCCGCCGTCGCCCTCGTTGAAATCGCCCGCCACGATCGTCGCCACGCCGGGCTCCAGTTTCGACAAGATCTCGGCGACCTCCCGCTTCCGCGGCCCGCCCGACGTGAACACCCCGATCACCTTGTTCCCGCCGTCCGTCGCCGGCGGGCGCAAGTGCACGTTGAGCACCTGCACCAGCCCGAGCGGCGTCTCGACCACCGCCCACTGGCTCGGAAACCACCCGCCCGGCGCGATCGGAATCTCCGCGTGCCGGTGCACCGGAAACCGCGACAAGATCGCCGCCCCGCCGTACGGGTTCGGCGCCCGCACGAACCGCATCTCCGGGTACCGCGCCCGAAACCGCGCCGCCAGCGCCCGCTCCCAGTCCGGGCTGACCTCCTGAAGGCACACGACGTCCGCTCCCGCCTCCTCAATCGCCTTCAGGGCCGACTCGCGCTCGGGCGCGTCGACGTCCAGGTTAAACGTCATCACCCGCAACGCCGGCGACGGCGCCGGCTCGACCGGCCGCACGCGCGAACACCCGCGGAACGCCACGTAGCTCGCGAGCAGCACCACGACCCCGACCGCGCGCACGCGCGTCCACGTCGGGGCAACAAAAAGCCCACGGAACGTGTTCCGTGGGCTTCGTGCCGTTGGTGCGCCGATGTTCGAGTCCTTCAACGTGACGCCTCCCTACTTCTTCCCCTTCTCCATCTCGTCGAGCTTCTTCTCCAGCCGCTCGATCTTCTCCAGCAGCTTGTCGATCTTCGCGTCGCGGTCGTCCGGCTTCTGCTCGCGGGCAGGGGGGGCGTCATCGGCCCGGCGGGCGTCGCCGCCGCGGCCGCCCTTGGCGGACATGTCCCACGCCACGCGGTACTCCAGCGCCGTCCGCTTAAACCCCATGTCCTCCAGGCGCTTCTCGATGTCCATCATGTGGGCCGCCCCGTAGAACAGGCCCAGATTCTTCTTGCCCGCCGCGAGCTGCTCCTTGATGACCTTCACGGCCGCCTTGTTCCGCTCGGTCAGCAGGACGGAGCCGTTCGGGCCCTCCATCCCCTTGACCATCTCCTCCATGTTCTCGAACTGCTTGGCCAGCACCATCTTCAACCGCCGGGCGCTGTCCGGGGCCATGAACGCCTCGAGCAGCGCCGCCGGGTCCATCTGCGCGCCCGCCCCGGCGTTCCCCTTGGCCATTTCCTTGAACATGTTCTGCAGCATCATGCCCAACAGCGACTCCCCGCGCTCGTCCTGCAGGCGCTCGAACTCCTCGGCCGTCAGGTCGGCGTGGACGAAGTTCTTCTTCGTGTAGTCGATCCCGTCGAGCTGGTAATCGAGCTCCAGGAAGTACTTCATCCCGCGCTGGATCAACTGCACGACCCCGACGCCCCCGCCGCGCGGCGCCTTGCCCGCCGCCGCCATCTCCAGGTCCTTCGGCTTGACCATCTCGAACAGCAGGGCGTCGTACCCCTCGAAGGTCTTGTTCAACGACGCGTAATACCCCGGGTCGCCGATGTGCACGGCCGCCACCAGGTGCACCTGCTGCCCCTTGTCGTTCTTGTACGTGGCGATCGCCGTCTCCAGCCGCCCGCCGTCCCGGCCCTCTTCCACGAAGCGGAGAAACTTCGTCCCGCCCTCGGCCTTCTCGGCGGCCCGGGCGACCGACACGTTCGCGAGCACGCACGCCACCATCGCCGCCAAGGCCAGCGGCATCACACGACGGGAAGACTGCATGAGTCGACTCCTGGTAGTATTCGATCGTCCGACGACACCTTCCCGGACACCAGTCTCGCGCCGCGGTCCGCCAAAGGCAAGGATTTTCCAAACCCCGGCGGGCGCGCCTCGACCGCGGAAATAGTACGCGCCCCCGCGCCGACTTTCCTTACAATTACCCCGTCTCGTTTCCACCCGACCGCCCGCCCATGATCCGCGAGTACCCCCGGGGAGCCGCCGCCATGAGTTCACACGTCGCCCGCCTCGAGCCCCGCGTCCTCCTGACCACCGCCCGCTTTTACGACGCCAACGTCCTCGCCATCGAGGGCACGGCCGGCGACGACCAGATCACCGTCACCATCGACGCGAACGCCGGCCAGGTCGTCATCCAGACCGTCGGCCAGCCGGAGATTCGCGTCTTCGTCAACCACTCGCCACGAAAGCCGGCCCACAACGTCCACCGCATCCGTGTCGACGGCTTCGGCGGCAACGACACCCTCATCGCCAACCTCGGCATCCCCGTCGGCATGAGCGGCGGCGGCGACGACACGCTCGAGTCGTCCTCCCTCAACTTCGAGGTCCTCGGCGGCTTCGGCAACGACACGCTCCGCGCCACCAACGCCGCCGCCACCTACACGTACGTGTCCGGCGATCAGGGCCACGACACGCTCGACGCGTCCGCCGTCCTCGGCGGCCGCGTCGTCGCCGACGGCGGGGGCGGCCGCGACCTCATCCGCCTGGGCGGCGGCGACGACTTCGCCTGGGGCGGCCCCAACTCCGACACGATCGTCGGCAACGCCGGCGACGACGTCCTCGTCGCCGGCCGCGGCGACGACCTCTGCTACGGGGACGCCATCACCAACGGCCCCTCCGGCGGCGACGACTGGATCTTCGGCATGGACGGCTCCGACACCCTCGCTGGCGGCGCGGGCGTCGACCACCTCTTCGGCCAATCCGGCGCCGACGACCTCCACGGCGACGACGGGGCCGACTTCCTTTTCGGCGGGGGTGGCAACGACACCCTCGTCTCCGACGCCGGCGACACGTTCCGATACCGCGAATATCGCCGCTACGAACGCCTCCTCTACGACCTGATCCCGGCCGAAGTCCGACCGATCTTTAACGGTTGACCACAGGTCGGACGACGCGCCGACACCGCCCCTCTCGACCCCATCCCCCGTTTCGAACGCCTCGGCACCGCGTTGCGTTGTGGCTGACGGCGGTCCTCTCCGCCCTCTGCGCGTCTGTGGTGAACTCCCGTCTTGACAACCCCCCATCTCACAATAAACTAGCCCCTCCTCAAAAGCAGGGCTTTGCGACGCGTCGAGAGGTTCGGCCACAGGCCGGAAGGGTAGACGTGTCGGGCACTTAAGCTTCCCTCCCGCCTTCGCGTCACACCACGGACGCCCTGGCGACCCCCTTCCGGTTCGTTCCCACTACCCCGTGGTGTAACGGTAGCACAAGAGTTTTTGGTACTCTTTGTCAAGGTTCGAATCCTTGCGGGGTAGCTTCGTCTAGTGGTTAGGGTTCAGGGTTTAGGGTTCAGCAGAATGCTCCCCTGATCCCGGCTGAACCCTGAACCCTGAACCCTATGTCCTCCACCGCCATCATCCTCGCCGCCGGCAAGTCCACCCGGATGAAGTCGCGCCTGCCCAAGACGCTCCACAACGTCTGCGGCCGGCCGATGCTCCACTACGTCATCCAGGCCTGCTACGACGCCGGATGCACGCGCATCATCCTCGTCGTCGGTCACGGCAAAGACGAGGTGATCGCCGCGTTCGGTTCCGACAAGCGCATCACCTTCGTCGAGCAGACCGAACAGCTCGGCACCGGTCACGCCGCCCGCGTGTGCGAGGCCGAACTCCGGAAAATGCACGGCGGGGACGTCTTCATCCTCGCCGGCGACGGCCCGCTGATCCGCGGCGAGGTCCTCCGGACGCTCCACACCGCCCACAAGGACGACCACGCCGCCGCCTCCATGGCGACCGCCGTCCTCGACGACCCGACCGGTTACGGCCGGGTCCTCCGCGACGCCGCCGGCGAGTTCGTCGAGATCGTCGAGCAGGTCGACTGCACGCCCGAGCAGCGCGACATCCGCGAGGTCTTCCCGTCCTACTACTGCGTCCGCGTCGAAGACCTCCTGCTCGCCCTCTCCCAGCTCACCAACACGACTAACAAGAAGGGCGAGTACTACCTGACCGACGTCTTCGGCATCCTCCGCAAGGCCGGCCGGAAGGTCGTCGCCGTCCAGGCGGTCGCCCAGGACGACGTGATCGGCGTCAACACCCGCCAGCAGCTCGCCGAGGTCGACCGCATCCTCCAGGCCCGCATCCAGCGCAAGCTGTTCGAGCACGGCGTGACGATCGTCTCCCCCGAGAACACCTACGTCGAGGACGGCGCCGCCATCGGCATGGAGACGGTGATCCACCCGTTCACGTACGTCGGCCGGGGCGCCACGATCGGCGCGTCGTGCGTGATCGGGCCGTTCGCGTGCGTCCCGCGCGACGGCATCGTCCGCGAGGGGTCTACTGTAGCAAGCAACGTCACCAAGGCCGACTAACGCTTCCGCGAGATCACCGATGCGCAGTGACGCCGACAGCTTGAAGGTCTTCACCGGGCGGGCCAACCCCCAGCTCGCGCAGCGGATCTGCGACTACCTGCAGCTCCCGATGGGCCGCGGCCGCACCGAGCTGTTCCCCGACGGCGAGCTGATCGTCAAGGTCGACGAGGACGTCCGCGGCCGCGACTGCTTCGTCGTCCAGTCCACCAGTCACCCGGTCAACGCCCACCTGATGGAGCTGATGATCTGGATCGACTGCCTGAAGCGCGCCAGCGCCGACCGGGTCACCGCCGTCGTCCCGTACTTCGGCTACGCCCGCCAGGACCGCAAGGACGAGGGCCGCACGCCGATCACCGCCAAGCTCGTCGCCAACCTGCTCGAGCGCGCCGGGGCCGACCGCGTCGTCGCCGTCGACCTCCACGCCGCCCAGGTCCAGGGCTTCTTCGACATCCCCGTCGACCACCTGTCGGCCAGCCCGGTCATCAGCAAGTGGATGTCGTCGCTCAATTTGTCGAACCGCGTGTTCGTCTCGCCCGACGTCGGCAACGTCAAGCGCGGGCAGGCGTTCGCCAACATCCTCGGCGGCGAGATCTCGATCATCGACAAGCGCCGCAAGGGCGGGTCGACGGTCGAGTCGAAGAACATCATCGGCGACGTCGAGGGCAAGAACGTCCTGATGGTCGACGACATGATCACGACCGCCGGCACCGTGACCGAGGCCGTCAAGCTGATCAAGGAGCACGGCGCCGCCGACGTGTACATCGCCGCCACCCACGCCGTCTTCGCCCCGCCCGCCCTCGAGCGCCTCGCCGCCTGCCCGTACACCAAGCTCGCCGTGACCGACACGATCACGATCGGCAACCGGTGCGAGCCGATCGCCAACCGCCTCGAGGTCCTGTCCGTCGCCGGCCTGATCGGCGAGGCCATCCACCGCATCCACCGGAACGAGTCCGTCAGCGCCCTGTTCTCGAACGGCAAGGGATCCAAGTAACGCCCTCGCCCGCCAACCTTAAGCATTAATCGTTACGCATTAGGAGCCCCCACATGTCCCAGACCGCATCGATCGACGTCAAGGCCCGCCCCGAGCTCGGCTCGCGGCGCAACAAGCGCCTCCGCGACGCCGGGTTCGTCCCCGGCGTCATCTACGGCCACAAGGAGGCCGTCATCCCCGTCACCCTCCCCAAGAAGGAGCTCGTCGGGTACCTGAACAAGGGCACCCACGTGTTCGCCCTCGCCCTCGACGGCAAGAGCGAGACCGTCCTCGTCAAGGACGTCCAGTACGACCACCTCGGCCTCGAGGTCCTCCACGTCGACTTCGCCCGCGTCGACCTCAACGAGACCGTCCAGGTCACCGTCCCGCTCGTCCTCAAGGGCACGCCCAAGGGCGAGGCCGAGAACGGCGTCCTCCAGCAGAACCTGGCCGACCTCGAGATCGAGTGCACGGTCACCAACATCCCCAACGAGATCCGCGTCAGCGTCGCCGACCTCGGCCTCAACGACGTCATCCACATCAAGGACCTGAAGCTGCCCGACGGCGTCAAGGCCCTGCAGGACGAAGACCTGATCGTCTGCTCGGTCAAGGAAGTCGTCGAGGAAGACGCCGCCGCCGCCGAAGGCGTGGCCGAGCCCGAAGTCATCGGCGCCACCGACGACGCCGCCGAGGGCGAGAAGAAGGAGTAATTCAGTAAGCAGTAGGCAGAGGGCAGTAGGCGGACAAACGCCCTGCATTTCTGCCCACCGCCTACTGCCTACCGCCTACTGCTATGAAGATCGTCGTCGGCCTGGGCAATCCCGGAAAGGAGTACGTCGGCACCCGCCACAACGTCGGATGGGAGGCGATCGATCAGGTCGCCGCCCGCCTCGGGTGGGTCACCGGCGGGCCGGGCGCGTTCGAGACGTTCGCCAAGTCGAAGTTCGACGGGCTCACGATCGACGGCGCGCTCAGCCTCGGCTCCACCGGCGGGACCGAAAAGGTCCTCCTGCTCAAGCCGCTGACGTACATGAACCTGTCCGGCCGGTCGGTCCAGGCGGCGTTGAGCTTCTACCAGCTCACCCCCGCCGACTGCCTGATCGTGCTGGACGACCTGGCCCTGCCGTGCGGGAAGATCCGCCTCCGCGGCGCGGGGAGCCCGGGAGGCCACAACGGCCTCAAGAGCATCGAGACGTCGCTGGATACCGACAAGTACCCGCGACTCCGGATCGGGATCGACATGCCGCCCCCGCGGGTGCCCCAGCGTGATTACGTGCTGGGGAAGTTCACCCCCGACCAGCGGCCCCTCGTCGAACAGGCCCTCGCCCGCGCCGCCGGCGCGGTCGTCACCTGGGTCGACAAGGGCCTCAACGCGGCAATGAACCAGTTCAACGTCGAAGGAAAGAGTTAACCACGAAACACACGAATCACACGAAGGAATCAACTCCAGATCTTCTTCGTGCCCTTCGTGACCTTCGTGGTTCAGTAAAAGCGGCCGGCCCCAACCGGCCATAACCCAAGCTCGGGAGCTACGGACCCCATCATGGCACGCACCACCATCAATCAGTACGAAGCGATGTTCCTCTTCCCCGCCGGCGCCGCCACCGAGGTCGAGAACACCCTCGCCACCGCCCGCAAGTTCCTCGAGGCCCACGGCGCACAGGTCGCCGTCCTCAAGAAGTGGGACGAGCGCAAGCTCACCTACGAGCTCAAGAACAACAAGCGCGGCGTCTACGTCTCCGCCTACTTCACCGCCCCGACCTCGGCCATCACCGCCATCGAGCGCGACGTCAAGCTGTCCGAAGACGTCCTCCGCGTCCTGATCCTCAAGGCCGACCACCTCTCGGCCGACGAGATCCAGAACCACGAGCCCCAGAAGCCCGAGCCCCGCGAGGAGCGCCCCGAGCGCGGCTTCGGCGGCGGGTTCGGTGGCGGCGGCGGTGGATTCGGTGGCGGCGGTGGGTACGGCGGCGACCGCGGTGACCGCGGCGGCGACCGCCCCGGCTACGGTGGCCCCCGCGGCCGCCGCGACGAGGCCCCCGCCGCCGCCCCTGCCGCCGAAGCCGGCGCCGACAAGGACTAACCCACTCCGGGACGGCAGGGCCGCTTCAGCGGCCCTGTCTTCCCCGGATTTCGAAGGATCGCCCCCCGGGAACGGACTCCAAATCGACCTGTCGTGAGAACCTTACGGATTCCGAACTTGATTCGGCTTCCGGTTAGGATCGACGCCCGAATCAGTCCGCAAACCAGACCGATCCTTACAGAAGGAGCCCCATGGCCAGCTTCAACCAAGTCATCCTGATGGGTAACCTGACCCGCGACCCCCAGGTGAAGTTCCTCCCGAGCCAGACCCAGGTCTGCGAGTTCGGGATCGCCTGCAACCGCAAGTACAAGCTGGCCAACGGCGAGGAACGTGAGGAAGTCACGTTCGTCGACTGCTCCGCCTTCGCCAAGACCGCCGAGCTCATCAACCAGTACTTCACCAAGGGCAAGCCCATCTTCATCCAGGGCCGCCTGAAGTACGACCAGTGGGAAGACAAGAACGGCGGCGGCAAGCGGTCGAAGCTGACCGTCCACGTCGACAACTTCCAGTTCATCGGCGGCCGCGACGGCGGTGGCGCCGGCGGGCCCGGCGGTGGCGGCTTCTCCTCGGGCTCGTACGACGAGGGCGGCGAAGGTGGCGGCGGTGGCGGTGGTGGTGGTGGTGGCGGCTATCAACGCCGCGGCCCCGCCCCCCAGCGCAACAACGCCGGCGGCCCCCCCCAACAGCGCGGCCCCGCCCCCCAACAACCCTTCGGCGAAGAAGAACAGTTCAAGGACGACGACATCCCGTTCTGATGCGTGAAGACATGAAACATGAAACATGAAGAAGGGGGGCGCGGGGTGCTCACTTCAGTGAGCATGCCAAAATCCGCGAGATCCCTTCTTCATGTTTAACGTCTTCACGTTTCACGTTTCCAACCCAACAACCACGAATCAAACAGGACACAACCATGCCCAACGTCAAACTCCTCCTCCAGGAATCCATCAAGAACGTCGGCCGCGTCGGCGACGTCGTCGAGGTCTCGCCCGGGTACGCCCGGAACTACCTCATCCCCCAGGGCCTCGCGGTCGAGCCGACCAAGGGCAACCTGAAAAAGGTCGAGGCCCGCCGGGCCGAGATCGAGCGCCAGGAGCGCGAGCGCCGCGAACAGCAGGAGCGCCTGCTCAAGACGCTCGAGGGCAAGGACGTCACCCTCGTCCGCCGGGCCAACGAGCAGCGCCACCTCTACGGCGCCGTCTCCGCGACCGACATTGCCAAGCAGCTCCAGGCCGACGGGTACAACGTCAACGCCGACGACGTCCTGCTCCCCGGCAAGCTGGACCGGATCGACACCTACACGGTCAAGATCCGCTTCGCCGACGACCTCGAGACCGACCTCAAGGTCTACGTCGCCCCCGACGCCGAGTCCAAGGCCGCGATCGACGCCTACAGCGCCGAACAAGCCAAGGCGGACGCCGCCGCCGCGGCCGCCGCCGCCCAACCCAACGAGTAATCGCCCGCCGCTCGCGGCTTCGCGACTACCGACGCACAAACGAGGCGCACTCCCCGCAAGGAGTGCGCCTCGTTCCGCGCGCACCCGTCTAGAAGTTCAAGGACGTACTTAGCGGTCGCACCGAAGGTGCACGTGGGCGCCGTTCCACCCCGACTGCGTTCGTTCGTCCAAATCCGCGCACGAAGCGCGAACGACGCGACGCCCGCGCCACGTTCCCCACAGCCAATCCCCTGAAAACTTCCCGCATTCCAGCTCCCCCGCCCACCACCGTGCGCGCCAATCACCACCCCCGCGTGACCCCCCCCGTAGCTATAGATCGCGCTCTTTGATATCCCAGTCGAACACCGCCGACCAACCTTGGTCGATTCCATGTCGGTCTGGGATCGGGCCGGGGGCGCTTTGGGGCGATTCGGGGGGCGCTTTGGGGGCGCTTTGGCGCCGAAAAGGCGCCGGTTTCCCAGACCTTCGTAACCCTAAGTGATCACTCTTCATTCATTTACGCATTCACCAAACTCTTTCGCGACACCCCCTGTGCATCCCCCGTGCAAAACCTGTCCTCCTCCGGCTTCAAAGCGCTCATCCCGCGCCACACCCCGTATTCTCATCCCGCTCAACCGCATTTGCCGATTGCGTCCTCAATCTCACCCGTTAAATTGATGTTCGGGTCCTTGCCGCCACCCCGCTAGCCTCACAAAACCCATGGCCGCCCAGCTCGTCGATACCCCGATCGCCCGCATGTTCGACCGCCTCCCGCCCAACTCGGTGGAGTCGGAGATGTGCGTCATCGCGTCGATGATGCTCGACATCGGCAAGGAGATCTCGGGGCAGATCGTCCAGATCGTCGACAAGGAGGCGTTCTTCCAGGTCGACCACCAGATCCTGTTCGACGTGATGCGGAAGCTGTACGACCAGAACAAGCCGATCGACGCCATGATCGTCCGCGAGGAGCTGATCAAGCAGGGTCAGCTCGAGGAGATCGGCGGGGTCGAGTACCTCGCCGCCGTCCTCAACGCCGTGCCCAACGCCGCCAACGGCATCCACTACGCCGGCATCGTCCGCGAGAAGGCGCTGCTCCGCCAACTGATCGCCGCCAGCAACGACATCCTGCGCGAGGCCTACGCCCCGCACGACAAGGCCGAGAACGTCCTGGAGAACGCCGAGAAGCGCATCTTCGCGATCGCCGAGAAGAAGGTCTCCGGCTCGCTGACCCCCATTGGCGACCTGGCCCACGAGGTCTACGCCATGCTCGAGGAGAAGGGCACCCGGGGCATCATGACCGGGTACTTCGAGCTCGACGACATGCTCAACGGGCTCCAGCGGGGCGAGATGATCATCATCGCCGCCCGCCCGTCGATGGGGAAGACGTCGTTCGCGATGAACATCGTCGAGAACATCGCGACCGGACACAGCGGGAGCGAGATGTTCCCGTGCGCCGTGTTCAGCCTCGAAATGAGCAAGCAGCAGCTCGTCCAGCGGATGCTCTGCTCGCTCACCGCGATCGACGCCCACAAGGTCCGCCGCGGCATGATGACCAACGACGAGTACATCAAGATGGCCCAGATGGTCTCGACGCTGTCGAAGGTCCCGATCTGGGTCGACGACTCGCCCGGCCTCACGCCGCTCGACCTCCGCGCCAAGTCGCGCCGCCTCAAGATGCAGCACGACGTGAAGATGATCATGATCGACTACCTGCAGCTCATGGACGCCCCGGGCATCGACAGCCGGCAGGAGCAGGTGTCGGTCATCAGCCGCGGCACCAAGGCCGTCGCCCGCGAGCTCGAGGTCCCCGTCATCCAGCTCTCGCAGTTGAACCGCGGCAGCGAGAGCCGCGACGGCCACCGCCCGCGCATGAGCGACCTCCGCGAGTCCGGCTCGATCGAGCAGGACGCCGACGTGGTCATGCTCCTCCACCGCGAGGACTACTACCGCCTTCAGGAGCCCGACTTCGTCCCCGACAACATCGCCGAGGTGATCATCGCCAAGCAGCGGAACGGCCCGACCGGCGCGGTCAAGCTGACGTTCAACAACCGCAGCACGCGGTTCGAAAACCTGTCGACCCAAGCCGACCCGTTCTGATCCAAACGGACTTCCAGTTTGTCGGGAGTGGCAGCCAATCTGAGGTTTTGCGTAACCCCAATCGCATCGACTTGACACGCGCGGCCCGGGGGGACCTACTATGGGCTTCAAACCGCGGCAGCGCTCGTCCATGAGTGGACGATGAGTATTGCCCCTGACGGGGATTGCGTGCCGGCAACGAAATGCCTATATGTTGGGGAGAACCCTAGCGGTTGGGGTAATCACATCTCGGTTCGGCCGGGCAACGGCATGGGCTCGCGTGTCTTCCAGGTTGGCGTTTGACGGGTGGCCGGGAAGGGTCATCGTCGGGGGCCGGGGACCATCGAGTCACATTCCATCGCCCGGCGCGGGAGCGGACCGAGGGGACTTTTGTAGGGATTAGGGGACACGGAATGGAGCTGGATTGACATGGCCAAGGGATACCCGGGCCGTAAGCGTGCGCGCAAGGCGTTCTGGACGGGCGTGAAGGCGGCGAAGCGGCCGCGCCCGTTCAACCCGTACAAGAACGAGACCCTGAAGGAACTGTTCGAGCTCGGCAAGCGCAAGGCGCTCGGGCAGGACCCGTCGGGGCCGATCACGGCGACCCCGCCCCCCGGGATGGACCCGGACGCCCCGAGCCGGCGCGAGCGCCGCGGCGGTGGCGGCGGCGGCGGGTTCGGTGAACGCCGCGGCAGCAGTGGCGGCGGTGGTGGTGGTGGCTTCGGCGGCCGGCCCAGCGGCGGTGGCGGCGGGTTCGGCGGCAGTGGCGGCACCGGTGGGGGCGGCGGCGGCTTCGGTGGCGGTGGCGGTGGCCGCTCCGG
>DASPKW010000219.1:0-3587 GCA_035627895.1 Tepidisphaeraceae bacterium | reverse complement strand
GAGCGCGTCGGCTCGACGCCCGCAAGCTGCAGGAAACTCTCGAACGACGCACGCCACCATATCGCCTGCGACGCGTGTCCCGGAACACGGGATTCCCGGCCCACGTCTGACACACCGCGAAACCCACACCCCTTCCGGGCGTCAGAAGGGACATGCTCCGCTGGGCCGGTCACGCCTTCGCCGTGTTCCTCACCCTGGTCGTGATCGCCGTAGCGGTCGCCTGGGTCACGACGCGGAGCGTCGGCCGCCGCTGGGCATGGTACGGGTACGAGGAACAATTCGGGTGGACCCTCTCGCGCGGCGACATGACCGCCTGGTGGGGCGCCCACGAGCCCGGCGACTGGCTGTGGGAGCACGACGGCGGCTGGAAATACATGGAGTGGCGGCCCGCGCCCGACCTGTACGCCGGCCTCGTCCGCGACAACGGGGCGACCGGCGTGCTCGGCTTCCTCGTCGGCCGACAGGAGTCCGGCCGGACCCGGTCGACCCTGATACTCGTACCGCTCTGGGCAATCTGCGCCGCGGGCGCCGCGTGGCCCGTGTTCTGGTTCGTGCACGTGGCGCGAGGGCGGGAGGCCGCGCGTCGCCGGCGGACCGGACGGTGCGTCGGCTGCGGTTACGACCTGCGGGCCGGCCACGACCGCTGCCCCGAGTGCGGGCGCCGGACGTAACTCGGATCGGAAAGGGCCCCGCGTGCTCGGCGACGACGGCAGGGTCGCTTTGGCGGTCTAGTAATCGAGGTCGAACGCGAAACGGGTCCGATCAAAACAGACCCGGGCTGACCTCGTGCGCGAGGCCAGCCCGGGTCGTTCTTCAAGCGAACGGTCTGACTTCGCCTGACCGCCGGCCCTGCGATCGGGAGCAAAAATACCTCATATTGTGGATAACGCCCTTACCCCACCGTGCAGGAAACGGCCCATTGCGGCTTGGCCGACGCACCCGCGCGGCGGGCGGCGGGATGTCGCACCGAACGGCGGATACCTGCTCGGCAATCCCATTTTTCGCGCTCCGCCGTAACCGCGTCCCTCTTAGCATTCGGCCCAATGAGCCGACCGGATGTGACAACGGGAAACGTGGTGGACGGCCTGAGCCGCTGCGGGCGAGCGGGGGTGCGAACCCCCCGGCCGCCCGAGCGAAGCGGGTCGCCGGCCGGATCGACGGGCACGCGTCCGACCGGACGGTGGCGCGCGGCGGTGGTGGGCGCGATCCTGTGCGTAACGGTGACGGCCTCGGGCTGCGGTCGGTTCACGCTGACCGGGCCGCCGCCGCGCGACGGCGCGCCGCCGGCCCCGGTGGCGCCGAATCCCGAACGGTCCCCCGGCGACGCGCCGGGCGCGTTCGACCTCGACTGACCCGCCCTGCGACGCCGCCCGTGGTTGGTTCCGTCGCATGGCGCGGATACACTTGCCCCCGCATGATGGACGCACAGATTCTCGCCGTGATCGACGAGGTGGACGCGCTCCGCAAGACGCGGGACGACCACTGGCAAATCCCCCGGGCCGAGGGCGACCTGATCTACCACATCGCCCTGTCGGCCGCCGCCAAGGTCGTCGTCGAGGTCGGCACGAGCTACGGTTTCTCCGGTCTGTTCTGGGGCGCCGCCCTGAAGCGCACCGGCGGCCGCCTGCACACGATCGACCTGAGCCAGAAAAAGTTCGACGCGAGCAAGGCCAACTTCGCCAAGGCCGGCCTGGCCGACGTGATCACCAACCACCTGGGCGACGCCCACGAGGTGCTGGCGAAGATCCCCGGCCCGATCGACCTCGCCTTCATCGACGCCGACAAACCCGCCTGCCGCGACTACTTCGAAACCCTCTGGCCCAAGCTCCGCGTCGGCGGGAGCGTCCTGACCGACAACGCGACGACCCACCGGACGGAGCTCGCGGACTTCGTGCGGTATTTGCGGTCGCGGGAGGATGCGAGCAGCGTGGAGGTGGCGATCGGGAACGGGATCGAGTGGACGGTGAAGGTGAAGTGAGTCGTCGCTCTCGCGCGGTACTCTCGACCCCAGATCCACGCCGACTCGTGCGGAGTCGGATTCCGGCGCAGCCGGATTTCTTTGGTCGCAATCCCATGGAAACCGCCCCGCCCAAACCGCGAAGGCCCGTGAAGGTGATTGGCGGCCGCGGCGCCGAGCCGGTCGGCGGGCCCGACGCCTACCCCATCATCGACCGCCTGATCGACGAGGGCGCGCCGACCTGGCAGATCAAGGCCCACTTCGCGTCCCGCGCGGAGTCCCTTCACTTCGTATCGTCACGGCTCGCGGCCGCCCACGCGCCCGCCCGTGCCGCCGCCGCGGGGAATTGCTCGGGCTGTAGCGCCGAACTCGCCGGCGTGCTCGGCGTGATCTGGGAGTATTGGTATCGGCCGAAGGAGCCGATCTCCTGGGGCCACGTCGCCCTCTGCGTAGTCATGGCCCACCTGCCCCTCTCCACGGGCGAGATGGGCCACCGGTTCGTCACGCACCACCGCCTCTGCCCGTCGTGCGCCCGCGCGGCGCGGTCGCGGATCCGCGTCGCCAAGTTCGTCCGGGCGCTCGGCTGGCTGCTACTGGCTGTCGGGCCGATCCTCGCCACGATCGTGGCGGTCAGCGCGGGCATGTCACCGGTGCGGCCGCACGATTGGACGGGGTCGCCAGTCGTCGGCTGGGGCGGAGCCGCGATGGCCGTCGCGGCGGTGACCCTTCTCTTATTGGGTCGGCGGTTCCGCGTGCACCCCGTGCTCGCAAAAGTCGGCCGGCCCGAGTTCCGACCGGTCAAGGCCGTCCCCGTAACGGCGGGCGTCGCATGACGGTACACGTCCGACTATTCGCGCTCCTGCGCGACCTCGCGCAGACGACGCAGACGTCGCTGGACTTGTCGGACGGCGCGACCGTTGCGGACGCGGTCACCGCCGTCGCGGCGCGATACCCGGCGGTCAGCCCGGCGCTCGCGAGGACGGCGTACGCCGTGAACATGACGAAGGTCGACGCGAACGCGGTGTTGCACGACGGGGATGAACTCGCGCTGCTGCCGCCTGTGAGCGGAGGTTAGCGCCACCGTTTAGCCGCGACCCGGAGGGCAAGCGACAGCACCGCCCGCACGCGAGCGCGTCTTCGCGACCGCGCCGGACGCGCTCGCCTTCGGACTCGCTCGAAGCTCGCCCTTGGGGTCGCGGCTAAACGGGGCGCGACGCGCGGCGCGGAACGTCCGGCGCACCTTACCCCATTGCCTCCATCCCCTCCCGCGCGCTCACCGCGTGCCCCGGCCGCCCGCCCGGCATCAGCAACGTGACGAGCCACTGCACCACGACCACCGCGAACATCGCGACGAACACCCACCCCAGCCCCGACGCGATCGCCCGCCGGAGGTCGGCCGCGAGGGCCGGGGGCAAGTCGACCTGCCCGCGGGGGTCGAGCAGGCGCGCGGGCGTGACGCCGTACTGCGCCAGGCCCGCGAGTTGGTCCCGCGTCAGCACGTTGAACAGCGCCCCGAGCAGGCCGACGCCCAGCGCGCCGCCGATCGAGCGGAACAGGGTGACCGCCGACGTGATCGACCCGCGCTGCTGCCACGCGACCGCGCCCTGGGCCGCCAGCAGGTAGCTCATCG
>DASPKW010000218.1:0-14108 GCA_035627895.1 Tepidisphaeraceae bacterium | reverse complement strand
GGCGCTGAATTACCTGGAGGAGCGGGGGGATCTGAAGCTGGAAGTGGCGGGGTCGCGGATGGGGTACCGGCGGCTGCGGGAGGTCGTGACGCCGAACCCGGCGGACTCCCCGACCGATCATGGGGCGGTGTCCGAGGACGGTGCGATCGACTTGCGCGCGTTGACGCGGAAGCTCGCAGACCAGTTTTTGGAGCGCGAGCGGCGGGACGTCGAGCGGACGGCGACGGTCGTCGGGTTCGTCCGGCACAAGGGGTGCCGGACGCAGGCGCTGCTCGAGTATTTCGGCGAGCCGCTGGCGGGCGCGTGCGGGCACTGTGATACGTGCCTGGGGCAGCGCGAGGGGCGGTTGTCGGACCCGCACGAGCGCGGGCTCGCGGCGGAGGAGGTGGCGCTGATTCAGAAGGTGAAGTCGGAGCGCCATCCGGCGCTGGCGACGCCGCGACAGTTGGCGCGGTTCTTGTGCGGGATCACGTCGCCGGCGGCGACGCGGGCGAAGCTGACGAAGGATTACCGGTTCGGCAGGCTCGCAGACGTGCCGTTCGCGGTGTTGTTGGAGGCGAGCAAGTAGCTCGACATTTCGGTGTCGAGGGCTGGCTCGTCAAGATTGGTCTTGCTCGTTCCGGATGGGCCCGTCCACACGGGTCCTCGACGTCGGAATGTCGAGCTACTTTGGAGGCCTCGCATGATGCTCGTTCGCCTGGGGTTGCTCGCGTTGCTGCCGTCGGTCGCGCTGGGTCAGGTTTGGGCGCCGCCGCCGGCGAACGGGCATGCGCCGGCCAAGCCGCCGAGTTTTTCGGGGATGGTGAAGATCGACCCGGCCAGCTTTTTGGTCGTGCACGACGAGAAGGACGGGTCGCAGGGACCGTTTTTGGGGGTGCTGACGGTCGCGTTCGGGCGGGCGCCGGTGGTGACGCCGGTGGACGTGGTCGGCGGGCGGATGACGCCCTTCCTGAACGATCTGGAGGCGGTGGCGGCGGTGCCGGGGTGGCGGAACCGGTTCTACCTGTGCGAGAGCACGGTCATCGTCTCGCCGCAGGACGAGAAGACGCCGGAGTTCGGGCGGGTGGTGGAGGTGGAACTGGTGCGAAGGAATGACTCGTTCGTCGCGACGGTGCAGCGGTGGTTTTACCTGCCGCGGGACCTGACGGACCAGGTCGAGGGGATGGTCGTCGTGCCGCGGAAGGACAAGCCGGACTTGTTCGTCCTGGGGCTGCGGGGCGGGGGCGCGGGCGACGCGAAGCGCGGGAAGCTCGTGCTGTGCACGGCCGACAAGGAGAAGGGGCAGCTCGTTCGGCTGCCCAAGGACGCCGAACTGGTGTTGGATTCGCCGGGGGCGGGGTTTGCCAAGGGGGATCGGCACCGCGACTGCGCCGATCTGTACCTGGACCCGGCGAACAACCTGTGGGCGGCGGCGGCGGCGGACCCGGGCGATCCGGGGCCGTTTCGGTCGGTCATATATCAGGTCGCCGTCGTCCGGCCGGAGAGTGACGACAAGCCGGTGGAGCTGGTGGAGGCGAAGGCGACGTGGACGCTGGACGGCGTGAAGGTGGAGGCGATCGCGGGGCCGGCGTGGGACGATTCGGCGCTGAGCGTGGCGTCGGACGACGAGGATTACGGGGGGATCTGGCGGCCGCTGATGCCGCCGAAGAAGTAAGGCGCCGTTTCGCGGAATGGTTTGGACGTGTGCGAGCGTCGCTAGACGCGCCGGGCAAGCCCGGCGGCTAAAAGGGGGCGCCGCCGCGAGCGGTGGTCATTCGGGGGCGGCGCCGACGCGCATGGCGCGGGCGAGTTTGCCGTCGCGGAGGATGACGACGTACTCGCCGGTGAGGAACTTGATGCCGCTGGTCTCGCGGTCGGCGCGGGACTGGACGAGGGTCTGGCGGCCGGAGCGCTCGGTGAGGACGAAGCCCTGGGGGGTCTCGGAGACGATGCCGATCAGATGCACTTCGCCGATCTGGGAGACCGGCTCGAAGGAGGCCTGGGATGTCGGGCCGGCGCCGGCGGTGGGCGGGGGAGGGCTGGCGGGGTCGGGGTAGGTCATCGTGCCGCCGGCCTTGAGCGGGACGGTGCCGCCGGGCAGGATGACGTCGACGGTGCCCTCGAGGACTTTGACGGTCGTGCGGCGGATCTGCTGGCCGGTCTTGGCGTCGAGGTCCTGGGCGACCTTGACGCTGAACTTGGTGCCGGTGACGGCGGCCTTGAGGTGTTCGGTGACGACGGCGAACTCGCCGCGCTTGCGCTCGACCTGGGAGACCGCCTCGCCGGCCTCGAGGAAGACGGCTTCCTTGAAGTCGCCGCCGCCGATGATCTTGAGGCGCGAGTCGGGGGCGATCCGGACGGTGGCGTATCCGCCGAGGGTGATCTGGGCTTCCTGCTGGGGCGCGGTGACGAGCGTGGCGCCGGGTTTGACGTCGCCGCCGCCGACGACGGTGAACTTGCCCTGCGCGACGGCGGTGGGGTAGTTGCCGCTACCGCCGGTGGAGTAGGAGCGGATCCAGAGCCCGACGGCGATGGTGATGACGGCGGCGAGGGAGGCGGGGAGCCACCAGGCGCGCCAGCCGGCGGAGACGCCCCCGCCGATGCGGCGCGACGACGTGGCGACGGCCTGCCGGCCGCGGACCTGCATCATGATGCGGTCGGTCAGGTCCGGCGGGACGTCCGAGCCGAGCTCTTCGTGGAGGAGCTGGTCGATCAGCCGCTCGTGGAGCTGGGGGTCGGGGGCGCGGTCGGGTTGGGTACGCGGGGCGGGCATGGTCGTTTACGGTTCGGGCGACACGGCCGGGGCGATGTTGAGCTTCTTACTGACGCACAGGCCGAGGACTTTTCGAATTCGGCGGAGCAGGGACTTGATCCCGTCTTCGGTCATCTGGAGCAGGCCGGCCATCTCTTGTCGGCTCTTGCCCTGGGTGTAGAACAGGTCGATGGGCTTGCGCTGGTGTTCGGGCAGCTTGTCCAGGCATTCGCGGAGCGCGTCGACGTAGTCGAAACCGTCGCCGTCCCGCAGGAAGTGACTGGACCAGAGTATTTCCGAATCGTCCATTTGTTGGACGAGGGTCGCCGGGTCGGTCGGATACTGCCTCCGCCTGCGCCAGTGGGCCAACAGCTGATTCCGGGCGGTCCCGCGGAGCCAGGCGGCCCGTCGGGACAACTCGAACTCGGCCAGGGTGGCCTCCTTGGACTTGAACGCCGCCAGGAACGTTTCCTGGATGATGTCTTCGGCAACCGTCCGGTCGGCGCCGAGATATCGCAAATAGCGGTAAATCTCGGACTGGTGCGTGTGGATCATTTCCTCCAACTCGCCCGACGTCATTTCATAACCTCAGTTGCGCTAGGGGGTGGAAAGGGTGCGAGAATCGGAGGGCCGCAAAGACGCAAAGGGCGCGAAGGGGAGGAGTTAAGGACGGATGTAGGGGTTCTCCGTTTTAGCTTTCGAATGCGTCTTTGAGTGGTCTTACTGCACAGACCGTTGTGTCTTGGGTCGATCCGACCGCAACGGCTAGGGTTGGAGCTCCCACTCTTCGCCAAAGAACCCGGCCGCCTTAATCGTGCCCGGGGCCTTGTCGTCGGGGGGCGTGTTCAGGTCGATCACCGCCCAGTCGGGCAGCTTGGCGATCTGGCGGCTGTTGGTCTTGTGGTCGGCCCGACGGAAGGTGAAGCCGGAGTTGAGCACCACGTACTTCTGGGGGTTGAGCGGGTTGGGGTAGATGAGGATCGGGGCGTGACTGGCGGCGGGGTAGGTCTGATCGCGGACGGTAATCGCGTCGGCCGTCCACTTGATCGGGAGCTTCTCGGCGACCTTGGCGAGGGCGGCATTGGAGGCGGGGTCGCCGAACAGGATGAGGTTGTGGTTGGCAATGTCGTCGGCGGTCAGGTCGGTATCGGACTTCACGCGCGGTTCGCCGCGGAAGATCTTGCGCCACTCGGCGGTCGCGTGGGCGAGCTCGTGGTCGGCCCACTTGCCGACGGTGGGGTTGAGGGGTTTGCCGGTCGGCTTGACGATCAGGAACGAGGAGAGGAAGGCGTCGTCGATGGGGCCCTGGAGGCCGTGAATCTTGCGCGGGCCCGGGCGCGGCTTGGGCAGGTGGATCGACCAGCGCCCGCTCGGCAGGCGGATGAACGCGGCGCGGAGCGAGCCGTCGGCTGCGACGGGGGCGGAGAGCTTGTCACCGTCGACGGTGATGGCCGCGGTCGAGTTGGGGGTGCCGGGGAACTGACCGGGCTCGAAGAGGAAGCCGATCTCGGTGACGTTCTTCGTGGTCGCGGTGATCGAGTGATCCGGCGTGAGCTTGGCGTCGACGGTCGCTTGTTCCCAGTGGCGACCGAGCCCGTTCACGTAGACCCAGAACATGCGGTCGTAGCGGAGCGTGTAGGTCGTGAAGCGGATCTCGGCGGGGACGGGGTTGCGGCCCTTGGCGGCGTAGGCGTCGAGGCGGTTGGCGAGGTCCTTCTTGGCGGCCGGTTCGTATTTGTGTTCGGTCTTGGGGCCCCACACGCGCTCGAGTTTGTATCCGAGGGTCTTGAGCGCTTCTTCCATCACGTCACCGGACTGCTTTTGTTTATCGAGCTCGCCGGAGTAGGCGATCGTGGGAACCATGGTGAGGTTGAGGGCCCAGTCGGGGCAGTCGTAGAGGTGCATGAGCTTGAGCTGCCAGGGGGCGAGGGCGGCCCACTCGCCGGAGGCGTCCATGCGCTGGTAGCGGCGGGTCTCGGCGAAGCCGGCGCCGGGGGAGACGGCGGCCCAGCGGTCGGCGTAGTGGACGGCGTGGTGCCACGCGGCGGCGCCGCCCATGGAGAAGCCGGTCGCGAGGACGCGGTTGTCGTCGATGGCGTGGAGGCGCTTCGTGTCGGCGAGGACCTCGAGCGTGTCGATCTCGCCGGCGAACTTGTTGGCGTTGCAGTATCGGCCGTAGGGCCAGACGACGAAGCGGTTTTCGTCGGGCGGATTGGTCGGCGCTTCCTGGCCCTTGCCGGAGATCATCTCGAGCTCGGTGAGCTTTTCGTTGCGGCCGTGGAAGAAGAAGTCGAGGCGGTATTTCTTGTCCTTGTTCTTCGGGTCGAAGCTTTTCGGGACGGCGACCAGGTAGGGTTGGATCGAGTTGTCGATGGTCGAGACGTACCCGCGCGGGCCTGAGGTCTCGAGCCAGGGGGTCTTGCCGGCCTTGAGGTCGGCGGCGCGCGCCAGGCCGGCGGCGAGGGCGGCGCGGGCCTTCTTGACGTCGATGGGTTCTTTGTAGCGGAGGGGCCAGTCGACGGCCTTATGGTAGATGGCGACGTCGGCGTAGCGCGGGTGCTGTTTGAGTGGCGCGAGGGCGGCGGCGAGTTTGGCGACGCCGGCTTCGAGCTCGGCGCGGTCGGCGGGGGGGACGTCGTTGCCGGGTGGGGGGAGGACGGCGGCGGCGGGGAGGGTGGCGAGGAGGAGGAGGGCGCGGAGGAGCATGGGGGGAATGGTAACCACGGGGACGCGACGTGAAATGGCAAATCGGGTGGGCCCGCGACGGTTGGCCTCCGACGGGTCCCCTGTTCACGGGCGGGCCGCCCATGCCACTTAGAGGCGGGCGGCGAGCCATTGAGCGACTCGGGGGGCGCCGGTGGTGTCCATCTGCCCGGGCGGTGCGGGTTGGGCGAGGGCGTCGTGGATCGCGAGATGCCAGTGGCCGGCCTCGAACTCGGGGCGGGTCATCTCGGCCATGCGGAGGTAGCGGGGACAGAGCGTGAGGGTGATGTCGTCCTCGGGGAAGCCGCGGCGGCAGGGGAAGGCGAGGGCGACGCGGTTGGTGATGCAGTCGGAAAGGATGCCGTAGCCGGCCTTGGAGATGGCGAGGTCGCAGGCGGCCAGGACGTCGGTGAAGGGGAGGCCTGGGTCGGTGGGGCGGAGGTTGCCGGGGGCGCGGTCGATTTGCTGGCCGGCGAGGAAGAGGAGGTCGGGGGACCCGGAGGCGGCGGCGCGGAGGGCGTCGTCGGAGACGCCGCCGCGCATGGCGACCAGGACGCGCGGGCGGGGGTCGTGGGTGAGGTCGAGGCGGGCGAGGACTTCGGCGCGGTCGCAGTGGGGCGCGCCGCCGACGAGGGGCATGGGGATGACGGTGCGGAAGCTGGTCACCTCGTGGCCGAGCGGGAGTTGGAGGAGGCACTCCATGTGGGCGTAGGCGGCGGCGACGCGGTCGGGGAGGTCACGGGACCCGGGGAGGCTCGCGCCGGCGTGGTTGGCGAAGTGGCGGTAGATCCAGTCCCAGGTGAAGTTGGTGACGCCGACGCAGGGGACGGTTGCGCGGGCGGCGGCGGGGCCGGCGAGGAAGGGGACGTCGGCGGCGACCAGGGTGGCGCCGGTGGAGCGGATGAAGGCGGCCTCGGCGTCGGCGGTCGCGTCGAGCGTGGTGAGGAACTCGGCGAGCTTGGCGAGCGACGCCTGGCGGTCGATCGTGAGCGTGTCCTGCTCGACGATCTTCGGCTCGATCGGGTGCGGGGGCTTGGAGACGGTGACTGCGGGCGTGTCGCGGAAGATGTCGGCGGGGGCGACGGTGCGGACGACGAGGCGGACGTCGGGGCGGAGGGCGGCGAGTTCGCGGAGGACCTCGGCGGTGCGGCGGGCGTGACCGAAGCCGTGGCCGGAGACGTAATAGATCAGGGTGGGCACCGCGGGGAGGTTACGCGGCGGTGGGACGGTTGGCGACCTCGAGCGCGACGATGTGCGACAGCGCGAGCGACGTCAGGCGGTCGTCCTCGGTGATGTAGTAGATCACCTTGCCGTCGCGCGACCGTGTAAGGAAGTCCGGGTGGTCGACGGTGTA
The DNA here is from genome assembly GCA_035627895.1 of Tepidisphaeraceae bacterium. Classification (GTDB taxonomy): domain Bacteria; phylum Planctomycetota; class Phycisphaerae; order Tepidisphaerales; family Tepidisphaeraceae; genus DASPKW01. Next base: position 7,320 of record DASPKW010000218.1, on the reverse strand, counting down.
GACGCGGCCGTCGCTGGTGCGGATGTCGAAGGGGGCGAACGGCTGGCGCTTCCAAAACTCGTCGATCTTCTTCTGGTCCATGCGGGAGATTATACACCGGTCGGACCGTGCGTACCCTTGCTTTCGGCGGCTGCGCCATTGGAGGTTTGCCCCTCACCCCCGCCCTCTCCCAGACGCGAATGCGCTTGATCGCGAATCGCGCCGGCTCTCGCGTCCGGGAGAGGGAGTGAGCGTCTTTGACGTCCTCACCGCCCGCCCGTACGCTCAACTTGCTATGACCGACACCGCCTTCCAGCAGTGCATCAACCCGGCGTGCGGCTCGACGTACGCGGTCGAAGACGTGAAAGTGGCGTGCGCCAAGTGCGGCTCGCTGCTCGACATCAAGTACGACTGGTCGAAGCTGCCGGTGCCGAAGAACCTCAATTTCTTCGAGCACCGGTGGAGCACGAAGGGGACGGGCACGGAGGGGCGGCTGGACTTCTCGGGCGTGTGGCGGTTTCGCGAACTGATGCCGTTTTACCGGACGGAAGAGGACGTGGTGACCGTCGGCGAGGGGCGGACGGCGCTGCAGCAGGCGGACCTGCTGAGCGCGCGGATGGGGATGCGGCCGGGGAAGCTGCTACTGCAGTACGAGGGGCTCAACCCGTCGGGCAGCTTCAAGGACAACGGGATGACGGCGGCGTTCACGCACGCGAAGATGGTGGGGGCTAAGCGCGTCGCGTGCGCGTCGACGGGGAACACGTCGGCGAGTTTGGCGCTGTTCGCGGCGCAGGCGGAGATGCAGGGGATCGTGTTCATCGGGTCGGGCAAGATCAGCTTCGGGAAGCTGTCGCAGGCGCTGGACTACGGGGCGCTGACGCTGCAGATCCAAGGGGACTTCGACGCGTGCCTCCGGCGGATCCGGCAGATCGCGGTCGACCCGGCGCAGGGCATCTACCTGATGAACAGCGTGAACCCGTTCCGCCTCGAGGGGCAGAAGTCGATCATGCTGCGCATCCTCGAGGCGCTCGACTGGCAGAGCCCGGACTGGGTGATCGTGCCGGGCGGGAACCTCGGCAACTGCTCGGCGTTCGGAAAGGCGTTCGCGGAGCTCAAGGAGCTGGGGCTGATCAAGAAGATCCCGCGGCTGGCGGTGATCAACGCGAGCGGGGCGAACACGCTGAACCAGCTGTACTCGCACCAGGGGCTGCGGTGGATGGAGGGGCGCGTCGACCAGGAGAAGATCGGGAAGTTCTACGCGTCGCTGGACGAGATGAACCACCACGCGCACACGGTCGCCAGCGCGATCGAGATCAGTAGGCCGGTGAACTTGCCCAAGGCGCTGCGGGCGCTGGACGTCATGCACGGGGTGGTGCGCGAGGTGAGTGACGAGGAGATTTTGGAGCACCGGGCGATGGTGGCGCGGTGGGGGTTCGGGTGCGAGCCGGCGAGCGCGGCGAGCGTCGCGGGCCTGCGGAAGCTGCTGGAGGAGCAGGTGATTGGCCGGGACGAGCAGGTCGTGTGCATCCTGACCGGGCACGAGCTGAAGGACCCGAACGAGACGGTGAAGTATCACACGGGGATCGACATGAAGGCGGCGCAAGATTTGGCGCCGCGCCAGCCGGCGACGGGGAAGATGGTCAATCAGCCGGTGGCGGTGCCGGACGATCTGGCGGCGATCATCAAGGCGATCGGCGGCGGGGCGGGGATCCGGACGGTGCCGCCGGAGGCGGGGAATTTGCCGGTGACGGAGTACTGAGGTGACAGCGCCGGGGGGACTGCCGCAAAGACGCAAAGGGCGCAACGAGGAACGTCATGATCAGGACGATCTCAGTGAGCGACCTCCAGGCGAATCTGCAGACGACTCTAAGTGAGTGCGCGGACTCCGGGGATACGTTGGTCGTCGAGGTGCCCGATCGGCGGCTGGTGACGATCCAGCCGCTGGAGGCGGGTGACAACGACGCGCTGGTCGATCGCCTGATCGAGATGAATCCGGCGTTCCGCGAGATGATCGAGCGGTCGAAACGCGGCGGGCGACGGCCGTTCGTGCCTTCGGCGTCGCCGGGCGGCGAATGACGATTACGCGGGCTGGGCCTTGCGGGACCAGGTGAGGCGGATCGTGCGGGCCTTGAGGTGGATGGCGTAGATGCCGTCGGGGGTGATGAGGGCGAGGCGGTCGCCGACGACGGCGAGGTCGACGGGGTAGCGGCCGGCGACGGGGTGGTCTTGCAGCTGCTTGGCGAGTTGCGGGTCGTTGAACTCGAACGTGTCGCCGGGGGTGCCGTCGGGGGCGTAGGTGCGGATCTGGACGGTGGTCGGGTCGCCGAACTGGCGGAAGAGGCCGTAGAGCTTGTCTGCCTGCGGGTCGTAAGTGAGGGCGGCGAGGTCGGCGTTGTTCAGGCCGGCGAGGTGGGTCCAGGTGGCGGTCTTGGGGGCGAACGCGTAGAGCTCGCCTTTGCCGCCGAGGGTGGCGACGACGAGGTGGTCGCGCTTGGTGTCGTAGGCGACGGCGCAGGGGTGGCTGAGCTCGGGGAGGTTTGCGGGGGGCTTGGGGAGCGGAGTGGCCGTGCCCTTGGCGAGGTCGACCTCGCGCGGGCTGGGCCAGGCGAGGGCGAACAGGCGCTTGGTGGCGGGGTCGATGACCGCGTGGCGCGCGCCGTCGGGAAGCGGCTTGAGCGTGTCGACGCGCGGGCCGTCGAGGGTGAAGTCGCCATAGGCGGCGGCGAAGCCGAGCCCTCGGCCGAGCCTGGTTTCCGGAGTGTAGAGGACGGCGGAGAACGTGACGGGCTTGGCGGCGGGGGCGGCGGCCGGGGCGTCGGCGGGCTTAGGCTTGGGGTCGTCGGCGGCGAGGGGGCAGCTTGCGATCAGGAGGAACGCCATTGCCGACGTCGAGAACCGCTTTCGGAATCCCATCGAGACCTCCCAGTTGATGCGGACGCAATAACGTATCAAGGGGGCGGCGGATTCTCCAATACGTTTTGGAACACTTTGGCGTGGACGGAGCCTCGCCCTCTCCGATGCGATTGTCCTGACGATGCGTCGCTCGGGTCGGATCAGCGCCAGGCGTTGTGGCGGTCCATCCAGCGGATGGCGGCCCAGTAGTGGCCGGCGGCGAGGAAGATCAGGCCGCCGAAGAGCCAGCGGGGGTGGTGCACGGCGCCGACGATGAGGCAGACGACGGCGAGGGCGACGCTGAGCCAGACGAAGACCCAGGCGGCGTCGCGGTTGGGAAGGCCGAGGAGGCCGAGGGTGACCCACCACGGTTTGGCGGCAGCGGGGGCGTAATAGGTGAGGTAGGGCGGCGGGGGCGGGTAATGGCTCGGGGGTGGGTACGGGGGTTGGGGCGGCGGGGGTGGGAAGGCGCTCATGGGTTGCTCCTGTGTTGCGTAAGAGGTCACCAGGAGGTTCGGAAAGGGGAGCGGAATCTGGCGGGCGCGGTGCGGGGATTTCTCTGAAAGGGCCCTGGTGGCGTGGGTGCGGCTGTGAGGGCTTGCTGGTGCGTGTCGCCGGCTCCCGCTCGACGCGCTCGCCTTCGGGCGGCGCTGACGCTTGCCCTTCGGGTCGCGGCTAAACGGGGCGCTCGCGCGACGGGCGTCAGTCGGGTTTGATGACGACTTCGAAGTCGGAGCCTTTTACTTTGCGGAGTTCTTCGTGCATCGGCGGGATGCGTTCGTCGGGGGCGACGGAGACGGCCCAGTCGACGCCGTTGTCGGCGCAGAACATGCCGTACTTCTTGAGGGCTTCGAGGATCGTGCGGACGTTTTTGGAGAACTTGGAGGTGTCGAAGTCCTTGCGGAGGCGGAGGCGCTCGCCCATGCGGGGGAGGGACTCGTCGCGCTTGTTGCTGGCGTAGTGGGTGGCGGGGGCGACGTAGGCCTGGCGCGTGCGGCTGAACGTGACGCGGAGCGCGTGTTCGACCTGGCCGCGTGCCAGCTCGTCGTGGCGGACGACGGCGGGGAAGATGGGGAGGCCGGCGGCGTCGGCGGAGGTCCAGCCGTCGGGGCGGAGCTTGTTGGACTTGAGGTCGAAGACGGCGGCGCAGGCGGCCTGCCAGCCGGCGTCGGTGCGCTTGACGGAGAAGAACTCGTAGAGGACGCGGTTGACCGGGTCGACGACGATGGCGTGGCGGTCGCCGCCGACGTTGGCGGTGTCGCGCTGGACCTCGTCGAGGGTGAGCGACTTGTGCTTGGCGTCGCGGCGGTAGTAGGCGGGCCAGCCCTCGATGGGGGTGATGTCGGGGAAGGGGTAGGGGCCGGGGTCGGACTCGTGCCCGTACTCCGTGATCTTCACGTCGACCTTCTTCTGGTCGGGGGGGACGAGGACGAAGGCCATGTCGTCGTTCATGCGGAGCGGCTTGGCGGCGCCGATGCCGGCGATCATTTCCTTCGATTTTGGGTGGAGCGGCCAGTCGGTGACGACGGCGTTCCACAGGTTATCGGGGGGGAAGACCTCCAGGGCGGCGCAGATCGCGTCGGCCTCGGGGGTGTCGAAGGCGACCGGCCTGGTGATGGCGGGCATCTTCGCGGCCTTGAGGCGCGCGAGGCGGGCCGGGTCGCTCGTTCCGCCCGAGGCGTCGGCGGGTTTCTTCGGCGCGGCGAGCAGGGCGACGGCGGTCGTGACGCAGCAGAGTGCGGCGGCGGCGAGTAACGTGCGGGTGCGGGGGGCGGTGTGCATGGGTTCTCCGTGTGTGCGGTTCATGATACCGGCGGACCGCGATTTGGCTTCACTTTGTCGGCCGGGACGGCGTAAGCTTGGGGGTCGTGGACGCGGAGAAACTCCAACTCGAATACGCGCCCGCCGAGCCGTCGCGGAAGTCGCGCGTGCGGCGGTGGGCGGTTCTGGTGCTGGTCGTGCTCGCGGGCGTGGTGGCGCTGCGGCACGGGGCGGACGTGGCGTCGGCGGTGCAGCGGCGGTGGGTGCAGTCGCGGTGCGCGACGTTCGAGTACGCGGCCGACACGGTGATTTACGAGTCGGACAAGGCCGCGGGGGACGCGCTGCTGCGCAGGCAGACGGGGGACTACGTGCGGTTGATGGACACGAGCGTGTGGCCGAGCGAGGCGGTGGTGCGGAGCGAACCGGGGGCGTGGGCGAGTTTGAAGAAGATGATGTTCGGGGGGCGGGCGTTCTGGCCGCCGGGGCCGCCGTCGCCGAAGTTGATGGTGCACAAGCTGACGATGCCCGGCGGCGAAGGGCGGATCGTGGCGATCATTTTGGCGCCGGAGTTGCCGAATGCGAACGGCGTGCGGTCACGCGCGCCGGCGCTGCAACTCGTGGCGGCGGTGGTGAGGCCTGCGCGGGATTGGTCGGACTCGCCGCGGTGGGACGGGAACAGCGGCAATCTGGCGGCGGGGTTCGAGCGGGCGCGGCGGCTGCGGTTTTACGCGGCGCGGCTCGACCCGGAGTTCGCGAACCGGTTTTCGATCCGGTACGAGATGGACGGGCAGCCAGGGCACGTGGACGGGCGGCTGGAGTCGGACGGGGCGGTGTACATGGTGGTGCGGGACGGGCCGGCGCGGGCGCGGTAGCGGCGTACCGTGCGTTTGTACTACAGCGCGTCGGAGACGATCTGCTGGGCCTCGGCGACGATCTGCTTGAGGTGGGCGTCGTCCTTGAAGCTTTCGGCGTAGATCTTGTAAACGTTTTCGGTGCCGCTGGGGCGGGCGGCGAACCAGCCGTTGGCCGTCGAGACTTTCAGGCCGTCGATCGGGGCGTTGTTGGCGGGGGCGTTGGTCATGCGGGCGGTGATGGGGTCGCCGGCGAGGGTGGTGGCCTTGACGTTGTCGGGGGCGAGCTTTTTGAGCTTGGCCTTTTGCTCGGGGGAGGCGGGGGCGTCGATGCGGGTGTAGACGGGGGCGCCGAGGTCCTTGGTCAGGCGCGCGTAGTGTTCGCCGGGCTCTTTGCCGGTGGTGGCGGTGATCTCGGCGGCGAGGAGGCCGAGGAGGGCGCCGTCCTTGTCGGTCGTCCAGACGGTCCCATCCCGCTTGAGGAAGCTGGCGCCTGCGGACTCTTCGCCGCCGAAGACGTAGGTGCCGTTGTGGAGGCCGCCGGCGAACCACTTGAAGCCGACGGGGACCTCGGCGAGCGTGCGCTTGTGGCGGTCGACGACGCGGTCGATGATCGCGGACGAGACGAGCGTCTTGCCGACGGCGGCGGTGGCGGGCCACTGCGGGCGGTGGGTGAGCAGGTAGTCGATGGCGACGGCGAGGTAGTGGTTCGGGTTGAGCAGGCCGGCGGAGGGGGTGACGATGCCGTGGCGGTCGGCGTCCGGGTCGTTGCCCCAGGCGACGCGGTACTGGTCCTTGAGGCCGACGAGCGACGCCATCGCGTAGGGGCTCGAGCAGTCCATGCGGATCTTGCCGTCGTGGTCGACGGTCATGAAGGAGAAGGTCGGGTCGACGGCGCGGTTCACGACGGTGAGGTCGAGGCCGTACGTCTCGGCGATCTTGTCCCAGTAGAACACGGCGGCCCCGCCGAGCGGGTCGACGCCGAGCTTGAGCTTCGCGTTCTTGATCGCGGCCATGTCGATGACGGAGCCGAGGTCGCGGACGTAGCCTTCGACGAAGTCGTAGTGGTTGGTGGTGTCCGCGCTCATCGCTTTGTTGAGCGGGATGCGCTTGACGTCCTTGTTGCCGAGTTCGAGGAGCTGATTGGCGCGGTTCTGGATGGCGGTGGTGACGTCGGTGTCGGCGGGGCCGCCGTTGGTGGGGTTGTACTTGAATCCGCCGTCGGCGGGGGGGTTGTGGGACGGGGTGATAACGATGCCGTCGGCCTGGCCGGTGGGGCGATTCTTGTTGTAGGTGAGGATCGCATGGCTGATGACGGGGGTGGGGACGAAGGCGCCGGCGCCCTCGACGAAGACGGTGACGCCGTTGGCGGCGAGGACCTCGAGGGCGGTGTCGTGGGCGGGGGCGGAGAGGGCGTGGGAGTCCTTGCCCATCATGAGGGGGCCGGTGATCGAGTGGGTGCGGCGGTAGTCGCAGATGGCCTGGGTGATGGCGGCGATGTGGGCGTCGGTGAAGGTGGCGTCGAGGGCGGTGCCGCGGTGGCCGGAGGTGCCGAAGGAGACGCGCTGGCGGTGGTTGGCGGCGTCGGGGATCGTCTCCTGGTAGGCCTTGAGGAGGGCGTCGGTGTCGATGAGGAGGTTGGCGGGGGCGGGCTTACCGGCGAGGGGGGACAGGGGCATGGCGGTCTCCTTGGCGTTGTCGCCGGTTGTAAGAGGGGGGGGCGGGGGGGTCAATCGGGAAAGGAGGGCGGGAAGACGCGAAGGGGGGCGATTCGCGCGTTCGGGCACGGGCACCGTTTGGTGAGTGCCGCGACGACGCGAAGCGGCTGCGAGGGGGC
>DASPKW010000217.1:0-8813 GCA_035627895.1 Tepidisphaeraceae bacterium | reverse complement strand
GCTTGCGCGCACAGGCCAAAGGATTTACACATGCCCGGCACCGGAAAGATTTCCCAGGTCATCGGTTCGACGTTCGACGCGGAGTTTCCCGAGGATCAGCTGCCGTCGATCTATAACGCCGTGAAGATCCAGGCGCAGCGGGACGGGCAGACCATCAACCTGACCGGCGAGATCGCCTCGCATCTGGGCGGCGGCCGCGTTCGCGCGGTGGCGCTCGGTTCGACCGACGGCCTGCGCCGCGGGATGGATGTCACCGACACCGGCGGCCCGCTCACCGTTCCGGTCGGCAAGGAAACCCTCGGCCGCGTCTTCAACCTGCTCGGCGAGCCGATCGACAACCGCGGGCCGGCCAACGCGACCGCCAGCCGCCCCATCCACCGCGAGCCGCCCGAGTTCGTCGACCTCACCCCCAAGGCCGAGGTCTTCGAGACCGGCATCAAGGTCATCGACCTCCTCACCCCGTTCATCCGCGGCGGTAAGGCCGGCCTGTTCGGCGGCGCCGGCCTCGGCAAGACGGTCGTCATCCAGGAACTGATCGCCCGCATCGCCCAGCAGCACGGCGGGTACTCCGTCTTCGCCGGCGTCGGCGAGCGCACCCGCGAGGGCACCGACCTCTGGCTCGAAATGCAGGAGACCGAGATCGGCAAGACCGGCAAGCACGTCATCGACCAGACCGTCATGGTCTTCGGCCAGATGAACGAGCCGCCCGGCGCCCGCCTCCGCGTCGCCCTCTCCGCCCTGACCATGGCCGAGTACTTCCGCGACGAGTCCGGCGCCGACACCCTCCTGTTCATCGACAACATCTTCCGCTTCACCCAGGCTGGCTCCGAAGTGTCGGCCCTCCTCGGCCGCATGCCGTCCGCCGTCGGTTACCAGCCGACCCTAGCGACGGAAATGGGCGAGCTCCAGGAACGCATCACCAGCACCAAGAACGGCGCGATCACGTCCGTGCAGGCCGTGTACGTCCCCGCCGACGACCCCACCGACCCGGCCCCCGCCAACGCGTTCGCCCACCTCGACGCGTTCATCTACCTCGAGCGCAGCATCGCCTCCAAGGGCATTTACCCCGCCGTCGACCCGCTCGCCTCGGCCAGCCGCGCCCTCAGCGCCGACATCGTCGGCGAGTCCCACGCCCGCATCGCCCGCAAGGTGCAGACGATGCTCCAGCGCTACCGCGACCTCCAGGACATCATCGCCATCCTCGGCGTCGACGAACTGTCCGAAGAGGACAAGCTGATCGTCAGCCGCGCCCGCAAGCTCGAACGCTTCTTCAGCCAGCCGTTCATCGTCGCCGAGCAGTTCACCGGCAAGAAGGGCGTCTACGTCAAGCTCGCCGACAGCCTCCGCAGCTTCGAAGAGATCTGCGACGGCCGCGCCGACGACCTCCCCGAACAAGCCTTCCTCTACGTCGGCGACATCGACGAAGCCCGGGCCAAAGCGGCGGAGATGGCGAAGTAAGTGCGAATCAGCCCAGACCAAATCAAGCGGCCGGCCACACTCGTGGCCGGCCGTTTTCATTAGTTGCGGTTGTGGCATGCGCGCGTCTTCGTCAACGTCGGTACGCGTGTCACGACGACCTTGGCGTCTGCCGGGCATCCGGTTAGCATCGGCCGCTCTCGCGTGCGTGGGGTGCCGTCGTGCCGGACTTGGAGACTTATGGTGCGGGGTCATCGGTGGGTGCGTCGGGGGGCTGCGTGCACATGGAGACCAGCGTTCGGGTCTCTTGAGCCACGTCAACTTTTCTCGACCTCAGCGGCGGTCGCCGACCTGGCGGCACCACTGCTAGGCCAAGTGCTTCAATATGGGGACGGCCAGCCGCCGGTTGCCGCGTCGGACGTCATGTCAACGTTTGGCGTTCCTGGCGCCGGAAGCGGTATCGCGCTTGACGCACCGTCGCCAGTGGGCGGTTGGGCGGTCCGCGGCCCGCGCAAGGAGATCTACGACGGCGAAGATCGCCTGATTGCGATCGAGTGGAATTCCGGCTTTTCCATCGCGGGATCCGAGGACTCTCCCCCGTTGCTCTCGGTCGACGGCTTCGGGCGCTGGGACGAGACCGGCTTTCACGGGTGGGGGAGCGCCACGATGTTGGTCGGGCGCGCCGCGGGGCACGTGCTGTTCACCGGGTCGCTGAATTTCAGCGACCACGACTCCCGATTGTTCGTCACGGAGGATGAGCCGGCCGACGGGCTGCGGATTGCGGGGCGCGACCTGGAAGTGCGATGGCTGACGTTTCCTGGCGACGGGTTCGAATTCTTCGGGCTCGTCCACCTTCCGGCGGAGGTCGGGAATTGGCGGTTTGCCCATTCGTTCTATGCCGTCGGTTCGACACTGCGCATGCCCGATGCCGAGTTCGGGCCGGACATCCCCGGCTGGTTTTACCCTAGCTTCTTTGACGTGCGCTCGCTCACGGCGGACTCGGTCACGATCACGTACGACGACGCGCGCGACGAGTTGCGCGTCGGTGCCGACCTGCTGCTGACCGTGAAGGCGAGGCAGTTCGGCCTCGACATGTCGGCGGGCGGGCACGTCCTCATTTCGAACGGCGAGGTCACCGATTTGGTCGGAACGATCACCGCCAAAGACCTCGAAATCGAGCCGGGCGTCTTCACCCTTTCGAAACTCGAACTCACGTACGACGGCCCGTCGCGGACGGTCGGCGCCACCGTCGGCGTGCAGGTGTTCAAGGGCAGGGAGATCGAGGGCACGCTGGAATTTCTTGGCGGCGATCTCAACGCGATCGGCGTGACCGCGGACAATCTAAACACCCATCTCCGGCGCGGCGTCTTCCTCCAGCGCCTCGCGGGCCGGCTCGAGCACTTGGCGAAATCGGACCCCGCGCCGCTCGCCTTCGAGGGCGGGGTGAGTCTCACGTACGGTCGGGAAATGACGTTCGACGTGCCCGCACTGCTCGGGGGCGGGTCGTACACGGCGTCGGTGGGGCGCTTCGACCTCGACGGTCGGATCTCGAAGGAGTCGGTGAGCGGGACCGGCGCGGTCTCGCTCCTCGGCGGCGCGGCGACCGCGACGGCGACCGTGACCTTCGACCCGCGCGACTGGAGTTTCCAGGCGACGGCCGACACCAACATTCTCGGCCGCCGTTTCGGGTCGCACGGCATCGTCGTCGGGGACGGGGACGGGGAGATCGTCGGGGCCGGCACGGGCCCGATCACGGTTCCGAACGGGTTGCCGATCGTCGGCGGGTGGTCGATCGGCACGGGGCAGGTGTCGTTCGAGAATCGGTACTTCGAGTTCCGCGGCCAACTCAGTCTCCCGGAGTTCCTCGGGTTGAATTCGCCGTTCGGCTTCCGGATCAATTCGGACGGAACGTTCAATCGACTGGGGGGTGTTGACCTCCCGAGGGGCGGCCCGGGCGCTCCGGACCTGCCCGCGCGCGACGACGGGCCGGTTGCGGCGTCGGGGGCGTTCCACGTGCCGGCCGGTCAGCCCTACATCCTGTTGGCGGCGACGTGGACGGGGCCGGGGCGCGGGTCGCTTCCGGTCGAGCTCGTGTCGCCGGACGGCGGCAGGTACACGTACGCGGAGTTGACCTCCGGCGGCGGGCTGGCCGCGGTCGTCCCGTCGCTGTCCGGATCGACGCAGGTCACGGTCGCCGTCAAGGCACCGGCCGCCGGCACGTGGACGCTCGTCGTGCCGGACTCGACGGGGTTGAACGGTCTGCGGTTCGACGCGATCGGTGCGACGGCCACCCCGTCCGTATCCGTCACGGCGCCGGCCCAGGTGGTCGGAGGCGGCGGCCGGGTTGTGGTCGCTTACGACGCGCAGGCCGCGACCCCGGGCGCGGTCACGACGGTCTCGCTGTACTACGACCGGGTCGGCCTCGGACACGGCGGCGTCCGGATCGCGTCGGGCCTGCCGACCGGCGCCGGCACGTTCGAATGGGACACGTCCACCCTCCCGGCGGGCGACTATTTCGTCTACGCACGTGTGGCCGACGATGCCGGCGCGATGCCGGCATTGGCTTACGCCCCCGGTCGAGTACGCGTCAGCGTGGGGCCGCCGGTCGTGCGCTCCCTGTGGGCGCCGGCCGCCGGCGGTGGCACACTGACGCGGGCTTGGCTGACGGCGGTGGCCACGGGGGACGGGGGTGCGGGCGAGGTCGCTTCCGTGCGATTCTTCCGCGAACAGAACGGCGTCGCCGGGCTGCAGACCGGAGGGGGCGCGCCCGACCTGCTCCTCGGTGCGGGCACGCGGCGTGCGGACGGTACGTGGACGATCGACCTGTCGACGACCGGTCTGGAGCCGGGCGCGTACACCTATTACGCGGCCGCAACGGATGCGGCTGGTTTGGTCAGTCCGAGCGGCGCCGCCGCGACGTCGCTTCGCTACGACGTCTTCATGCCCGGCGACGTCGATGGCAATCGCATCGTCACCCTCAACGACCTCGTCATCCTCGCCAACAACTACGGCAAGTCCTCCGGCGCGACCTGGGCCGAGGGCGACATCGACGGCAACGGCGCGGTGGCGCTCAACGATCTCGTGATCCTGGCGAACATGTACGGCACGCGACTGCCCGAGCCGGTGGCGGACTTGCCGGCAGAGCCGGTCGTGCCGCCTAACGGGGCGACCGACGAGGCCCGGCCGGGGACGCCAGCCGTGCCGGAACAGGTTGTGACGCCGGCCGTGCTTGAGCCGCCGCCCGATGCCATCGCCGGGACGATCGACGCGGTCTCGCCGGCCCCAGTTCCGGAGCCGGTCCCGTCCACCGTCACGCCGACCGCGATTCCGGAGCCCGTCCCGCCGACCGTCACGACAACCGAGCCCTCGACCGTCACGCCCACCACGGCCGCAACCGTCGATTCGCCGGAGTCAATTACGGGCGGCGCGGTAGCGGAGTCGTCGCCGACGTCGCCGCCGACGCCAATGCCAATGCCAATGCCGCCGCCCAAGCCGCCGGGCGACGCGCCCAATCGGGCCTCGTCCTTCGCGGCGGGCCCGGCGATTCGCTTCGGCCGGCGCGGGCCGCGCGTCGCGGACGGTGACAGTCCGTCGCGGGCGGAAGTTCATGCCGCGGTGGCGTCGCCGAAGGTGCCGTCGGGCGCAGGCCGTGAGTCGCAAACTCGCCCCGGCGCGTCGCCGGCGTTCGCGAGCGTGACTCGGCCCCCAATGGGCGACCCGGCGGACAAGGAGGAGCGCGCGTCGGTGGCCGGGACGTTGTTCTCTGACGCGCGGGTCGGCGGGCCAGCCGTGCCACAATCGCGGCGCATCGGGTCGCGCGGGTCGTAGCCGGCCGGGTCGATGGCCAGCGCGGCCCCGGCGATGTCGTCCCGACAAGATCGCCCAGGCCAGACTGCGCCCGCCGTACCCGTTGCCTCGGAGGCCGACCGACCACGCCGCGCCCGTGGCCCTCACCCGCACGCCCGGTCACGCCCCGCCGCACTCGGGTCATCCCTCACAAAATCTCCCGCCCACCCCGATTCCCACCCCGCCCGCGGCTCCCCGTGCGCGCCCGTCACCACCCCCGCGTGACGCCGCCCGTATGGGGATGACTTCGCGCGCCGCAACCTCGCCCGCCGACCCGTCGCGCGCCCGCGCCGCCGCCCGGCCGCGCCCCGCCCCCATCGCGAAATTACCAAACGAACCCACCGACCGCTCCACCCCGCTCCCGCCCGGCACCCGAGCCGGCCAATCCCATTTTACAAAACGAACCCACCAAACCCCGCTTCCCACCCCCGCCAAGCCCGTTGCCCACTCGCCAACCGGCAAAACGAACCCACCGAACCCACCCACCCCACCACCCCGCGCCGTCTCCCCATCCGTTTTACAAAACGAACCCACCGACTGCCGTGCCCCACAATCCCACCCAACCCCCAGGCGCAGAGCCGTCCGCGCAAATCCTTTCGTCATTCGCCCCTCGTCCTTCGGATTTGATCCGAGCTTCGAATTTCGACCTTCGTCATTCCCCCTCCTGTGGTTTTTCGCCCTGCCCCCATGCCCCTCTCGCCGTTTTCTTGATTATCGACGCGATTTCCCGCACACTCCCCCGCTCGCGCGCGGGCCGATCATCCGCGCACGCCGTCACACGAAAGTCCCCCGGAAGGAGACGAGAGTTCCCATGGCCGACACGTACGCGCCCGACCCCAAGCTCAAGTTCACGTTCGGCCTCTGGACGGTCGGCAACCCCGGCCGCGACCCGTTCGGCGGGCCCACGCGCGAGCAACTCTCCGTCGGCCAGATCTGCGACCTCCTCGGCGACGTCGGCGCCTTCGGCGTCAACTTCCACGACAACGATCTGATCCCGATCGACGCCACGCCCGAGCAGACCGCCGCGATCAAGAAGGAGTTCCGCAAGGGGCTCAAAGACAACGGTCTGGTCGTCCCGATGGCGACGACGAACTTGTTCTCCGACCCGGTCTTCAAGGACGGCGCGTTCACGTCGAACAACGCCCGCATCCGCGCCTACGCCGTCCAGAAGACGATGCGCGCGATGGACCTCGGGGCCGAGTTCGGCGCGAAGATCTACGTCTTCTGGGGCGGGCGCGAGGGCGTCGAATCCGACGCGACGAAGAACCCGGTCGACGCGATCAAGCGGTTCCGCGAGTCGATCGACTTCCTCTGCGATTACTCGAAGGACCAGGGCTACAACTACAAGTTCGCGTTCGAGGCCAAGCCGAACGAGCCCCGCGGGCACATGTACTTCGCCGTCACCGGCAGCTACCTCGCGCTGATCCCCAGCCTCAAGCACCCCGAGATGTGCGGCGTCAACCCCGAGGTCGCCCACGAGCACATGGCCGGCCTCAACTTCGTCCACCAGGTCGCCGCCGCGCTGGAGATGAAGAAGCTGTTCCACATCGACCTGAACGACCAGGAGTTCGGCCGCTACGACCAGGACTTCCGCTTCGGCCAGGCCAACCCGAAGCACGCGTTCTTCCTCGTCAAGCTGCTCGAAGATTACGGGTACAACGGCCCCCGCCAGTTCGACGCCCACGCGCTGCGCACCAGCGACTACCAGGACGTCCGCGAGTTCGCCAAGGGGTGCATGCGGACGTACATGATCATGAAGGAGAAGGCCGCCCGCTGGAACGCCGACAAGGAGATCCAGCAGCTCCGCCAGGAGATCAACGTCGGCGACGTGAACCTCGAGAAGCTGACCAAGAAGTACAGCTCGCAAAACGCCAAGCGCCTGCTCGAGGCCCCGCTGGACCGCGTCGAGCTGGCCAAGGCCCGGCTGCCGTACGAGCGGTTGGATCAACTGACGATGGAAGTGTTGATGGGGGTTCGGTGAGTCGAGGATGTCGCGCAGCGCCCGCGGTATAGTGGGGATCGATGTCCGAGACCGCACCGAGCGTCGTCGTGATCGCCGGGCCGAACGGTGCCGGGAAGTCGACGGCGGCGCCCGCGCTGCTGGGCGACCTGCTCGGGATCGCCGATTTCGTGAACGCCGACGTGATCGCGCGGGGACTGTCGGCGTTCGAGCCCGAGCGGGCGGCGCTGGCGGCAGGGCGGGTGATGCTCGCGCGGCTGAAGGAACTGGCCGCCGAGCGGGCGACGTTCGGGGGCTTGCGGAACATCTTCACCCTGCATCAGCCTTTGGCGACCCGTTGGACGTTTACGGACAATTCGAACAACGAAGAGCCTAGAATCGTTGCGGATGGCGGCGAGGGAATGGTCGAGACCGTGAGTGATGCGCCGCTGTGGGCGTCGATCCGGGAGATGATCCGATGAACCGCCCTGACCGCCGACCGATCTCAGAAGTTTTCGATGAGCGGGTGCCAATCGTGGACGCCATCAAGGCGGGCGTCGCCGACGCACTCCGCAGGCACAAGCTTCTTGGCGAGTCGATCGCCGTCTGGCGGGACGGGCAGGTCGTCCGAGTGCCGCCGGAGGAGATCCCGTCATGCCCGCGGGGCGCGGCGGATCAACGAGCCGATGACGGGACGAACGGATGAACGCGGCCGAGAATCCGTCGTCCGTCTCCGCGGCGGGACTTCGCGGCGTTACGCGCGTGGCGGCGCGGTGTCCGGCGGGGCATCCGGCGGTGGTGGAGTGTTATCCGTTGCGGCGGCGGGGGCGGCGGGCGCCCGAGCCGTTTCCGACGTTGTACTGGCTCGTGTGTCCAATGCTGGATCGCGCGGTGGCGGGGCTGGAGCGTGACGGCGCCGTCGCCGAGGTGGACGCGCTGTTGGCGCGGGACCCGGAGATGGCGGGGGCGCTGCGCGACGCCCATCGGGAGTACGCGGACCGACGGTGGGCGGCGTTGACGGAGGTGGATCGGGCGTGGGTGGAGGAGAACGGGCTGGCCGGAGCGTTTCGCGGCAGGGGGGTGGCGGGGATCGCGTTCGGCGAAGCTGAGGGTGGGGCGAAGTGCCTGCATGCGCATCTCGCGCACCACCTCGTGTCGGGCAATCCGATCGGGGCGTGGGTCGAAAGACGATTTGGGATTCGGGCGTGCGCGTGAGGGCGGCGGATCCGGGGCGGCGCATCGGGCGAAGCCCGTGCGGCTCTGCCCCGGCTTGTTTGGGGAGTGCGCTGCGGAACGGGCGCGCGCTATTCCTTGGGCGCCGCGGGGTCGGTGGCCTTGTCGCCGACGGTCATGTAAAGGACGCCGTCGTGGGCGACGGGGAAGGGGTTATTCGGGAACGTGTCGGGGCGGAGGTGCCAGAGGACTTTTCGTTGGCGGGTGTCGAGGGCGAGGACGCGCTCCTCGAAGGAGACGATGAGGACGTCGCCGTCGGCGGCGAGCGAGGCGAGGTTGACGCCGCCTTTCCAGAAGCCCGGTGAGAACGGCAGGCCCACGGCGGCGGCGAGGTCGACGTGGAAGAGGACCCGGCCGGTCGTTTCGTCGAGCGCGAACA
>DASPKW010000216.1:0-7820 GCA_035627895.1 Tepidisphaeraceae bacterium | reverse complement strand
CTTGTTCGACACGCGCCCGCCCTGGCCTTCGTAGCCCACCATCGTGTTCACACCCCGCTGTTTCCACGCGGCCATCGAATCGATCGGCTGCTGGAACACGCCGATCATGAACACCGGTTTCGGCGGCTGGACCGCCGGCCGCCGCGGCGTCGCGCCCTCCACCTTCCGCTCGGGTGCCGCAGGATGCTCCGCCTTCCGGGTCGGCGCGACGGGCTGCGCAAATGCCGGTAGTGCGACGAGCGCGACGAGCAACGGAGCGAGCAGGCGGCGCATCCGCACATCATACGTCGATCCGGGCGCGCGCGAGAACGGTCGCTCCTCGCGAGCAGCGTCTCCACTGTCATCCCGAGTGTACTCACGAGGGATCTGGCCGGTGCGTCAAGGCCCGCTCGTTGCCGGACCGTTCTCCATCGCCACACAGCGAGCCAACAGGCCCACGACGGACGGGCCAGATCCCTCGGAGTACCTCGGGATGACAGTCCGGACGCAACCTTGCGAACTCACCACCGAGTTTTCGAGCGGTTCGGACTGGCCTCCCGCGACCCGCTTCCCCGCCGCGCTCAGTGGAACTCATACCCGACCTGAAACGTCACCCGCCCGTCCGCCAGCCGCGTGATGTTCGTGATATACACCTCCATCCCACCCCCGAGCTGCGACTTGCTGCTCGGCGTCGTGTACGGCGTGAACGCCCGGTTGGCCGCGCTCGGGTACGGCACCATGCTCGCGAAGCTCCGCGGGCCCGCCGGGCCGTCCACGCCGTGCGACTCCTCCAGCATCGGCCGCCCGCGCACCACGCGCCAGATCAGCAGCCCCTCCGCCGGCAGCCCCGCGTCGAATCCCGTCTTCCTCCGGTTCTCCAGCAGCAGGTACTCGCTCCCGTCCCGGCGGACCAGCACCTTGAAGCACTGGTCGACCGACCCCTCGACCGGCGACAGCACCAGCTTCTGCTTCACGGTCGGGTCGATCGTCACGGGCTTGAGCCAGCCCAGCCGCTCCTTGCACCACGCGCTCATGTGTTGCGGCCGCCCGCCCCCGATCTGGTTCGACATCAAGCACCAGTTCCCCAGCCCCTCCGACCCCGGATTCTCCGGGCGGGCGTACAAATCGGACAGCCCGAGCATATGCCCGAACTCGTGCGCATACGTCGAGATGTTCGCCTGGCGGTTCCCGCCCTCCGGGCAGATGAAGAACGGCCACCGCTTGCCGCCATAGTTCAAATTCCCCTTGTGGGGCCAATACAGATTCCCGCGGTTCGTCGAGATCGGCTGGCCCGCGTAAATGAAGAAGATGCCGTCGAAATCCTTCAGTGCGTCCTTCCCGTGCTTCGCGAGCAGCTTGTCCAGCGCCTCCGACAGCAGCGCCGTCACCGGCCCCGGGTTGGGCTGCCCGTACTCGCTCCGCTTCTTGTCAACCTGGATCGGCTCGAACACCTTCCCCTCGATCTTCAACTGCCCGACCGACACCTCGCGGTAAAAGTCGTTCAGCGATCCGAAGACCTTCTGCCCCGTCGCGTTCGTCTCGTTGTAAACGCCGGTCGAGAAGAACATCCGTTCCCAATCGGCGCTCGTGATCGCCGGGTTGTGCTTGATATCCGGATACTCAATGACCACGACGGCCGGCCGGTAAACCGGCTTCTTCCACGTCGCCCGCTCCGGCGCGCCCGGCGTGTAGCCCGTCCCGCGCGACGACGCGTCCGCGACCAACGTCACCTTCGTCTCGATCACCTTCGCGTCGCGCCGGTATTTCACCGCGACCGTGTCGTCCGGCGCGTACCCGGCCAGCAGCTCGCCCAGCGCGCCGCGGTTGGCGACGGCCTGCCCGTCTACTTCGACCAGCACGTCCCCCGCGCGGATCCCCGCCAGGTCCGCCGGCTGCCGAGGCGTCACCTTCTCGATCACCGCCCCGCTCTCGGGCGCGGCCGGCGCTTTCCCGGCCGCGTCCACGATCAGGTCCTTGAACGTGACCCCCATCACCACCCGCTGGTCCGACAACTTCCGCGGCGCGCTCGGCGCCGCCAGCGTCGCCGCGACCGCCATCGCCTTCCCCCCGCGCTCGACCGCGAACTCCACCCGTTGCCCCGCGGGTGTCGCCAGGAGCAGGTCCTCCAGTTCGCCCCCCGTCCGCACTGGTTGCTTGTCCACGCTCGCGATCACGTCGCCCTCGGCCAGCCCCGCCTCGGCCGCCGGCGACGCCGACTCGACCCCGTCCACCCGCACCCGCCCGTCCGCCGTCACGACGCTCACCCCCAAGTACCCCGGCTGGCTCGCCGCCTGCGCCGCCAACTTCTGCGGCGACGCCGTCACGCAGTTCGCCACCGTCTTATACTCCGCCCCCAGCGGCACTACGGCCGGCGCGCTCGCGGGCTGAGTAACCGGTCCGGCGGCGACGCAGAACGTGAGCAACGGAATCAAAGCAAGCCGCGCGGCCATGGACGAACCTCCGGGCATTAAGGTTGGGGAGACGCATCTCTAAACGCGCCGCGGCGCGCGATGTTGCGAACGTCGAGGAAGTCTCGCTCCCCCTTGTAGTCGCCCCGCTTGCGGGACGCGTCGAGATGCGCTCGATCGGGAGTCTGTTGTAGGGGAACCGACTCTCCCACGCTTCGTACCCATCACATCCGAATCCTGTCCAACTGCCCCGCCCGCGACCAAATGACCACAACGGGCCCCCGGAAGCCCGGGTACAATGCGGTGGGCCACGACCGGCCAAGACCGCTCTCCCTATGCGCACGACCAGCCCTATCTCCCGCATCGTACTCGGCTTAGCTGTCGCCCTTGGCGTGGTCTCCGCCGCGCACGCCGACGCCCCCGCCGCCAAGCCCTCCCCCGAGGGCATCGAGTACTTCGAAAAGCACGTCCGCCCAATCCTTGTGGACGCCTGCTACAAGTGCCACTCGGCCACCTCCGAGAAGCTCAAGGGCGGCCTCTACACCGACACCCGCGCCGGCCTCCTCAAGGGCGGCCGCATCGGCCCCGCCGTCGTCCCGGGCGACCTCGAAAAGTCGCTCCTGATCAAGGCCGTCCGCTGGGCGGACGAAGACCTGGCCATGCCGCCCAAGGAGCAGCTCTCTAAGGAAAAAATCGCGATCCTCGAGCAGTGGATCAAGATGGGCGCCCCCGACCCACGCGAGGCGACGCCCGCCGCCGCAAAGGGTGAACTGACCGTCCTCTCGATGGCCGACGCGAAGGATTTCTGGAGCTTCAAGAAGCCAGTCGCGGCGCCCGTACCGCAGATCGACGGCAAAGGCTGGGTCAAGAACGCGATCGACGCGTTCGTGCTCGCCAAGCTCAACGAGAAGCAGATCGCCCCCGCGCCGATGGCCGACAAGCGCGCTCTGATCCGCCGCGCTTACTTCGACCTGACCGGCCTCCCGCCCACCGCCGAAGAAGTCGAGGCCTTCGTCAATGACGCCTCCCCCGACGCGTTCGACAAGGTCGTCGACAAGCTCCTCGCCTCGCCCGCCTACGGCCAGCGCTGGGCCCGCCACTGGCTCGACGTCGCCCGCTACGCCGACACCAAGGGCTACGTCTTCCAGGAAGAGCGCCGCTACCCCTACGCCTACACCTACCGCGATTGGGTCGTCGCCGCCCTGAATGCGGACATGCCCTACGACCAGTTCCTGGTCTACCAGATCGCCGCCGACCGCAAGCTCGCAAAAGAGCCCGAGCCCGACAACCGCAACCTCGCGGCCATGGGCTTCCTGACCCTCGGCCGCCGCTTCCTCAACAACCAGGCCGACATCATCGACGACCGCATCGACACGCTCACCCGCGGCACGATGGGCCTGACCGTCGCCTGCTCGCGGTGTCACGATCACAAGTTCGACCCGATCCCCACCGCCGACTACTACTCGCTGTACGGCGTCTTCGCCTCCGGCAAGGAGCCCGGCGCGACCGAACAGCCTACCCTGCCCGACACCGACTCGCCCGACCGCGCCGCCTTCAACCGCGAGCTCGCCGCCCGCCAGGCCGAGATCGACAAGTACAAGAAGACCGCGTTCGACAAGATCGTCACCGCCAACAAGGCCGCCGGGCCGGTCGCCAAGTATCTCCTGATCGCCCAGGACGCCCGCAAGGCCGCCGACAACGATCTCGGCAAGCGGGCCGACGACAACAAGCTCGTCCGCAACCTGCTGAAGCGCTGGAAAACCTGGCTCGACCAGACCACTGGAGGCCGAGACGAGTTCTTCGCCGCGTGGCACGCGCTCGCCAAGCTCCCCGACGCCGAGTTCGCCGCCAAGGCCCCTGAAGCGCTCAAGAAGCTCAAGCTCCCGAATGAACTCGCTCCGCTCGCGGAGGCGGCACCAAAGTCGCTTGCGGCCGTCGCGGCAATCTACGGAACAGCCCTCGAAACCATTCTCAAGAACGAAACGCACCCCTACGCGAAAAACGCCGCCTTCCCCCTCACAGTCGCCGTCGATGACATCCCCACGCTCTTCAACCGCGCCGAGCGGGACGCGCTCACGGGCCTGAACCGCAAACGCGAAGCGCTCGTCGCCACGCACCCGGGCGCGCCCGCCCGCGCGATGGTCATCAACGACCTCCCCGCCCCCGTCCAGCCGCACGTCTTCAAGCGCGGCAACCCCGGTTCGCCCGGCGCCGCGGTGCCGCGCCAATTCCTGCAAGTGATCGACGGCGATCAGCGCAAGCCGTTCGCGGACGGCTCCGGCCGCCTCGAACTCGCCCAGAAGATCGCCAGCAAGGACAACCCCCTCACCGCACGCGTGATGGTCAACCGCGTCTGGGCTCAGCACTTCGGCAAGGGCATCGTCCGCACGCCCAGCGACTTCGGCGTCCGCGGCGAACGCCCCACGCACCCCGAACTTCTCGACTATCTCGCCGTGCAGTTCGTGAAGGACAATTGGAGCCTCAAGAAGCTCCACAAGACCATCATGCTCTCGGCCACCTACCGCCAGACGAGCACGGCCTCCGCCGACGCGCTGGCGAAGGACCCCGACAACCGCCTCTTCTCCCGCCAGAACCGCCAGCGCCTCGAGTTCGAGGCTTTGCGCGATGCGCTCCTCGCCGCGACCGGCCAACTCGACCCCAGCGTCGGCGGCCGCCCCGTCGACCTGCTCGCCCAGCCCTTCACCAAGCGCCGCACGATCTACGGCTTCATCGACCGCCAGAATCTGCCGAACATGTTCCGCGCGTTCGACTTCGCCAGCCCCGACCAGCACGCCCCGCTCCGCTTCGAGAACACGGTCCCACAGCAGGCGCTGTTCATGATGAATAGCCCGTTTGTAGTAGAGCAAGCTAAAGCCCTCGCCGCCCGCACCGCGCCGCAGAGCGACGCCGAGGCGCGCGTCCGCACGATGTACCGCCAGGCCCTGTCCCGCGACCCCAGCGCCGACGAACTCGCCCTCGCCAAGTCCTTCGTCACCTCCGAAGCCGCCCCCGAGGAGGCCATCGCCGTCGGTCCCGCCTGGCAGTACGGCTACGGCTCGTACGACCCCAAGACCCGGCGCGTCGCCAAGTTCGTCAAGTTCCCCCACTTCGACGGCAGCACCTGGGCCGGCAGCGCCAAACGCCCCGACAAGGCCCTCCAGTTCGCCCTCCTCACCGCCAACGGCGGGCACGCCGGCCGCGACGCCGACCACGCCGTCATCCGCCGCTGGACCGCCCAAACCGACGGCCAAGTCACCGTCACCGGCACCCTCGCCCACCCCGCCCTCGCCGGCGACGGCGTCCGCGGCCGCATCGTCTCCTCCCGCGCCGGCGAGCTCGCCTCCCTCACCGTCCACAACAACGCTGCCGAGACCAGGCTTGAGTCCGTCGCCGTCAAAAAGGGCGACACGATCGACTTCGTCGTCGACTGCAGAGAGTCCGACAACACCGACTCCTTCGCCTGGGCCGTCACCCTCAAGATGCGCTCGATCCCCGAACAAGCCGCCGGCGGCGACGACACCGTCGAGTGGAACTCGCAAAAGGACTTCGGCGGCCCCGAAAAGGCCGCCTCCGCCACCCTCAAAGGCCTGACCCCCTGGGAAAAGCTCGCCCAGGTCCTCCTCCTGACCAACGAGTTCGTGTTCGTCGATTAACCCCGCGGCGCGGGCTTCCAGCCGCGAGTCGACTAATTGGGTACCTCATGCCGAACCGATCGACCCTCATCCTGTCCCTCCTGACCCTCCCGCTCCTCGCCGGTTGCGGCCTCGGCGGCACCGCCGACTACACCCTCCGCGCCCCCCTGACCGTCCGCATCGACGGCAACGACGTCACCCTCCCCGCCGGCACCCGCGTCCACCAGCGCCTGTTCAAGGAAAACATCGCCGTCATCACCCTAAACGGCACCGCCGACCGCGCCGCCCTCCGCCGCGCCGCCGGGGGCGAACAAAAGTAACCCACCATGTCCCTCTACGACCACAACCCCCGCCTCGCCGACCGCTTCCTCACCCGCCGCCAGATGCTCTCCCGCCTCGGCATGGGCTTCGGCGCCGTCGCGCTAGGCGACCTGTTGCGCCAGACGGGCGCGCTAGCAGCGACCCCGGCCGTGCAAGCGCCGATCTCCTCGGTCAACCCGCTCCTCCCGCGCGGGCCCCACTACGCCCCCAAGGCCAAGCGCGTCATCCACCTCTTCATGAACGGCGGCCCCTCCCAGGTCGACACCTTCGACCCCAAGCCCGAACTCACCAAGCACCACGGCAGGCCCATCCCCCTCGACCTCAAGACCGAGCGCCGCACCGGCGCCGGCCTCGGGTCGCCGTTCAAGTTCGACCGCTACGGCAAGTCCGGCCTCGAGGTCTCCGAGCTCTTCCACCACACCGCCCAGTCCGCCGACGACCTCTGCGTCATCCGCTCGATGCGCGCCGAAGTCCCCAACCACGAGCCGTCGCTGCTCCTCATGAACTGCGGCGAGGCCCGCCTCGTCCGCCCCTCCATGGGCTCGTGGGTCACCTACGGCCTGGGCACCGAAAACCAGAACCTCCCCGGCTTCGTCGTCATGTGTCCCGGCGGATACCCCATCCAGGAATCCCAGAACTGGCAGGCCGGCTTCCTCCCCGGCATCTACCAGGGCACCTACGTCGACACCAAGCACACCGACATCGAAAAGCTGATCGAGCACGTCCGCAACCGCTACACCGACAAGACCCAGCAGCGCCGCCAGTTGGATCTGCTCAACAAGCTCAACACGAAGCACCTCGAAGAGCGCCAGAAGGACGCCCAGCTCGAGGCCCGCATCCAGTCCTTCGAGCTCGCCTACCGCATGCAGATGGAGGCCACCGACGCCTTCGACGTGTCCAAGGAGCCCGAGCACATCCGCGAGATGTACGGCATCGACAAGTCCGTACAGGCCCGCCAGATCCTCATCGCCCGCCGCCTCGTCGAGCGCGGCGTCCGCTACGTCCAGGTCTGGCACGGCGAAGGCCAACCCTGGGACAACCACGACGACATCGAGAAGGGCCACCGCAACCTCGCCAAACAGTGCGACCAGGCCATCGGCGCGCTCCTCCGCGACCTCAAGTCCCGCGGCATGCTCGAAGACACGCTCGTCATCTGGGGCGGCGAGTTCGGCCGCACCCCCGTCGTCGAGCTCCCCACCCCCGGCGCCAACGCGGGCAAGGTGAACGGCCGCGACCACAACCACTACGGCTTCTCCATGTGGCTCGCCGGCGGCGGCGCCAAGGGCGGCTACGTCCACGGCGCCACAGACGAATTCGGCTTCCGCGCGGTGGACAAGAAGGTCCACGTCCACGACCTCCACGCGACGATCCTGCGCCTGATGGGGTTCGACCACGAGCAGTTCACGTACCGGTATGCGGGGCGGGATTTCCGGCTAACGGACGTGCACGGTCACGTGGTGAACGAGATCATTGCGTGATC
>DASPKW010000215.1:0-6262 GCA_035627895.1 Tepidisphaeraceae bacterium | reverse complement strand
GTACAAGGCCCTCTTCGCCCACCCCGAGGTGATGGCCAAGGTCATCCACGGGAGCGACTGGCCGGTCATCCCGATCCCGCCGGTGACGCGGCTCGGGTTGGGCGCGACGGCGGAGATGCTGCATGAGAAGAATTGGCTGCGGCGCGACGTGCTGATCAAGCAGCGCCTCGGCTTCGGCAAAGAGTATTGGGAACGCGCGGCGAAGGTGTTGCGGTTGACGGCGAACGGCTGAGCGTATTCGTAGCCGCGGAGCGGCGGCAAAAAGTAGCCCAGGGCGTGAGCCCTGGGTCATCGGGCGTTGCAAGAACGATAGCCCCGAAGGGGCGACGGAAGGGTGCGCGCGGCCATCCTGCCCATGATCTGTCGCCCCTCCGGGGCTGTTCTCGGAGAAGAAATGGCGGCTGGCTTGCTTCACTCCCCAGGGCTCACGCCCTGCGCTACTTGTTGCCGCCGCTCCGCGGCTGACATCCAGCGCCCGCGCCAGGCGCTTTCCTTCCTCCTTCATCCTTCTCCCCTACAATCCCCCGCGATGCCCGCCTTGTCCGAATACGACATCTCCACCCTCGCCGCCCGGTTCGCCGAGTGGGGTTATCCGCCCTCGGCGGCCGCGAAGGTGCTGCGCCGCTATTACGAGACTGGCGGTGAGTCGATCGACGGCCCCCAGATCGCGCGCGGCCTGCGGGCCCGCCTCGATGCCGAGTTCCCACTCCGCTCGACCCAGATCGTGACCCGCCGCCTCGCCGCCGACGGGACCGTCAAGTTCCTCGTCGGCCTGCCGACCAATCAACCCGCCACGCGCCTGCTCCACACCGCGCGCGCGCAATCCGTCGAGTGCGTCCTGATGCCCTCGCACCGCCCGGACCGCGCCGCCGGGTGCGTGTCGTCGCAGGTCGGGTGCGCGATGGGCTGCGACTTTTGCGCCTCCACCAAGGCCGGCGTCGAGCGCTCCCTCACGGCCGGTGAGATCGTCGAGCAGTTCCTCACGTTGCGCGCCGAAGCAATCTCGCTGGGCCGCCGCCTCCAGACGTTCGTCTTCATGGGCATGGGCGAGCCGCTACTGAATTACGACGCCGTCATGACCGCGATCCGCCGGATCGCCGGCCAGGACTTGGGCGCGATCGGCTGGCGGCAGGTCATGGTCTCGACCGTCGGGATCGTCCCCGGGATCGACCGCCTCGCCACCGAAGGCGTGCCGCTGACACTAGCGATCTCGCTACACGCCCCCGACGACGACACGCGCAGCGCGATCGTCCCGACCGGCCGGAAGTACAAGGTCGCCGACATCCTCGCCGCCGCCCGCCGGTACCAGGCCGCCGCCGGCCGGCCGGTCAACATCGAGTACACGATGCTCGCCGGCGTCAACGACTCCGACGCCCAGGCGAAGTTGCTCGCCGACCTCCTCGCCACCGACGAGCGCATGCACGTCAACCTGATCCCGTACAACTGGATCGGTCCCGGCGTCTCCGGCCGCGTCTACCAGCGCCCGGCCGACGAGCGGATGCGGCGCTTCGCCGAAATCCTCACCGCCGGCGGCGTCGTCGCCCATTTCCGCCGTACGCGCGGCGACGACATCGAAGGCGCGTGCGGACAATTGCGCGAGACGGTGGCGACGGGGAGGCAATAGCAGTGCCGCCGCCGCTCGACTACCAAACCCCGCCCGACGTCGCGCCGCGAACCTCGCCCGCGCTCCTTCTTCTTCCCACGATCGCCGGACTCATGACCCTGATTGCCGCCGGCCACAGCTTGCACTCGGAACCCTTCGGCGTTTTCGAGTGGCCGTCCGCCATCATTCAGGTCGGCTGTCTCGTTGCCGCCGTCGCGCTTTGGGTCGCCTGGGCCGTCCTCGCCCGCCGGGCGTGCGTGCGGTGGACGATCACGCTGCCCGCGCTGATTTGGGCCGTCGTCCACCTGCTCGCCGCGTGGGCCTTGGGCGCCGGCTACTTCCGCGAGCCGTGGAATTCGTGAGGCCCGCCGAGGGCGGCGCCGCGAATCTGTCGCCGTCCGTCAGCCATTCCGCCCCCTCGACCGCCCGAAACCGCGAGCGCCCGTGTCGATCAGGTCTTTTCGCCCTTCGCCTGATCCGTGATGCGGTCGGCGTTCGCGCCCTTCGCCGTGACGAGAAAGTAGTCCTCGCCCAGGCCACCCGTCAGCACGTCGGTCGCGCCGTCGTCGAACACGGTCTTGCCGGCCTTCAGGGTGGTGCGGACGTTCTGCCCGCTGCCGGGGCCTTGGCCGTTGAGGCTCGCGACGCGGTTCGCGTACGACCGGTTCGCGACCCACTCCGCCCGGATGAGCGAGAGGGCCGTCTCGTCGGTGTCGTACGACGTCGTGCCGCCGATCAGCACGTCGTCGTCGCCGCCGCCGCCGATCGCGTCCTTTCCGAGCCCGCCGATCGCCACGTCGCGCCCCAAACCGCCGTCGAGCGCGTCGTCGCCCGCGTTGCCCAGCAACACGTCGGCCCCGTCGCCGCCCCGCACGTCGTCCGCCGCCGACCCGCCGCCCAGCACGTCGTCGCCCGAACCGCCCAGGAGCGTCAGCGGCAGGACGACGCTCACGTCGGCCAGCACCGTGTCCGGGCCGCCGCGCGCATCGACCACGATCCGCTTCACGTCCGCCGAGCGGAACAGCCGCTGCTCGCCGTTGACGACCACCTCGACCTGACCGGCGATTTGCTGGGAAATCGTGATGTCGTCCGGCGCGTTGGTCCCGTACACGGTCAGCGTCCCGTCCGGGCTGACGCCGAACCGCAGGCGGTTGACCAGGTCTTCGGGCAGCGTCACCGGCGTCTCGTCGATCGTGAAGTTCAGGCCCTGCACCGTGTCGTAGTCCAGGATGACTTCGGCGAACGGCTGGGGCAGCGAGAATTGCGCCAGCCCCAGGTCGCCCTCGGTCGTGCCGACGGCGAGGATCGCGCCGTCCGGCGCGAGCACCACGGCCGCACCCAGGTCGGCCGACCCGCCGTTGCCCGTGCCGACGCCCCCGCCGCCGCCGCCGATGTTGCCGCCGCCGCTCAGGTCGGCGAAGTCGACGACGCCCGAGGCGGTCGCGACCAGGGTCGCGGGGTCGAACTGGTAGGCGACGAAGTCGCCCGCGGTGCCGTTCGCGCGCACCGTGCCGATCGCGACGGCCTGGCCGTCGTCGTTGACCGCGACGCCGGTGAACCCGAGGGTGACGCCGCCCGCCCGGCCCGCGCCGTCCGCGCCGCCCGTCACGATCGATGCGCCCAGCGGCTCGGCGAGCGGCAGCGCCGCCGCGGTCGGGCCGGAGGTGATCGTGATGATCGACCCGTAATCGGCGTTGAACGTCGCGATCGCGCCGTTGGCGCCGGTCGACCCGACGACAACCGCGCGGTCGCCCGTCAGCGCCACGCCCGTGCCCGCGTCGTCGCCGCCCAGGTCCGCCGTCTGCTTCGCCAGCACGTCGCCCCACGAGGTCACGACCGCGACCGCGATGTCACGGTCGCCGCCCGCCGTCGCCGCCGTCGAGCCGGCGACCCAGGCGTTGCCAAAGTCGTCCACGGCGATG
The DNA here is from genome assembly GCA_035627895.1 of Tepidisphaeraceae bacterium. GTDB lineage: Bacteria > Planctomycetota > Phycisphaerae > Tepidisphaerales > Tepidisphaeraceae > DASPKW01. The sequence goes on along the minus strand of DASPKW010000215.1, from coordinate 2,737 downwards.
GCCGCCGCATAGTCGTGGTTCGTGTCGGGCGCCGCGCCGAAGTCGATCCGGACGGTGCCGAAGTCGGTGTCCCGGATCCCCAGGCCGGTCGACCACCGCGACAGAAGAACGTCCGAGGTCGTCGCCGTCGCACCGGACCCGAGCGCCAGCCCGGCCGTCCCGACGACCGTGTAATAGGTGACCTCCCCGTCGCTCAGCCGCGCCAACCCGGCCGCCCGGTCGTCGCTCGCGGGCCCGCCGACGTCCCACGTGTCGCGCCCGTCGGTGTTGAAGCTCGTGTCGAGCGCGCCGCCGGGCAGGTAGCGCGCGATCGCGTAGTCGCCGTACGCCGGCGCCGTCAGGCTCGCGCGCTTCAGGCTGGTGCCGACGACGACGATCCGCCCCTGCGCGTCGATCACGACGCCCGCGGCCCGGTCGTCCTCGCCCGCGGGCGCGCCTGCCGCCGTGAAGTCGGTCAGCACGTAGCCCAGCCCGCCCCCGAACGTCAGGTCGGCCGACCCGTCGGCGTTGAACCGCGCGACGTAGAAGTCCGAGTCCCCGCCCGCGCCGGCCGCGCTGCCCACGACGACGATCTTCGTCTCGAACACGTCGGGCGCGACCTCGACCTCCTGGTACGCGACGCCGGTGATCCGCGCGTCGGCGCCGGCCAGGGCGTGGACGGCCTTGCCGTCGGTGCCGAACGCCGGGTCGAGCACCGCGCCGGGCGCCGGCAGCGCCACGGGTGTGGCCGGCACCGACATGATCGTCGGCCCCGAGAAGTCCAGTGCCGCGAAGTCGAGCGACGCGAGGGCTGACGCCGGGATCACCGACGCCGCCGCCGGCGGGGGGGCGGCCGTCGGGAGGTCGGTCACCACGTCACCGATCGTCACGCTGTCCACGCTCGCCGAGTCGATGCCGGCGCCGTCACTGATCGTGTCGAACAGGCCCTCGCGGGCGAAGAGGTAATCGTTCCCGTCCTCGCCGAAGATCGAGTCGATCCCGACGCCGCCGGTCAGCGTGTCGTTGCCGGGCCCGCCGACGACGGTGTCGTTGCCCGACCCGCCGTCGAGCAGGTTCGCCCCGAGGTCCCCGAACAGCGCGTCGTTCCCGCTCCCGCCCAGCACGGCCTCGGTCAGCACGCGGTCGAACTCGCCGGCGACGCCGGCGGCGGCGACCGTCCCGTCGTTGCTCCCCCCGTCGAGCGTGACCTTGATTGCGAGCGTGCGGTACGAGTAGTCGGCCGTGTCGAACCCGAGCCCGCCGTCCAGCCGGTCGTTCCCGCCGCGCCCGTCGAGCCGGTCGTCGCCGGTCAGCGTGTTCAGCGTGTCGTCGCCGTAGATCGAGTCGTTCCCCTCGCCGCCGAAGATCGTGTCGTTCCCCGCCCCACCGGCCAGCGTCGCCGCCACCGTGACGGGGCTCGACAGCGTCTTGGTGCGCAGGCGCAGGTAGTCGTCGCCGCCGCGCAGGTCGATGAACACCGATCCCGTGAAGACCCCGGCGGTCTGGTCGGTGACGCCGGAGATCAGGTCGCGCCAGATCAACACCCCGTTGACCTGCTGCAATTCCCAGGTATCGGCCCCGAGCGAGCCCGTGATGGCCACGACGTTGCTCGCGTTCGGGACCAGCGTCAACAGCGTCCGCCCCTCGAGCGCTTCGATCAACTTCGACATGTCTTCACCCATCCATTCGAACCCATCCCCTTTACCCACAATGCGATTAGAAGCGGTTCACTCTACCGGCTTGTAAACCCACCACAAGAAAAAAACACGAGCCCCGAACGGGGCAAGCGATGCCCGTCCGGGGCTCTGTGAAGTCCGTAACGATTGGCACGGCCGCTGACGGGCCTATTTCCGGTCGCGCTTGGTCGACGGAAGCGTCTTGAGCCCGCCGCCCACCATCGGGCCGACGTTCCCGCCGCCCGTAAAGCCCTGAAGGGTTAGCGGCTGGAGGCTCGCCGCGGGTCGGGCCGACGTCGGCAGGCTCGTCCCGACCGGCACGATGCCCGCGAGGTTGCCTTCGCCCAGGCCCGGCGTCAGCGGGAAGACTGGGACGGCGACCGAATCCCGCAGCCCTTGGCCGTCGAAGATGCCGATCCGCTTGCCGCCTAGGAACGCGTCGACCCGGGCGATCGTCGGCTCGCCCGAGACGAGCACCAGGCCCAGGCCGTAGAGGCCCTTGGGGTAGTTGGCGGGGAAGTAGGCGATCTCGATCCCGCCGTTGGGCCCGCCGCGGTGGTCGAAGGCCATCTTCCCGCCGCTACGGGTGGTATCCAAGCCGGCCGCCGGGTAGAGGAACTCGCCCGCGCCGTTCTTCCCGCCCGGGACGCCGACGCTCAAATTCAAATCGCTGTTGCTGGGCCAGCGGGCGACGAAGTTCAGCACGCCGGGCAGCGCGGGGACGAGCTGCGCATCCGTCGGCGGGCGGCCGCCGCGGACGACCTTGATCCCGCTCTCGCGGTCGAGCGAGATCGTGCTGCCGCGCGACAGGAGCGTGTCGACGAGCTTGGCCTCGGTGTCCGTGCGCGCCAGCGCGATCGTCGGGTCGATGAACGACTCGGCCAGGGCGGTCTCGGCGGTGCTGTTCTGCTCGGAGGTGACGCGGGCCTTGCCGGCGTTCCGCCCGCCGACCGAGACGGTCTTGCGCGCGTCCTTGAAGTCGGCCCGCCCGGTGAGGCTGACGGCCTCGGGCGGGAACGGCCGCATGTCGGTCAGGCTGACGCGCGTCCCCCGGATCGCCAGCGTGCTGCTGGGCGACTTGA
>DASPKW010000214.1:0-3663 GCA_035627895.1 Tepidisphaeraceae bacterium | reverse complement strand
GCTGGCGGGCGACGCGGACATGAACGGCGTCGTCGGGCTCAACGATTTGGTCCGGCTGGCGAACAACTACGGGTCGAGCGGCGGCGGGTGGTTCGCCGGCGACTTCGACTACAACGGGACGGTCGGCCTCAACGACCTGGTCCGCCTGGCGAACAACTACGGCTCCGTGCTCGGCGGCCCGGCCGCCCCGGCCCCGGACTTCGCGGCCGACTGGGCGCTGGCCCAGGAACTGGCCGCGGCCGGCGAGACCGGCGTCCCGCAGGGTCAGCCGACCCAGGCGGTGCCCGAGCCCGGCGCCCTGGGCCTGGCCGGCGTCGCGGCGGCCGCGCTGCTCGGCCGGCGGCGGCGGCGCAGCCCGCAGGCCTAGTACGGCCCGTTTCATCTCATGACCTCACGGGCGGGCTCCTTCCGGAGCCCGCCCTTTTCATAGGGTGTCATGGACGCCGCGAACGAGCCGCTCTGCTCCCTACGCATGAAGGCGCCTATCGATGCGCGCGGGCGCTGTGACTGCCTCGATAGTCGCCGGGCCACGACACGAGCGGGCAGGCACGATCGCGTCGGTCGGGGGCGTGCGTCGTTCGCCGGCTCGACGGCGCGCCGTCGGGCGTGACCGAGGAAATCTGGGTCCCGGCGGCCGCCGGGAGGAACGAACTCACGCATCGGCTGGCCACCGGTCGTGCGCCCGACCGCCTACTGCCCCGGCTCGACGAGAACGAGCGCGTGCTGGTCGCCACGCACGACTTGGTGACTGCGGCCGTCCGCGGCGACCGCCGGATCTCGCCCGCGGCCGAATGGTTGCTGGACAACTTCTACCTCGTCGAGGAGCAGATTCGGACCGCCCGCCGGCACCTGCCGCGGTCGTACGGGCGCGACCTCCCGCGTTTGGCGGGCGGGCCGTCGGTCGGGTACCCGCGCGTGTACGCGATCGCGCTCGCGCTGATCGCGCACCGGGACAGGCGGGTCGACACGGCGAGTTTGAACGCGTTCGTCGGGGCGTACCAGGCCGTCGCGCCGCTCACGCTCGGTGAACTGTGGGCCGTCCCGATCGTCCTGCGACTGGCGCTGATCGAGAACTTGCGCCGCGTCGCCACGCGGATCGGGGCGACCCGCCGCGGCCGCGACGCCGCGGTCGACTGGGCCGCGCGCATGGTCGCCGCGGTCGAGGCCGCCCCGACGGACCTCATCCTGGTCATGGCCGACATGGCTCGGGCCGACGCCCCGCTGTCGGGCGCGTTCCTCGCGGAACTCACTCGTCAGCTCCAGGGCCAGAGCCCGCACCTCGCGTTCGCCACGACCTGGCTCGAACACCGCCTGGCCGACCAGGGGCTGACGATCGAGCAGCTCGTCCGGGCCGAGGGGAACGCGCAGGCGGCCGACCAGGTCTCGGTCGGCAACAGCATCACGAGCCTGCGGTTCCTGAGCTCGACGGACTGGCGCGAGTTCGTCGAGGGCCACAGCGTGGTCGAGCGGGAACTCCGCGCGGACCCGGCCGGCGCGTACGCGGGGATGGCGTTCGCCACGCGCGACCGGTACCGGCACGCGGTCGAGCGGGTCGCCCGGCGGAGCGGCAAAGTGGAGGCCGACGTGGCGCGGCAGGCGATCGGGCTGGCGCGCGCGAGCGGCGCGGCGGGGGCGGGCCGGGCCGGGCACGTCGGGTATTACCTGATCGACCGCGGCCGCCCCGCGCTCGAGCGCCTCGCCGAGATGCGCAGGTCGCCCGCCACGCTCGCGGCGGCGGCGGCGCTGCGGCGCTTCCCGCTGCTCATTTACCTCGGCGGCATCGCCCTGATCTCGGCCGCCGTCCTTTGGGGGGCCGGGTACGCGGCCGCGCGCGCCGGGCTCGGATGGCTGCCCATGTGGCTGCTCGCCCTGCCCGCAACGATCGCCGCCACGCAGGTCGCGACCGCGGTCGTCAACTGGCTCGTGACCCGGTTCGTCGCGCCGCGCCCGCTGCCGCGGCTCGACTTCCGACTGGGCGTCCCGCCCGAGCACCGCACGCTGGTCGTGGTGCCGACGATGCTCACGTCGGCCGACGGGGTGCAGCAGAGTTTGGTCGAGGGCCTGGAGGTACGGTACCTCGCCAACGCCGAGGCGAATCTGCATTTCGGCCTGCTGACCGACTGGCTGGACGCCGCCGAAGAACGCTCGGATGCGGACGACGAACTGCTCCGGCTGGCGCGCGCCGGCATCGAGCAGCTCAACGAGAAGTACCGGGCGCGCCGGCCGGGCCTCTTCTTCCTGTTCCACCGCGCCCGCCGGTGGAACGCGGCCGACCGGGTGTGGATGGGGTACGAGCGGAAGCGCGGCAAGCTCGCGGACCTGAACGCGTTCCTGCGCGGGGCGACGGATCGGTTCACGGCGGTCGAGGGCGAGGCGGGCGTGCTCGCGGGCGTGCGGTACGTGGTCACGCTGGACACGGACACGCAGTTGCCGCGCGGCGCCGCCGCCGAGATGGCCGGGGCGATGGCCCACCCGCTGAACCGCCCTGTGTTCGACGCGGCGTGCGGGCGGGTCGTGGCCGGGCACGCGTCGAAGACGAGGCGTGGGACGGCGAGTGGTACCGCCGCGCCTACTTCGACGACGGCCGCCCGCTCGGGTCGGCGTCCAGCCCCGAGTGCCAGATCGACTCGCTCCCGCAGAGTTGGGCCGTCCTGTCGGGCGCGGGCGACCCGGAGCGCGCGCGCCTCGCGATGGCGAACGTCGACGCCCGCCTCGTCGACCGGGCCGGCCGGCTCATCCGCCTGTTCGACCCGCCGTTCGACAAGTCCGACCTCAACCCCGGGTACATCAAGGGGTACGTCCCCGGCGTCCGCGAGAACGGCGGCCAGTACACGCACGCCGCGATCTGGACCGCCATGGCGTTCGCCGCGCTGGGCGAGCGCGAGCACGCGTGGGAGATGTACTCGCTCATCAACCCGATCGGCCACGCGGCGACCCCGGCGGGCGCCGCCCTGTACCGCGCCGAGCCGTACGTCGTCGCCGCCGACGTGTACGGCGTCGCCCCGCACACCGGCCGCGGCGGGTGGACCTGGTACACCGGCTCGGCCGGGTGGATGTACCGCCTGATCACCGAGTCGATCCTCGGCCTCCGCCTGTCCGTCGACCGCCTGCGGTTCGAGCCGTGCCTGCCCCCCGCGTGGCCGTCGTACACGGTTCACTACCGCTACCGGGAGACCGTCTACCACATCGTCGTCCATAACGACGCCGACAACGGCGGGGCGACGCGCGTCGTGGTTGACGGGACCGACCAGCCCGGCGACGCCGTCCAACTGGTCGACGACCGCCGGGACCATCACGTCGAAGTGTTTCCCGGCGCACCACTGGCGCCGACCGGCCGACCCACACCGGGTGACCGCCGTTCCTTCCTTGCGAGCGACCCCCACGGCCGCCGACGCGTAGAGGCCGAGTCGCCGCGACGCCCTTGATCGGGACTGCCATCTGGGGTGATCTCGCCGGGGTACACAACTCGCTGCGGCCTGGCCGAGTGGCCGGCGGTTCCCAGCCGGTTCGGACTCGCGGTCGCCTAGGCTCTGTCTGACGAACCACAATGCTGAGCTTGAGCGCCATCCTCGCCCGCGGCACGCTCTCAGATTTCGGGAGGTGCACGGATGCACCGGTTCGACCTTCAGGACTGGCAGTGGGAGCTGATCGCCGACCTGTTCC
>DASPKW010000213.1:0-3530 GCA_035627895.1 Tepidisphaeraceae bacterium | reverse complement strand
GGTCGTCGCGGTGCTGATCGTGACGTTCATCGCGGTCACGCGCCTGAGCTGAGTCCCCGGCGACGGTGAATCGTGGGGAACTCGTTGTAGTCTTGACGGGGTGACCGATCCTCTCGACAGCAGCTCGGAGATTCGCCATGGCGCGAAGATCGGCCGGTTCGTCGTCGAGGGGCAGCTCGGCGCGGGTGCGATGGGCGTGGTCTGGGAAGCCGAGGACAAGCACCTCGGCCGCCATGTCGCGCTCAAGTTCGTGCGCGCCGGCGATGGCGACACGGCGATCTGGCTGCAGTGGGGGACGCGGATCAAGCCGCGGTACATGGTGCCGATCGCGCCGGTGTTGTTCGTGCTGCTGTTCGCGGGGGTGGCGGTCCTGCTCGCGGGGCGGCGGGCGCGCGTCGCGGCCGAGCCCGCCGCGACGCCGGGCGGGCGGTACTGGCTGATCGCGCTGGCGGGGCTGGTGATCGCGGCCAACGCGTACCCGTGGTGGGTCGAGTTCCGCGTCCGCCGCGGGCTGTACGACCCGGCCGGCGGGATTGCCGCGACCGCCGGCCAGCCGCGCGACTTCTACGACGTCGCCCGCCACGGCGCCTTCGCGCGGCTGGTCGACATCGCCGCGTACCTGCAGAAGAACGCCGGGCCGCAGGAAGACGTGTGGATGAACGACGGGGCTCACCGGCGGATCGCGTACTTCCTGTCCGGGCGGCCGGTGCAGGTGCGGGAGATCCCGATCCGCGACTGGGGCGAGTGGACGGGTCAGGTGTCGGCGGCGGAGAAGGGGTCGAAGCGGCAGAAGGCGATCCGCGACTTCCGGCGGCAGGTCCCGTCGAACCACCGGTACATCATCGTGTACGCCGACCGCCCGGCGGGGAAAGAGGTCGGGTGGCCGGGGTGGCACCTGCCGCTGTCGGCCGACGCGCAGCCGGTCGTGTGGTGGAAGCTGTACGCGCGGGAGGCGCCGGGGAGCAACAAGTGGGTGGAGGTGAACGTGCCGCGGGCGGACCGGGCGTTCGTGCGGGGGGTCCCGGAGGCGGGGATCTGAACCTCGCTCCGACGGAAAAAGGGAGCCCGGCGACTTGTCGCGGGACGAAGACTAACACGCGCCGCTTCACACGGACAGCTGCACGACAACGTCCTGCTGACGCGCATCGAACCGGATCTCCATTCGGACGCGTCAGCGACGCGTTGCGCGTTGCAGCTATTTCGGCGGGTTCGCTGTCGGTGCTACGTTCGGCTTGGACGGCGCTGTGCTCGGCTTCGTCGCCGGCGCCGCGTCTTTGCCGCGCAAGCCCCGTCCCGGCTTCCCGCGGACGCGCGTGGGTTGGGTCGTCGCCGCGGGTTGGGGGGAGACCTTCGTCGTCGCCGGCGCCGTCGTAACACCGCGCGGGCCGCGGCGGCCCGTGGCCTTGGTCGTGGGGGCGGGGGCCGTCGCGGGTTTGGTGGCCAATCCCATCCGGGCGAGGTCCTTCCCGCGCAGGCCGCGGCCGCGCTTGCGTTCGACGTGCACGACGTCGTAGGTGGCCAGGACGTAACCGCCGCCCCGCGCGATCACGGTCTTGGGCTTGATCATGCCCAGGCGGATCAGTTTTCCGGTCACGCCGTCCTTGTCGTTGAACAGGCCCTTGTGCGTGTCCGGGAAGATCGCGTAGGTGAAGTGGAACGGCTCGGTCGGGCGCGACATGCGCCGCACTTTCTGTTCCCAGACGCCGCCCGTGTCCTTGCGCGGGAGCAGCACGCCCAGGCCGTACACGTCGCGCCCGCTCATGTACGTGAGCACGGTCGACTCGGGCCCGATCACGCGCTCGCCGGGCTTCACGTGTTTTTGGAGCATCTTCGCGACGTCGTACGCGGCGGTCCAATCCCCGCCGTGGTACGACTTTTCGAACCCCACGTACTCGAGCTTTCGGGTCATCCCGTGCTGCTCTCGGATCAGGTCGATCACGTGCACGAGGTTCGGCAGGATCACCACGCCGAGCCCCGCGCCCGCGACGGCCGCGGCGACGCCCGGCCCGAACCGCGACGCCCACCGCGCCAGCCCCGCGACCATGAGCGCCCACCCGGCCAGCAACACCGGCAGGATCATCAGGAAGTACCGCGGCACGCTGCCGAACAGGACCATCGTGCCGACGGTCGTCAGGACGAGCATGCCCCACAGGACGTTCCGCCGCGCCAGCGCGACGCCGGACCCGATCAGGAGCAGGCTGAACGCCCCGGTCGATCCCCACTTGAGCGGCTTGCCGACGGCGCCGCGCCGCCCGACCTCGCTCCCCGCCTTGACGAACCCCGAGCCGAGCTGCGTGCCGAAGAAGCTCTCGGGCAGCGTCTGCTCGAGCAGGTCGTTCAGGTTCTGCGGGGCGCGTCCGACGACGGTCTTGAGGTCGCCGAACATCACCTCGATCCGGTGCTGGTAGCCGGCCGCGCCCTCGCGCCGCCCTCGCGGGTCGAGCACGAACAGGAACACCAGCGCCGCCGCCACCAGCGCGCCCAGCGAGATCAAGCACGCGACCCGTCGGTGGCGCGACTCGGCCGGCGTCTCGCACGTGCGGATGCGCCCGAACGCGCCCCACACGCACGTCAAGGCGACCGCCAGCCCGACCACCCAGAACGTCGGCCGCATCATGGCCAGGAACACGAGACAGACCGCCACCACGACCGCGGCGACCGGGTCACGCCCGCCGCGCATCAGGCGGTCGAACGCGATCAGCAGGCCCATCACGCCCATCAGGAACGGGACGTCGGTCAGGACCTCGTTGCAGTGCTCGGCGAACCGCCCGTTGAGGGCCGTCCCGAACACGACGACGACCGCGACCCAGGCCGGCAGCGACCGCCGGGCCCACCCCCAGGACAGCAGGAGGGCGCCGACGCCGGTCGCCATGATCAGCAGGATCGCCGGTACGTCGCCGGGCCCGAACACTTTTTCCGCGCCGGCGAGCAGCAGGGGCAATCCGGGGTAGCGGATGTCCGACTGGTCGGCGTAACCCTCGACGCCGGCATTAGTTCGGAAGACGTACTTGCCCTGCGTCGCCAGGCCGTGGGCCAGCCCGCGGTAGGCGGCGCTGTCCCTGCCGACGCGCCATTGGCCGTTGAACGAGCAGATGAGGAGCACGGCCGCCAGCGCGAACAGGACCCACCGGACGCCGGGAATCCGCGCGAATAGCCAATTGGTTTGCGGGTCGGCCGATATGGGAATCGCGTCGACCGGGCCCGCCCCTGAGGTCGCCGGTGACGTGGTCTGCGGCATGACGGAATCTTCCTGCGACGGCGTCAAACGTCAAGACGACGTGAACTCCGCCGGACGGGCCCGGCGGTCATGGAATGTACAGACGGCGGCCGAGAATGCGGCGTTCCACCGCTTCGGGGACGAGGTATTTGATCGAGTGTCCTTGCCGGACGCGCTGTCGGACCTGGGTGCCGGACATTTCGATCAGGGGCGCGGTGACGACGCGGTCGCGCAAAGGTTGGACGACGGACGGGAGCGCGTCCCAATCGATTTCGTAGCCGGGCCGGCGGGCGATCCAGAAGGTGACCTCTTT
>DASPKW010000212.1:0-5249 GCA_035627895.1 Tepidisphaeraceae bacterium | reverse complement strand
GAACCCTCGGCGGAGACTTTGGCGAACCGGCGGCCGTCGTTCGCGGGAGGTCGCTGCATGCCCTCACCCTAACCCTCTCCCAGACGCGACGACGTCGGACCGCGAGCGAGCGCCGCCGGCGCGTCCGGGAGAGGGGACCGGGGGCGCGGGCGGCGCGGTGGGGGGGCGCGCGGGCGCGGCCGGGCCCCTCCACGATCGGCGGGGGGGGCGGTATGATCGGGGTCGGGCGAGGGAGCGCGGTCCGCCGGGTGACTAGCCGCTGAAGCGGCTGGCCCGGGAGGAGTCGCGCGTGTCCCGTTCGCGAAGAGGAGCCTCAGATTATGCCGAAGACCCGCCGCCGCGTTTTGTTGGGTGTCGCCGCGTTGCTCGCGGGCGTGATCGCGTTGCCGGTCGTTCGGCCGGCGCAGGCCGCGGACGAGCCGCCGCCGGCGGGGTGGCCGGGGGATTCGTCGGCGCAGAACCAGTTGACCGACGCCGAGAAGGCCGCCGGCGTCAAGCTGTTGTTCGACGGCAAGTCGCTCGCCGGCTGGAACAACTTCAAGAAGAAGGACGTCCGCCCCGGCTGGCAGGTCAAGGACGGCAACCTCGTCTGCGTCAACCCCAAGAACGCCGGCGACCTCTGCACGGCCGAGCCGTACGCGAACTACGAGCTGACCCTCGACTACAACATCACCAAGGGCGGCAACTCCGGCATCATCTTCAACGTGACCGAAGAGGGCGGGGCCGTCTGGCAGACCGGCCCCGAGTTCCAGCTCCAGGACAACGCCAACTGGAAGGACGCCCAGCTTTGCGGGTGGCTCTACGGCCTGTACAAGCCCGAGGCGGACCCGAAGACCGGCAAGCCGCTCGACGCGACCAAGCCGTTCGGCGAGTGGAACACGGTCCGGCTGGTCGTCTCGAAGGAGAAGTGCGAGCACTACATTAACGGCGTGAAGTACTTCGAGTACCAGATCGGGAGCGAGGACTTCAACAAGCGGGTGGCCGAGAGCAAGTTCGGCAAGATGCCCAAGTTCGCCAAGAGCGACAAGGGTCTCATTGCGCTGCAGGGCGACCACGGGTCGATCGCGTTCAGGAACATCAAGCTGCGGCCGCTGGCGAAGTAGGATTCACCGCGGAGGCGCGGGGGGGGCAGAGGGCGCGGAGAAGAAGATCGAGGGCACGGCGCGTCGGTGCGCCGTGCCCTTTTTGTTTCGGGCTGACCCGGAGCCCGCCCTACGGCCGGCGGGGTGCGCGAGCCAGAACCGCGCCGGGCCCCCGTACCTCCTGGCATGAGCCGGGAAGCCGAGTATTACGCGTCGTGGGCCCTGATCCTGCTGGCCTTCGTCCTGTTCGTCCTGTGCGTGCCCGCCGGCGTCACCGGGTACCTCGTACTGGCGAGCGCGTGCGCGTGGTCGGCGCTGATCCTGCTGGTGACCGGCGTGCTGTGGCAGGTCGTCCGCGGCCTGCCGGGGTGGTGGCGGTGGTTCATCTGATCGCCGGTACACTCCCGCGGACGTGCGTATCTACCTCCCCCTCTTCGCCGCCACCCTCCTGCTCGCGTTTCTCCTGCGCTGGTCTATCCGCCGTCGCCGCCGGTCGACCTCGACCCTCCCGCGCGTCGCCCTCCTCGCCACCGCGATCCTCGCGGGCTTGCTGGCGATCCTGTCCACCGGCGCCGGCGCGTACATGGTCTGGTACGCCCACCGCGCCCAGCCCGCCCCCGAGCGCCGGCCGCTGTTCGTCGGGATCGATTACGCCCGCCACGTCCGCCAGTCGCCCCGCCCGATGGTCGTCCACGCGATGACGATCGACCTCCGCGCCCCGGGCGTGAGCTTCCTCGTCACGCCCGCGCGCCCGACCGACGGCCGCGTCGTCCGCGCCCAGAAGACGTCCGCCTTCCTCGAAGAGTTCAACTGCCAGGCGGCCGTCAACGGCAACTACTTCTACCCGTTCAAATCGAGCTCCCCGCTCGACTACTTCCCCCACGCCGGCGACGGCGTCAGCCTCTCCGGCTTCGCCGCCTCGCGCGGGGCCGTCTACTCCGACAAACAGTGGATGCCCGGCGTGCTGTACCTGTCCGAAGACAACCAGGCCTCGTTCGACGCGCCGATCGGCCCCGTCTACAACGCGATCGCCGGCAACGGCTTCCTCGTCGCCGATGGAAAACCCGTCGCGCCCCCGCCCGCGGATGACGTGCCCTACCCCCGCGCCGCCGTCGGCCTGTCCGCCGACCGCCGGTACCTCACGTTCGTCATCATCGACGGCAAGCAGCCCGGCTACAGCGAGGGCGCCACGCTGACCGAACTCTCGCACGTCCTGATCGAGCTCGGCGTCCACACCGCCGCGCGATTGGACGAGGGCGGGTCGTGCGCGATGGCGGTCGAGGAGCGCCCGGGGAAGGCCAAGCTCCTGAATGTCCCGATCAACCACCGCATCCCGTACGTCGAGCGGGTGGTGGCCAACCACCTGGGGATTTACGCGCGGCGACTGCCGGCGCGATAGCCCGTGGCGGGGAGGACCGCGACCGACACGTGCAGGTGGGTCACCCGGGCGAAAGGGCTCGGCTCAACAAGCCGGGGCGGCGCGCCCGGGCATTTGCCCGATACGCGCCGCCCCGGATGGCCCCCGCCGTTATGAAGCGTTAACGCCGGCGTCGCAAGAGCGGCCACACAGCCGCCAGTCCCAGGCCGATCAGCCCCGTCGGCTCGGGCACCGTCACGTTCACGACGACGTTGTCGATCGACAGCCCCGAGTTGAGCGAGGTCGAGTTGATGTCGGTCCAGTGGAAGATCAGCGTCTCGCCCGGGTCCCACGTGGACGCGAGCGCGATCGGCGTGCCGGCGAACGTGACCCGGTTCGCCGCCGCGTTGGCGTCGTACAAGGTGTTGATTGCCCCGGCGTCGGGCGCGACGAAGTCCAACGTGTCCACGTTCACGAACGAGGCGCTGTTGTCGGCCAGCGTGGTGGTGCCGGTGGGGGTGATCGCGTACCTGAAGTCGAGCCGGTCGCCGGTCGAACCGTCCCGCCCCCATTGTTCGCCGTCGTACCCGACGCTCACGGTGCTGATCGAGAAGGCGGAGTCGTTCGTGATCGCCAGCTCGATCACACGGCGATTGGCGCCCGCGTTCACCACGCTCAGCGCCCGGTCGGACAGGGCCCCCACGATCCCGACGTTGTAAAGCTTGCCCAGGTGGTCGCCCTCGACGTACGCGTTGCCCGGCGTCACGTCGAGCACGGCAACCGTCGGGCCTTCCGGCGTATTGGTGCCAACGCGATAGCCCGCCGGGGCGCTCGTCCCGGTCGGACCCATGCTGTCGAAGTTCTCGGAGAACTGAGTGGTGATCCCGTCGAACGACAACGGCGCCGCAGACGCGCTACCCGCGCCGACCAGCAGCGACGCCGCGCCCGCCCCGATGACCAAACCGCCGACGCATTTTAACAGCTTTTCCCGCATCACTCTCGCCTCCGCGAACGACCGCCAGACTGCGCACTCTCTCCGGGAAAAAACATACCGCAGCTTCGGCGATTCGGCAATAACCGATATCGAAGTAGGGGCATCACCGAGCCGGGCAATTCGTGTGCGGTCTAGAGATGCTCAGGGACGAAAAAAGAACCCGGTCGGACGCTTTCGCGTCCGACCGGGTCAGTAGCGGGGGGAGGATTTGAACCTCCGACCTCAAGATTATGAGCCTTGCGAGCTACCAGGCTGCTCTACCCCGCGATCGTTGAGACTAGTATAGCGCGGGCCGGCGACCGTGTCGAGAGGTCGGACCGCGAATCTGTCGAAAAAGTCTCCGAATCTGCGTTTGCATGGGCGAAAACGCGGATCTTTTTTCGCGGGGCGAGCGGCACCGCAAACGTGATTGGCGGGCTCAACTTACGGGCGGTCAACGCGACACGGTTGAGCGGATATCACCTGTCCCAAAGGCCGTTTCACGATGCAGCTTTGACACGGGGGCTAGGGCGGGGCTCTGATATCGCTCCGGAGATCATTTCATGACGACGATCACGCCGCGCCTGTTCTGCGCACTGCTGCTGGACCTCACCACGTGCGCTCGAGCTCAGCAGACCGTCGAGCTCGTCACGCCCGCGGATCCGAAGGCCGGATGGGGCTTCGATAACGGGCGCGAGTTCGACGGCGGGGCGGGCGGTGGCCTGGATGTTGACCCGACCGGCTGGGATGGGAAGACGGCGCTTAAACTGACCGGCGACTTCGCCAAGGGCGGCCGGTACGTGCAGGTGGGGCGGAAGCTCGCCAAGGTCGACGTGACCGACATTACGTTCTGGCTCCGCAACCCGGGCCACGACCGGTTCACGCTCCGCCTGATCGATTCCAGCGGGCAGGCGCACCAACTGGCCGTGGTGACCGAGCGCGTCGACGGCTGGCAGCAGGTCACGCTGCCGCTCCGGCGGTTTTACGCCAACCGCGGGAAGTCCGACGCGGTCACCACGATCGCCCACTTCGAATCCTGGGGCGGCAAGAAGGACGGCAACTGGCACGGCCCGGCGACCGGGATTTACATCATCGCCGGCAAGACGAAGGATCCGAAGCGCGAGATCTGGCTCGGCCAGGTCACGCTCACGAGCCAGCCGCCCGAGCAGACGGTCACGACGACGTCGGTCATCCGCCTCGACGAGGTCGCGGCCGGCGAGCACGACTGGGCGCTGAGCCTGGGCCAGGAAGTAAAGGGCGCCAAGGGGTCGCTGGCGGTGATCAACGAGAGCCCGACGCCGGGCGGGTCGGCGCTGCGGCTGTCCGGCGACTTCACGGGCGGCGGCGCGTACGTCGCGGCGATCAAGGACCTCAAGTCCATCGGCGCGACCGACGTCTCGGCGATCCGCCTCAAGGCGCGCACGAGCAATGCGAACTCCGTCAGCGTCCAGATCGTCGACGCGACCGGCCAGACGCATCAGAAGAAGGGCATCAAGATCAAGGCCGACGGCCAGTGGAACGAGGTCATCTTCAAGCCGACGGAAATCGTGGGTGGCGAGCACTGGGGCGGGGCGAAGGACGGCAAGTGGCACGGCCCGCCAACGCGGTTCGTCCTCTCGGTCACCGGCGGCTCGGACCCGGCGAAGAAGCAGCCGGTGCTCGACCTGGCCGAGATCCGCGCGGACGCGACGGTGACGTCGGTCGCGCGGGCGGCGGCGTACTCGGAAAACTTCGGCGGCGCGTCACTGCCGGCAGGGTGGACGACCGCCGGCGACGTGACAATCGACAAGGCCGCCCCCGGCGCGCTGCTGCTGGCGCGGACGCTGGACGACATCGA
>DASPKW010000211.1:0-9757 GCA_035627895.1 Tepidisphaeraceae bacterium | reverse complement strand
TGTAGGCGGGGAGCGTGGTGAGGAGCCAGCAGGCCAGGCCCATGGCGGCGGTGGCGATCAGCATTTTCGTGATGGGGGCGAGGCTTCGGGAGAGGCCCAGGGGGCCGAGGCGGCGGCGGAGGAGCCAGAGCATGAAGAGGGCTTGCAGGGCGAAGCTGACGGCGGTGCCGGCGGCCATGGCGCTTTCGCCCAGCGGGGTCCAGAGCAGGGGGATCTCGACGATGAGGTTGACGAGCAGGTTGAGCGCGGCGGCGATCAGCGGGGTGCGCATGTCGTGCAGGGCGTAGAAGGCGCGGTTGAGCACTTGCAGGATGGAGAAGGCCCAGATGGCGCTGGCGTAGATCGCGGTGGAGCGGGCGGTCAGTAATGAGTCGTGGGCGGTGAACTGGCCGCCCTCGAAGAGCAGGCGGACGGCGGGGGTGGCGACGACGGCCATGCCGACGCTGGCGGGCAGGCCGATGAAGAGGGAGGCCTCGAGGCCGCGGCGGGTGATGTTGCGGAAGGTGGTGCGGTCGGCGTCGAGCGCGTCGCCGGAGAGTTGGGGGAAGATCGCGGTGGCCAGGGAGATGGCGAACACGCCGAGCGGAAATTGGTAGAGGAACTGGGCCCAGTTGAGGCGGGCGAGGGCGCCGGATTCCATGGGCAGGGGGACGGTTTGGCCGAAGAATTCGAAGGTCGTGTGGGTCGCGGACTGGGGGGCGAGCAGGAGTGCGATCTGCTTGTCGACGACGACGCCGATCTGGAGCACGCCGGCGCCGAGCGCGACGGGGATGCTCAGGAGGAGCATCTTCTTGACCGCGGGCGTCCAGAAGTGGCCCACGAAGCGGAAGCGGAAGCCGACGGTGCGGAGGGCGGGCCAGAGGACGATGAGCTGGACGACGCCGGAGACGAGGACGGCGATCGCGACCCACCAGACGGCCGCGGTCTGGCCGGCGTCGGAGGTCAGGTCGTACGTGAGGGCGACGGCGGCGAGCGCGACGATCATGAGCAGGTTGCTCACGACGGGGATCACGGCGGGCGCGGTGAAGCGGCGGTGCACCTGGAGGATGCCGCCGACGAACGCGGCGGCGCAGACGAACACGACGTAGGGCAGCATCAGGACCGTGAGCTTGACGGCCAGCAGGGTGCCGGGCTCGAGGTCTGCCAGGAAGAGAACCGCGACGAGGATCGCCTCGCCGATCAGCGTGATGCCGATCAGGATGGAGATGAGCAGCGAGACGCTGGCGGCGGCGAAGTTGTTGGCGTCGCCGGGGGTTTGTTCGTCTTTGAGGGCCTTGGCGTAGAGCGGGATGAACGCGGCCGAGAGGGCGCCTTCGCCGAGCAGTTTGCGGAAGAGGTTGGGGATGGTGAACGCGTACTGGAACGCGCTCCAGACGACGCCGGCCCCGAAGAAGCGGGCGGCGATCACCTCGCGGGCCATGCCGAGCAGGCGGGAGAGGAGGGTGAAGGCGCCGATCAGCTTGGCGTGGGCGATGAAGTTGGGGGCGGGGGGGGCGGCGGGCGGCGCGTAGTGGAGCGGGGCGGACGGGCTCGTCTGCGGTGGTGGCGCTTCAGGGGTGGGTTGGGCTTGAACGTCCATGTCTTAGTGGGCAGAGACTCAGTCGGGTGCCATGGCCACGCGCCTGGCAGTGCTCGCACACCAGCGGCGTTGTCGCGTGGCCATGCCGTTCGCCGCGCGGCATGGCCACGCGAATTCCCGGTTGATATTCGAGAGTCGTCGGGCGCGTGGCCATGGCACCCAGACAGAGGGCCTTGTCGGTTTGAGGCTAGATCCTTCGGAGTACCTCAGGATGACGGTGCCACGGTACTCCGAGGTGAATTGGCCTTGTGACGATCGATAAGTGCGCGGAGACGACGGCAGGCGGCTTCCGGGTCGTCGCACCCGGCGACGGCGGCGGTGACGGCGATGGCGCGGACGCCGGTGGCGAGGACGTCGGGGACGTTGTGTTCGGTGATGCCGGCGATGGCGACGGCGGGGAGGGGGATTTCGGTGGCGACGGCGCGGCAGTAGTCGAGGCCGGCGGTGAAGTCGCGGGGCTTGGTGGGGCTCGGGTAGGTGGGGCCTGCGCCGATGTAGTCGGCCCCGTCGAGCACGGCTTGGCGGGCGTGGGGGAGGGCGTGGGTGGAGACGCCGAGGAGGAGGCGGGGGCCGATGATCTTGCGGGCTTCGATCGCGGGGAGGTCGTCCTGGCCGAGGTGCACGCCGTCGGCGTTTGAGAGGAGGGCGATGTCGGGGCGGTCGTTGACGATGAAGAGGACGTTGGCTGCGCGGCAGAGGTCGGCGAGGGTGCGGGCGCGGCGGAGGTACTCGCCGGCGTCGAGGGATTTCTCGCGGAGCTGCAAGCAATCCGCCCCGCCGGCGATGGCGGCGCGGGTGACGTCGAGCCAGGGGCGGCGGCAGGCGGACTCGGTGATCAGGACGTAGAGGCCGACGTTGGCGAAGCGGCCCGCGGGGCGGAGGGTGCGGGCGACGCGGAGCTCGAGGTCGTAGAAGGCGTAGCGGATGAGTTCGACTTGGGCGGCGTCGGGGGGGGAGGTGAGTTTGAGGTACTCTTCGATCGTGCGAAGGGCTTCGCCGAGGCGCTTGCCGGCAGCGGTGACGACGGCGGCGAGGTCGGGGCGGTGGGTTTCGGCGGCGGCGGTGACGGCGGTGCCGACGTCGTTGGGGGTGTCGCGGTGAAGGAGGGCCTCGGGCAGGACGGCGGCGGTCGCGGCGGCGAGGTCGTGGCGGAGCGATTTAAGCGCGGCGCACAACTCCTGATCGTTCAAGCAGAAGCGCGCGTAGTCTTCGATCACCCGCAGGGCCTCGCGGCCGCGGTTGGCGTTGGCGTCGAGGATGCGCAGGGCGGCGGGTTCCACAGGGCAGCAGGATTCATGTTCGGGCGGGGGAAGGGACGATTATAGGACGGGGCGCATTGCGCTCCAGTCGGGTCGGATCCCGAGCGACCTGCGCAATATGTGCGCGATGCGGAAAACACCCCATGAATCAACGTAAGCTCGCGTACGTCAACGGGTTGGCGGAAATGAAGAAGGTGGCCAAGGGGCGGGAGCGCCTGACGCGAAAGGCGACGACCATTGGTCAGATCCGCCCGCGGCTCTACAATCGAGACGGTATGCCCGATTCGAACACGATCGTCCAAGGCAATTGCATCGAGGTGCTGAACCAGGGCCCGGAGGGGTGGGTGGACCTGGTCTTCGCCGACCCGCCGTTCAACATCGGGTATCTGTACGACGGGTACTCCGACCAGAAGAAGTACCAGGAGTACGTCGACTTCTCAGAAAACTGGATGCGCGCGGTGCACCGCGCCTTGAAGCCGGGCGGGTCGTTCTACCTGGCGATCGGGGACGAGTACGCGGCGGACCTGTGCTACGTGGCGCGGCGGAAGATCGGGTTCCACATGCGGAACTGGATCATCTGGCACTACACGTTCGGGCAGCAGACCAAGGCGAAGTTCGCCAAGAGCCACACGCACATTTTCTACTTCACGAAGGACGCGAAGGAGTTCACGTTCAACGCGGACCCGGTGCGGGTGGCGTCGGCCCGGCAGACGACGTACGCGGACGCGCGGGCGAACCCGAAGGGGAAATTGCCGGACGACACGTGGTACTTGAGGCCGCAGGAGACGACGCCGGGCGCGTACGTGGAGGCGGGGTACGAGCAGGCGCTGGACGACGAGGCGAAGCAACTCGGGCTGTTCGACCCGCGGACGGACACGTGGTACGTGAGCCGGCTGTGCGGGACGTTCAAGGAGCGCGAGGGGTGGCACGGGTGCCAGATGCCGGTTGCGGTGCTGGATCGCGTCATCAAGGCCTCTTCGAACCCTGGGGATGTGGTGCTGGACCCGTTCAACGGGAGCGGGACGACGGTGGTGTCGGCGGCGCTGCTGGGGCGCAAGTACGTCGGGATCGACCAGAGCGCGGAATATGTGAAGTTCGCGCAGAAGCGACTGGCGCACGCACTGGAGGCGGCGGCGACGAAGGGGAAGGACGCGGCGGTGACGGACACGAAGCGCGAGAGCCGGGTGCTGACGCCGACGGACGCGTTCGGGCGGAAGCGGGTGCCGCGGAAGAAGGCGGGGCGGTCGATTTTGAAGACGGCGTAGGGTGGAATTGGCACAGAGGCACAGAGCGGAAGTTGGAGCCCGCGTCGGCGCGAACCGGGCGGCTTCGCTCTGACGGTCTGGACCCATGGGCTGGTAGCCCATGCCACGGCGTGGCTCGGGTCACTCCGGTTCGCCCCACACCTTGGGCGACTGAAAGTTCCTGGGCTTCGGCGCGGCCTTCGGCGCAACGGCCTGCTTGGCGTGATCGGCGTAGCGGGCGCGGAGGCGGGCGACGACGTCGGGGTGCTTGTCGGCGAGGTTGGATTTTTCGCCGGGGTCGGCGGCGAGGTTGAAGAGCTCGATTGATTCGGTGGCAGGGGCGGCGGCGGGGGCGGGCTTGGCGTCGGGCGGCGCGGGTGCGCCGCCGTCGTCGTCGTCGTCGTCGCGGGCGTTGCCGCCGATGACGAGTTTCCAGTCGCCGGCGCGGATTGCGCCGGACTTGGGGGATGTGTTGATCAGGATGTCGGCGTGGGGCGACCCGGCGCCGGCGGTGAGGGTGGGCCAGGCGTTTTTGCCGTCGAGGGGGAGTTTTTGGTCGAGCGGGGCGCCGGCGAGGGTGAGCAGGGTGGGGTAGAGGTCGACGATGTGGAGCGGGGCGGTGACGACCGTGTTGGGTTTGATCTGGCCGGGCCAAGTGGCGAACGCGCAGGTGCGGACGCCGCCCTCGTAGACGGTGCCTTTGCCGGCGCGGTAGGGGCCGTTGTCGGTGAGGCGGCCGGGGTTGGGGCCGCCGTTATCGGCGGAGAAGAGAGTTAGGGTGTCGCGCTCGATCTTCTGGTCGGAGAGCGCAGCGCGGATTTGGCCAACGGCCTCGTCGAGCGCGGCGACCATGCCGGCGTACGTCTGCCGGCGCGGCGGGAGGTTCGCGTACGGCGTCTTGTAGTTGTCCGGCACCTGGAGCGGGGCGTGGACGGCGGTGAACGCGACGTAGAGGAAGAGCGGTTTGGCCTTGTCGCGGTCCGTGATCGTGCGGACCGCCTCGCGGGCGAGGAGGTGGGTGGTGTAGCCCTCGTCGCGGTTGGCCTTGTCGTCGCGGTGCCAGTCGAAGCCGCCGTCGCGGACGTGGGTGAAGTGGTCGAGCGCGCCGTTGTAGTGGCCGTACTGGTGGTCGAAGCCGCGGCGGGTGGGGAGGTACTCGGGGGCCATGTGGCCGAGGTGCCACTTGCCGATGATGGCGGTTTGGTAGCCGGCGTCCTTGAGGGCCTGGGGGAGCGTGCGCTCGTCGAGCGGGAGGCCGTGCTTGGCCCACGGGCGGACGACGCCGACCTGGAGGCCGTGGCGGAAGGGGTACCGGCCGGTGAGGAGCGCGGCGCGGGTGGGCGAGCAGAGGGGCTGGACGTAGAACGCGTCGAGCTTGGCGCCGGCGGCGGCGAGGGCGTTGAGGGCCGGCGTTTTGATCGGGCTGCCGCGCCAGGAGACGTCGTGGGAGCCGAGGTCGTCGGCGAGGATGACGACGATGTTGGGGCGCGGGGCGGCGGCGGCGGTGGCGGCGACGGTGACGAACGAGAGGAGCAGGGCCGGCAACACGGGGTGTCGCATGAACCTCCTGGGCGGGTGGCGGGTAGTTGAGCACGGGAGGCGGGTGGTTGTCTACGGGGAGGTGGGTCGGTGTCGACCGGAACGGACGGAGGCGGTGCGGGCTCGGCGGCGCGCGATGATCCGCGAGCGGTGACACGGGACGCTGCTGGACGCGCTGGGCAAGCCCAGCGGCTAAAAGGGGTTCGCTAGTCATCGTCATCGTCGTCGTCGTCGTCGTCGTCGTCATTCGCGCGGCGCGTCGGGTCGAGGCGGGCTTCGATGGCGCCGAGGAACTCGGGGAGGGTCGGGGAGGGGCCGTCGCCGTAGTTGAGGTGGGACTCCTGGGTCCACTCGCACAGGACGGTGCGGGCGGTGCCGGTCTGGAGGGTGGCGCCGTACTCGAGGGTGAAGTAGCGGGCGGGGATCGCGTGGGGGTCGGGCGGGAGGTCGGGGCCGGTGGCCATCAGGACGATCGCGACCATGTAGGCCTCGGTGATCGCGGCCGGGTCGGGCATCTCGACGACTGCGCACGGGTAGTCGCCGGCCCGGAGGTGGTGGACGCGGAGGTCGGCGGCGGTGAAGTCGGGCGGGCCGCCGGCGTCGTCGTCGCCGGTGCACTGCTGGGCGACGGTCTTGAGCAGTTCGGTCAGGAAGTCGTTGGCGCGCGGGGAGGCGAGGACGGCCAGGACGTTGAGCGGGTGGTCGAGGGCGACCGCGCGCAGCGCGTGGTGGGCGAACGCGTAGTGGCCGCAGCGCGGGCCGGTGCGGTCGGGCGCGGGGGTGGGCGTGGCGGGCGGGCGGCGCTTGCGCTTGAAGAAATCGAAGAGGCCCATGGGTGGCTCGGTGGGGTGTCGGAGGTGGACGTCGATCAATGGTAGTGCGCGGGGATGGGGTGGGGGTCGGGTTTCAGGCGGTTTCTGTGACGGTGGGATTTCGCGAAGAGGCAACCCACTGGCGGGCCGCTGCGGTGGGCGTGGGTCATTGACCTGCGGCGGCGATCGGGGGCGCCCTAGAATGCGGGACTATGGGAACGCTCGACGACGCGCGGACGGGTATTGGCAGGGCGCATTGGGGCCGCCGGGTAATGGCGGCGGTCATGCTGCTGGCGGTCGTGGGCGCCGGGTTGTACTTCTCCGGCGTGCTGTCGGGGTGTTTCGTTCCCAAGACGCGAATCGCGGTGAAGCAGCAGTACCAGGGGCCGGCGACGCGGGTGGTGGGGGTGGAGGATTGGAACCAGTTGCGGGGGCCGCGGAACGATCAGATTTCGCGCGAGACGGGGCTCTTGGAGAAGTGGCCTGACGAGGGGCTGAAGGTGCTGTGGTCGGCGGAGGTGGGGCTGGGGTATGCGAGTCCGGTGGCGGCGGGGGGCAAGGTGTTTTTGTTCTCGATGAACGACCAGAAGGAGACGCTGACGGCGTTCGACGCGGCGACGGGGGCGATCTTGTGGAACAAGGAGGGGGGCGAGGGGTGGACGACGAGTTATCGCGGGACGCGGGCGACGCCGACGGCGGACGGGGATCGGGTTTACACGTTCGGCGGGCGCGGGGAGCTGATCTGCCGGCGGACGGGCGACGGCGGGGAGGTGTGGCGCGCGAACGTGCTGGAGATGACGGGGAACACGAACGTGCAGTGGGGGATGGCGTCGAGCCCGACGGTGGATGACAAACACGTGTACGTGCAGGCGGGGAAGGGCGGGCCGGTAGCGGTGGCGGTGGACAAGATGAGCGGGAAGCTGGCGTGGAAAAGCCGGGCGACGGGGACGGGCGGGTACGCGAAGGTGATCGAGGCGGAGGTGGGCGGGGCGCGGCAATTGATCGTGTTCGCGGGCGAGGCGATCTACGGTGTGACGCCGGCGGACGGGAAGACGCTGTGGTCGCACGTGTGGCGGACGTCGTACGACGTGAACGCGTCGACGCCGCTGTACGACCCGGCGACGCAGCGGGTGTTTTTGACCAGCGCGTACAACCACGGGGGGATCGTGCTGCAGTTGTCGGCGGCGGGCGCGACGCCGGTGTGGGAGAACGGGCTGGTGCAGGGGAAGTTCCAGGGGGCGATCCTGGACGGCGGGCATTTGTACGCGAACAGCGAGGCCGACGGCGGGACGGCGACGCTGGTGTGCGTGTCGTGGGCGGACGGGAGTTTGAAGTGGAAGGCGGACTCGAAGTTTCGGCTGGGGATGGGCGGGTCGATCGTGCGATTCGCGGGGAGCAAGATGATGGTCGGGCAGAGCGAGCGGGGGAAACTGGTGCTGATGCGGGCGACGCCGGAGGGGATCACGAAGGTGAGCGAGAGCGAGGGGGTGGAGGGGAAGGAGGTGTGGGCGACGCCGCTGGTGTACGGGGGGCGGTTGTACGCGAAGGGGGAGAAGGAGCTGGTTTGTTATGAGGTGGGAAGCGGGGGCGAGGTCAAGAAGTAGGACCAGCGAGACTAGCGGGGTTACCGGACGCGGGGCGGATCCGGGGCGGCGCTTCGGGCGGAGCCCGCGCGACTCTGCCCCGGCTTGTTTCGGACCGGGGATCCGGATGCGTTTCAACTGCGTGGCAAGATGTGCCGACGATGCGGGTGATGCCGTCGGTTCTGTCGTCACCGGATTCTGCGCGCGGGCCCGATCTGGGCGACGTGATCGTGCGCGCGACGGCGTCGCTGATCGTCGTGCTGGACCGGGCGGGGCGGATCGTGCAGTTCAATCCGGCGTGCGAGCGGGCGACGGGGTACACGTTTGGGGAAGTGCGGGGGCGGGCGTTCTTCGACTTTCTCGTGCCGCCGGACGATGCGCCGGGCGTGCGGGCGGTGTTCGACCGGCTGATCGCGGGGGACCTTCCGAACACGCACGAGAACGACTGGGTGACCAAGGCCGGGGCGCGCCGGCGGGTGGTTTGGACGAACAGCGCGGTGGTCGGGGCGGGGGGCACGGTGGAACTGGTGGTGGCGTGCGGGAACGACGTGACGGATCGGCGGCAGATTGAGGTCCGGCTGCGCGAGTCGGAGGAGCGGTACGCGCTGGCGGTACGCGGGGCGAACGACGGGATTTGGGATTGGGACCTGCGGGCGGGCACGCTCTACGTGTCGGCGCGGTGGCGGGCGATGGCCGGGTGCGCGGGGGAGGCGTGGGACGCGTCGCCGGAGAATTGGCTGGCCCGCGTTCACCCGGACGACCGCCCGCGCGTGCGCGAGGAGATCGATCGACACCTCGCGGGGCAGACGCCGCACGTGGAGATTGAACACCGGATGCGGTGCGGGGCGCTGGGGGAACTTCCGGGTGCGACGGATCCGGGTGCGACGGATCCGGGGCGGCGCTTCGGGCAAAGCCCGGGCGACTCTGCCCCGGCTTGTCAGGAGGGTCGGACGTCCGAGCCGGTTTACCGGTGGTATTTGGTGCGCGGGCTGGCGATCCGGGATGCGCGCGGGGTGGCGTATCGCATGGCCGGGTCGCTGGGTGACGTGACGGATCGCAAGGCGGTGGAGGAGCGGCTGGTGCGGGAGGCGCTGTACGACAGCCTCACGGGGCTGGCGAACCGCGTGCTGATCCGCAACCGGCTGGAGCAGGTGCTGGCGCGGGCGCGGCGGAACCCGGAGGCGCGGTTCGCGGTGCTGTTTTTGGACCTGGACCGGTTCAAGGTGATCAACGACGGGCTGGGGCACTGGGTGGGGGACGAGCTGCTGGTCGAGGTGGCGCGGCGGCTGCAGACGTGCGTTCGGCCGTCGGACACGGTGGCCAGGCTCGGGGGCGACGAGTTCATCGTGCTGCTGGAAGACCTCCGCGCGGACGCGGACGCGGTGCGGGTCGCCGAGCGCGTGCAGGAGCTGCTCAAGAGCGCGTTCGTGCTGGGGGATCACGAGGTGTTCACATCCGCGAGCGTGGGGATCGTCGCGGGGTCGGGCGAGTACGCGTCGGTGCAGGACCTGCTCCGCGACGCGGACGCGGCGATGTACCGGGCCAAGGCGCTGGGCAAGAGCCGGCACGAGCTGTTCGACGAGGCGATGCACGAGCAGGCGCTGGCGGTGCTGGAGCTCGAGACGGACCTGCGGCACGCGATCGGGCGGGGGGAGTTCTTCCCGGTGTTTCAGCCGATCGTCGCGCTCGCGGGCGGGGCGCTGCGCGGGTTCGAGGCGCTGGTGCGCTGGCGGCACCCGGA
>DASPKW010000210.1:0-2825 GCA_035627895.1 Tepidisphaeraceae bacterium | reverse complement strand
ACCACGCCTACGGAACTGGATACGCGGATGCGATGTGCCGAGTGGCGAAGATGCTGCCGGCGTGGGCGTTCGGGAAGCGAGAGGGGAACGCGACGGAGCGGGGGAATCGGGAAGCGTTGGAATACGTAATCGCGACGGCCGACGCGCTTCCCCGAACCGCCGATGGCGTCCCCATCGTCCCCGGCATGAAGCTGTACCCGGCGGCCGCCCTCGCCGACATGACCGATGACGAGCTTCGCAAGTTGGCCGAGAGCGTTCCCGAAGCGGACCGCAAGGCGTTGGATGCGAAGCTCGGCCCGGACTTCATCAAGCGACTGATGCAGAAAGGTAGGGAGTAGACATGGACGACCCGCCACGAGGATTCCCGCAGACGCCGGATGAGCGGCGGGCCGAGCAACGCGCCCGACGCGCCACGATCCGCTTCCCGTTCACCTACGCATTCGACGGAACGCAGTGGATTGGAGAGGTGTACGCGACGACGCGCGAGGAAGCGGAGATGAAGGTGCGGGCGATGGGCAGCGGGACGGTGGACGGACCGACGCGACGACTCGTTGCCGAAGATTGAACGGGAGGCCGGTGTCATATGGAGGCTAACCGTGGTGAGCCAAGTAATTCAGTACCTTTCGCAGGAGCAACCCCGATGACCCCCGAGACGATCGACACGGTGCGGAAGGCGTTGGAGTTCTACGCCGACCGCCACAACTACGACGCTAACGGTTCCCCAGAGGTTGACCACACGGCCGATTGGGGCGACATCGCCCGCGCCGCCCTCCTCGCCCTCGCCGAGGACGGGGCGACGAAGCCGCTGGCGTGGAAGGACCGGCCGCGCGGCGGGGGGACGGAGGGGCGTAATTCAACCGAACAACCCGAACCAACGAGGAACCAATGAACCTGAGACTCGTGACGATGACCGGCGCGGACGATGGCACCGACCACAACCAACTGGCGGCCCTGTCCGCGGAGTTCCCCTTCGTCGAATGGGGCATCCTGCTCAGCTACTCCCAAGAGGGCGGCCTGCGCTTCCCCGGGGCGCGTTGGCAGGCGGAGCTTTGCCAAACCGTCGATGCCCACCCCGGAATGAACATCTCGCTCCACGTGTGCGGGCGCTGGGTGCGGGAGATCCTCGCGGGCGATCCTCCGCGGGCGCTATTCGAGGACCGCGCACGCATCGTGGCGGCGGCGCGGCGGATACAACTCAACACGCACGCCGAGCGACATTCGGCGTTCACCTTCGGAGCGTCCGGTGCGTTGAGCAAGGCCGCGCCCGGCAAGCAGATCATCTTCCAAATCGACGGCGTCAATGACGACAACCTCGAAGCGGCGCGGACGTTCGGCGAACTGGATGCCGTCGGGCTGTTCGACCTCAGCCACGGGGCCGGCGTCCTCCCGAACGAATGGCCCGCGGCAAGGCCCATGGTCGAGGTCGGGTTCAACCCGAGCGTCAGCGTGAAGTCCGTTCTCCACGGCTACGCCGGCGGGCTCGGTCCCGACAACCTCGCCGACCAGCTCCCGCACATCGCCGCGGCGGCGGGTGACGCGCCGTTCTGGATCGACATGGAGACACGCGTGCGGTCCCGCGCCCCCGGCGGCGACTACTTCGACCTCGACAAGGTCCGGCGGTGCCTCGAAATCTGCCGGCCGTTCGTGAGCTAAGGCGCAGCTCGCGGCGTGCGGCATCACAGGGACGGATCGCAAGGTGGCGTAGGCCGCACGCCGCGGGACTGCTGACGGGAGACGACGACGATGGGCATCGCGACCCTCGAAATCCTCAAGCGGTTCTGTGCTAAGGAGGACGGCCGCTACGCGATGAGCGAGCCCTTTGCGAAGGGCGGCTACACGTACGCGACCGACGGTCACATCGCCGTCCGCGTGCCGACGCCCGACGTCGCGGACACGGGACCGACGGACGGGGCCAAGCCGGTCGACGCCGCCTCGATGTTCCAGCGGTTCGGCGGCGACGCGACGACGCCATGGCCCGCCGCCGACTACCACTGCGCCGAGGGGGAATGCGAGACGTGCGAGGGCGCCGGGCGGGTGAACCGAACCCCGTGCGACGTCTGCCACGGCACCGGCGAGCACCGGTGCCACGACTGCGGCGACGTCCACGACTGCCGTCGGTGCGAGGGCGGGTCGGTCGGCGGCGACCCCTGCCCCGAGTGCCACGGTGTTCGACGGGTCGTCGCGCCGCGCCGGCTCTGCGTCGGCGGCGTCTGGGTGGCCGTCAAGTACGACCGGATGATCCGATCGCTGGGCGAGGTCACGTACGCGGTGGCGAAGCCGGCGGACCTGCAACAACCGATGGTCCGATTCCGCTGGCCCGGCGGCGAGGGGCTGGTCACGGGGATCGGCGTGTCGAAGGTGACGAGGTGACGACGATGCGCAAGCGAGACGAACTGGCGGACCCGAACAGTTGCATGAACCGCGCGGCGGACGACGAGTGGACGTTCGTCCTGCTCGGGCGCGACCTCGCGGCACCGGCCGCGGTGCGGGCGTGGATCGACGAGCGGATCAGGCTCGGCAAGAACAGGCCGGGCGACGCGCAGATCGTCGAGGCGCAGCAGTGGGTCGCGCGGGTGCTGGACGAACAGAAGCGGGCGTGAGGTAACGACGATGGGCGACGCGACGCGACAATCGATTTCCGTCAACCAGGTCGAGGCCGCGCGCCGCGTCGGCGTGACGGACCGGACGCTGCGGCGGTGGGAGAAGCGGGGCCTGATCCGCTCGCGCCGCGTCAACAACGGCGTGCGGCTGTACCCGGTGGACCGGCTCGAGGCGCTGGCGAAGGGAGAGGACCATGGCGACGCTGAGTAGCAGCAAGGGCGGCC
>DASPKW010000209.1:0-18337 GCA_035627895.1 Tepidisphaeraceae bacterium | reverse complement strand
TCGATCGCGCTGAACGACGCGGTGATCGCCGCGGGGCCGCCGTACCACATGATCGATTTGGCGCTGACGGTGCACTCGGGGCCGGGGACGCCGGGGCGGATCCAGTGCACGGGGGACGGGATCATCATCGCGACGCCGTCGGGGTCGACGGCGTACAACTTGTCGGCGGGGGGGCCGATCGTCAGCCTGGGCGTCGACGCGGTGGCGATCACGCCGATCTGCCCGCACTCGCTGGCGTTCCGGCCGGTGGTCGTGCCGATGTCGTCGGCGATCACGATCGCGCCGCTGCGCACCAACCCGGGGACGACCCTGTTCTGCGACGGGCAGGCGTCGACGCCGATCAGTCCGGGCGACCGGATCTCGATTACACGGGCGGACCACGACGTACTGCTGTTCGAGAACCCGCACTCGAGCGCGTGGCAGGCGCTGGCGGAGAAACTGCACTGGGCGGTGGGGCCGGACTACAACCACGCGTGAGCGCGATCCAGCGACGAGGCTTGGTCACTTTAGTGACCGAGACGCGAGCCAAAATCAGATAGAGGACAACTCCCGATGCGCCCGTCCATCCTCCATCTTCTGTCCTTCATCCTCCTGCTTTCCGCGCTCCCCGCGCGCGGGCACGACCCGCTCGGCGACCTGCCGAAGCCGGTCTCGGTGCAGGAGGCGTGGGACGTGATCACGCAGTCGGTGCGGAACATCGGTCGGTGCATCGAGACGAACCAACTGGCGACGGTGGCCGTGCACGTGGGGAACGTGTCGCCGGCGCTGCGGGTGCTGCAGGACGACGCGCGGGCGCGGCGCAAGGACGAGGCGCTGGTCGCCGCGCTGGAGGGACTGTTCAAGAAGGGGGACGCGGTGATCGTGGCGACGCGCGAGAAGGCCGACCCGGCGCTCAAGGCGCAGCTGGCGTGGGAGCACTACGACGCGGCCGTGACGAAGGTGGCCGAGGCGTACGAGCCGAAACTGGTGCGGGGCGGGGTGTTCGTGTGCGTGCACCACCCGCTCGAGCGGACGACCGACCCGACGCTGCCGTGCACCAAGTGCGGCATGAAGGGGATCCGGCGGCGCATCCCGTCGAGTTTGACGTACGAGAAGCCGGGGGCCCCGTCGATGAAGCTCGCGGCCCGGCCGGCGGCGCCGCTCAAGGTCGGCGAGAAGGCGGAGGTCACGGTCACGCTCACTCGGGCGCGGGACGGCGAGCCGGTGACGCGCCGCGATTTGCTCGTGATGCACACGGAGAAGATCCACCTGCTGATCGTCGATTCGAGTTTGACCGACTACCACCACGAACACCCGAAGCCGGCGGACCGGCCGGGCGAGTACACGTTTTCGTTCACGCCGCGAAAGCCCGGGCCGTACCGCATCTTCGCGGACGTGGTGCCGACGGAGACGAGTCTGCAGGAGTACGTGGTGGGCGAGATCGCGGCGGACACGAAGGGTGAGCCGGTGCGGCGGGCCGAGTCGACGAACCGTGTGGAGGCCGAGGGGTTCTTCTTCGAGCTCGCATTCCGGACGAAGGACGGCGGGACGCCGAAGGCGGGCGAGGTGGTGACGGGGACGCTGACGGTCAAGGGCCCCGACCAGCGCGGGTTCACGAAGCTCGAGCCGGTGATGGGCGCGTTCGCGCACCTGGTGGCGTTCCACGAGGACGGAAAGACGGTGTTGCACATCCACCCGGAGGGGCCGGAGCCGGAGAACGCGGACCTGCGCGGGGGGCCGACGCTGACGTTCAAGTTCTACGCGCCGGAGCCGGGGTATTACCGGTTGTACGCGCAGACGCAGATCTTCGAGGGGGCGGTGTTCGCGCCGTTCGAGTTGAACGTGGGGAAGTAAGGGGAGCCGCGGAGCGGCGGCAAAAAGTAGCCCAGGGCGCGAGCCCTGGGTGGACGAGACGTCCGAGAGCAAAAGCCTCGCAGGGGCGACAGATCGATCGTCGGAGGGCGCGGCTGCGCGATCCGGCGTTGGTTCTGTCGCCCCTCCGGGGCTGCTGAAAAAAATGATGGAATCGCGACAAACGTGGACCCAGGGCTTACGCCCCGGGCTACTTTTTGTCGCCCCTTCGGGGCTGGGATCGGGGCGACGGTCATTCCCCGCGTAGGCGCTTGAGGGTGTCCTTGCGGTCTGACTCGTCGGTGATCTTTTCGAGTTTGGCGAGGGTGGGTCCGGTGGCGGTCGCGGGGAGGTCGCGCAGCAGTTCCCGGCCGTACGCGTTCGACTGCCGCATCGTGCCTTTCGTGACGGCGCGGGCGAGGTCGATGGCGACGAGGACGGCGGCGTCGCGGTCGGTGTGGGTGAGGATCGTCTGGCGGGCGGCGGCGATCTGGTCGGGCGTCGGGGGGGCGGGGTTCTGGTCGCCGAACATCAAGGTGCGCTTGGCGGCCCCGAGTTCCTTGGGGATCGGCCGGTTGTCGAACGCGCGGAGGGCGTCGGCGACTTGCCGCCATTCCCAGAACGTGGGCGGGGCGGCGTCGATCTCGCGGAGGATCGGGAGCGCGTCCTTCCAGCCGGCCCTGGCGGCCTGTTCGGCGGCGTTGCCGGTGTAGAGGCGGCGGCGGAGCATGTCGAGGTAGAGGGGCTTGAGGTCGTCGCGGCGCTGGGTGGCGATCAGCGCGTAGGCGACGGAGCGGCGGGCGACTTCGTTCCCGGACTCGTATAGGCCGCGTAGCGCGGCGTCGGCGGCCTTGCCGCGGATCGAGCCGAGCGCGCGGATGGACTGCTCGACGATTTCGGTGCGGTCGGGAAATGCGGCGGCGGCGGTGGCCTCGGCCAGCAGGGGGGCGACGGCACGCTCGCCGATGCGGTGGAGGATGTCGTGGGCGGCGTAGCGGGTGATCTCCTCGGGCTCGCCGCGGACGGTCAGGCAGTTGATCGCCAGCGGGATGATCGGGTCGTCGCCCTCGAGCTTGAGGGCGGTGCGCAGGTGGTCGAGGGCGGCGAGCGGAGCGCGGGCGAGCCACCGGACACCGTCGCGCGTGCCGAGAATCACGGGGCGGACGTGGTGGCGTTGGGCGAGCGTGCGGTCCCAGGGGATGGCGTCGACCGGCGCGGGAGCGGCGTCGGCGGTGACGAGGAAGAGCTCGGCGTGGTTGTGCGCGATCTCGAACTTGGGCTCGGGCGCGTCACCGTCGAACTGGGCGCGGGCCTGCTGTTGCTGGGGGCCGTGATCGTAGACCTTGATGTTCTGGCGGAGGACGACGTGGCGGGCGGGCACGGCGGCGAGTTCCGCGGGCTCGGTGCGGAGGATCGCCCAGTCCGGCGGGAGCGCGGCGGCGAGCGACTTCGCGGCGGCGTCGAGGTCGACGGCGGGCGCGAACGAGGGGAGCAGCGCCAGCGCGAGGAGGAGGGTTCGCATGACGCCATTGTGGGCGCGCGGGATGTGATCGCGGAAGGGGCGGGCGTGTAACGAGGGTGTCACGGCTCGCGCAGGCGCTCCGTGCGATGGGTGGCGTTCGGCGACGAGTAGGGCGAAGCCGCAAGCGGCGGAAGCGCGGTGGCCGACTACTTCAACTGAATCCCGTTTCCCGTCTTAGTGAGCAGGTGGTGCTCCCACCCGATGGGCTGGGTCCAGGCTTGCTGCTTCTGCGTCTTGAACGACGGCACGGCGGGGTTGAGCGACGAGTTGACGACCGCCCGGACGTACAACTCGTCGCCCTTGAGCGTGTACGACGGGTTGACCCCTTCGACGGTCGCCAGGACGACGCCGACTTCGGACGGGGCGGGCTTGTAGTCCCCCGGCTTCACGCCCGCAGGCAGGCGGGTGCCGACGAACTGCGTCATGTACTTGGCCGTGTCGGTCGGGGCGATGTCGATCGACAGCTTCTTCGCGGCGGCGTCGAACTGGACGTCGCGGAGGACGACGCCGGTCGAGGCGTAGAAATCGCCGGCCTCGAGGGCGGCCAGGACGGTCTCGGTGCTGAGCGACTTGGCGCGGACGACGGTCCACCCGCGGCCGGGCGTCGCGCGGGACATGCCGGGCACGTGGTAGG
Source organism: Tepidisphaeraceae bacterium (assembly GCA_035627895.1). Classification (GTDB taxonomy): domain Bacteria; phylum Planctomycetota; class Phycisphaerae; order Tepidisphaerales; family Tepidisphaeraceae; genus DASPKW01. The sequence continues at coordinate 14,351 of DASPKW010000209.1, read as the reverse complement.
AGTGCGAGTCGTCGGTGCCGATGCCGAACAGGGGGGCGGACTTGAGCGACGTCAGGCGCATCGTGTTGGCGATGTCCCACAGCCGGTCGATCGACGGGCGGGTGGCGGGGCCATTGGGGTCGCCGAGCTGGTTGACGGTCGGGTGGCCGTTGTAGACCTCGAAGAAGCGCTCCTCGACGGCCTGGGCGAGTTCCTCGGCGGTCACGCCCCACTGGAAGTTGGGGTGGTTGAGGTGCGCCAGCGTCGGGCGGTTCAGGCGCTTGCCCTGTTCCTTCACGGCGCGGAGGTTGGCGGTGATGATCTCGGGGACGGACTTTCCGCCGGCCGGTTTGATCGGCTCGGCGACGTTGATCCCGCCCATGTGGACGGGGCGTTTTTCGAACTTGTCGGAGATCTCCTCGGCCTGGATGAGGATGAACTGGCCGGGCTTTTCGAAGAGGGGGCGGTATTCGTCGAACGGGGCGAGGCGGATCTCCTGGGTGCCCTCCTTGCGGTCGCCGCGCGATTGGGGTTTGAGCTCGGCGTCCTTAAGGTACCGATCGGTCGCGGGCCCCGCGCCCTTCTTGTGGACGTCGGCGAACTTGACCCACTTGTCGCCGGTCTGGGCGGTGTTGTGGTCGGAGATGCCGAGGAAGTGGTAGCCGCGGTCGCGGTACCAGCGGGCGATGTGCTCGGGGTAGTCGTCGCCGTCGGACCAGAGGGAGTGGGTGTGCAGGTTGCCCTTGTACCACCCGGCCGGGATCGGCGGGGCGGGGGGCGGGGGCGCGGGAGGCGCTTCAACGGCGGCGGCGGTGGTGGCGCGCGCCGGCGCGGGCTTGTCGCCGGCGGTCGTCGGGTCGCACGCGACGGCGACGGACAGGCACAGCGCGAGGAGGAGCGTGAGCGCGGCGGGAAGCTTGGGCATCGTCAGATTGTACTTCTCGCGGGCGCGGGGGTTGAGCGCGGTGCGCACACGAAAGGGCAATCCTCACGATCGCTTTGTGATGCCCGTGCTTCGCTGCGCGACCCGCCCGCTGAAGCGGGCTCGCCGATGACAACACCCCCACCCCCCAAACGTACTTCGTGAGACCCGCAACGCGCCCGGTTGCTTGCGGGCACCGATTTCCTATGCTGGGCGCGCAACTCTCCAACGAAAGGTCGACGATGCGGAACGTGAGGAAGTGGCTGGCCGGGTGTCTGATGGGCGCGATGGCGGTGTCGTTCGGGGCGGCGCCCCGGCCGGCGGTCGCGGGGGACGCCGCAAAGCCGATCAAGGCACTGCTGGTCCTCGGCGGGTGCTGCCACGACTACGCCAAGCAGAAGGACATCCTCAAGGCCGGCCTCGAGAAGCGCGCCAACATCGAGGTCACCATCGCCTACGAGCCCGACAAGGGCACGAAGAAGCTCAACCCAGTGTACGAGAAGGACGACTGGGCCAAGGGGTACGACGTGATCATCCACGACGAGTGCTCGGCCGACGTGAAGGACGAGGCGATCATCGAGCGGATCCTCAAGCCCCACAAGGATGGCCTGCCCGGCGTGCTGCTCCACTGCGGCATGCACAGCTACCGCAGCAAGGGCTACCCGCAGAAGACGCCGTGGTTCGACTTCACCGGGCTGCCGTCCACCGGCCATGGCCCGCAGGAACCGATCGCGATCACCTTCACCGACGGCGCCAGCCCGATCACCAAGGGTCTGGAAGGCTGGACCACCGGCAAGGAAGAGCTCTACAACAACGTCGCCGGCGGCGTGCTCCCGACCGGCAAGGTGCTGGCCAAGGGCAAGCAGGCGGTCAAGGGCAAGGACGTGGAGGCCGTGATCGTCTGGACGAACGAGTACAACGGGAAGGCCAAGGTCTTCGCGACGACGCTCGGGCACAACAACGTGACCGTCGAGGACGACCGCTACCTCAACCTCGTGACGCGCGGGTTGCTCTGGTCCGTCGGGAAGCTGGCCGACGACGGCAAGCCGGCGGCGGGGGCGGAGAAGAAGTAAACCGACGCGGCTTTCTGATCCGACGCGGGCGGGCTTCCTTACCGGGAGCCCGCCCGCGGGCGTTTCGGCGGCGCGCGGGACGCGCGCACCACATTGTTCCGGCCGTGAGGTACGATCTACCGATGGAAACTCCGCCGATCACGATATACGCGCACCGGATCGATCCCGCCGGAGTGTTGCAAACCTTGCGGGCGGGTGGCGCCGCCGCGGTGGAGGTCGATGAGCCCGGGTCGGCCGTGAACTGGGGCCGGGCGACGGCGCGGTTGCCCGGCGGGGCGGTCGTCGTCCGCCACGACCCGGACTACTACGGCGGCGACGACTGGGGCCGGCAGATGCTCGGGATGCAGGGCTACCTGGGGCGGTTCCCGGGTGGGGACGACGCGGCGGTGCGCCAGACGGTGGCCGCGTTTCGGTTCGCGGTCTCGGTGACCGGCGAGCCCCCGCTCGCGTGGGATTCGGACGACCCGCGACTGGCGGTCGTGCGTGCGGTGGCGCGGCATTTGGACGGCGTGATCTTCGTGCCCGGTTACCTGCTGGACGCGGCCGGGCGCGTGCTGGTCTCTGCGACGGGCGAGTACGACCCCGACGCGGTGTATCCGGCGTCGCCGACGACCGGCGCGCGGCCGACGATGGCCGACCCGACCGCGCACGGGGCCGCCGATGACGATGACGAAGAGGACGAAACCGACGACGAGGACGATGACGAAGAAGACGACGAGCCGCCGACTACCGAGCGCGTCGCCCGGCGGGCGTGTGCGCTGGCGGCGGTCGGGGGGCGTGCCCTGCTCGAACAGGAGGACGCGGCCGACCCCGGCGTCGAGCGGACGCGGCAAGCGATCCTCGCGTGGGTGGACGACATCGGGATCGGCGACGAACTCGAACCGGACGAGTGGGAGGTGCTCCAGCGGCCGCTCGGGCGGTTGACGCAGCAGCAGGCGATCAACGGGTCGTGGCGGATCGAGGGGCTGGCCGTGCTCGCTTGGGCGCTGCGGCGGTTCGACCTCCCGCCGCACGACGAGATCTGCGACCCGGGCAAATTGCTGCCCGCCCTCGGGATTCTGAACGCCCCGGCCGCCCGGGCAATGATCGCCGAGCCCGCCCTCCGCCCGCCGGAGGAGATCCAGCGGATGGCGGCGCGGCTGTTGGGCATCCACTGGCGGGTGCGGGATTTCTCGCTCCGCCCGCAGACGATGGACTTCGCCGCGTTCGCGCGCGACTCGTGGTTCGGCGAGTTCGAACTCGACGGGATCGCCATGGCCGACGGCGACTTGGCGATCGCCGGCCTGCCGATCGCCGCGGCGGCCGCAGACGCGCTGGCCCGCACATCCAGCGCGGCCATGGAGCGACACCTAGCCGTCAACTGGCTTCGAGGCTTTTCCGCCGTGTATTCGGAAACCGACACGTCGACCTGACCCCGCCGCTGGTCGGCGACCTGGGGCCGCGCCTACCTCGGCTTCACGACCTTCCCTTTGCCCCCGTAGAACTTCTCTATCGCCGCGACGGCGCCGTCCGGGGTCGCGTCGAACCAGGTCCAGGCGAGCTTCTTGTCGGCGGCGAGCTCCGAGCGGTGGATGGCGAAGCCGAGGTTGTCGGCGTTGACGCGCTTGAGCGTGTTGACGCCGGCCCAGTAGTACTCGTCCTTGCCGGCGGCGGCGAGGAAGAGCGGGCCGCCGGAGTTGCCACCGTTGATGGCGGCGTCGGTCTGGATGAACGCGACGCCGGCGATGTCGCGCATGGCCGAGACCCGGCCGAAGGTGTGGGTGCTGTCGAGCCCCTGGGGCGCGCCGACGGCGACGACGTCGGCGCCGATGTCGGGCTTGGGGGCGCCGGCGGCGTTGCCGGCGGACGGGGCGCCGAGCGAGACGAAGTCCACGCCCTCCTTGAGCGTCGTCGGCTTCTTGGTCTTCAGGTCCGTGTCCGACAAGTTCACCACGACCAGCGCGAGGTCGATCTTCTTGTTGATCTCGGCGAACTTGCGCACGAGCCGGTACGCCCCGCTCGGGAACTTGACGTAGAGCGCGTATTCGGCGACCTCGGCCGTGTTGTCGGTCGCGCCGTCGGCGCCGGACAGGCCGTCGAGGTTCAGGCAGTGGCGGTTGGTCAAAAGGACGAGCTGGTCGGACTTGCCCGCCGCCCCCGCGGGGATCACCTCGAGCACGCAGCACGTGCCGTTCCAGCTCTTCTTGTCGTCGACGACGGCGTCTTGCTCGACCCACTGCCCGACGATCATCGGGGCGGCGAACTTGAGCTGGTCCTTCTTGATCGGCTTCTGCTCCGGCGGCGGCCCGGCGGCGGCGGCGGGCAGCGCGATCGCGAGCACGAACACGGCAACGGCCAACTGACGGAGACGCTGATCGGTCATGTGGAACCTTCCCTGACGTGAGTTATCGCGGATCGTAACGACCGGTTGCGGAGGGAGCAAAGAAATGATCGCGGGGATGCGGATTGGTTCTCGCGGGAATCCGGGCCGTCGCTTGACGCTCCGGCTCCGGCTTGGAGTGGTAGACTGCGCGGGATGATTCCGCCGTTCGTGACGCTCGATGTGAAGGTTGTTCCTGGCGCATCGCGCGATCGGGTCGCGGGGCGGTACGGGGGTGGGATAAAGGTGCAAACGTCGGCGCCACCGGAGGGGGGCAGAGCGAATGCGGCGGTGGCGCGCATCCTTGCGCAGTTTCTCAACGTCAGGCCGGCCCAGGTCGAACTGGCGTCCGCCCCCGCGAACCCGCGTAAGCAGTTCCGGATATCCGGTCTGACGGCCGAACAACTGGCGGAGAAACTGGCGGGTTTGGGGTAGTGGCCGCGCCGCCGGGTCCGGTAAGTTGGCCGCCCAGGGAGAGGTCGTCGTCTCACCGGAGCGTGCGTCATGGCCGTCGTCGCAAAGTCGTTGAAGTCGTTCGTGGTCGCGGGGCTGGCGCTATTGGCGTCGTCCGCCTCTGCGCAGATCGTCTACGAGCCCGTGCAGTACCAGTACTCGGCAGGGGGGCAGTCCTACTACTACGGCGGGGCCGACCCGCGCGTGCACGCGGCGGCGCGGCGGGAGAGCGGCGTGTCGTCGTGGGGGCGGACCAACGGGTACGCGTTCCACAGCGGCAACATCGACACGCACCGCGCCGTCGTGACCGAGCCGACGCGCGTGTACACGGATCAAGTGCCGTACTGGAACGCGCGGGTGCACGGATTCACGGCCGACGACGCGCGGAACGAGGCGTACGCCAACTCGTACGCGTACTTCCGCAAGGCCGAGCTGGTGCGGACGGCGGTCCGGCAGGCGGACGGCACGTGGCACGTGCCGGCCCAACCGTCACCGCAGCGCGGGTCGATCGAGATCCGGGCGGTGCCCGCGGTGCGGCCGATGCTGGATCAGAAGAAGCCCGTGACGACGCCGAAGCCTGTGCTCGTCATCCCGAAGCGACTGCTGGACAAGCCCCTGTGGGGCGAGGGGTTGCCGCAGGCGTAGGTCCACTCTTGTAGCCCCGCTTGCGGGGCGCGACCGAGGGTGCTGCAATTCCACGGACGACGGTCCCTCGAGCGCCGTTCGACGCGCCCCGCAAGCGGGGCGGCTACAAGGGGTCACAACGCCGGTCCGTCGTTGCGTGCTGTCATCCCGCGATTTATCCGATAACATGGGAAGTCCTTCAGGAGACGACCTATGCGGATGTCGCTGCGCCAAATCGGACGTGTGGCCTCGGTCTTGACCGCCTCGCTCGCGGCGGCCGTCGCGCTGGCGGCGGACGCCCCGGCGGGCGGTGACCCGAAGACCGCCAAGCCCGCCGCGACCGCCCCGGCGACCAAGCCGGCGGCCGGCGCACCCAACGTCCCGGCGAGCCAGTTGATGGACAGCCTGCTCCGGCCGGCGTCGTCGGGCGCGCAGCCGCTCAAGCCGATCACGGACGCCCCCGCCGTCGACCTGACGACCGGCAAGGGCGCCGTCGCGCCCGGCGCGCCGCAGCTGAACCTGATGCGCGAGGGCGCGTACGTCGTCGACCGGGTTGGTCGCCTGACCAAGGGCGCGGACGGGCAGAGCTACGAACTGACGTTCGACGCGGATGGCAAGGCCCTGAAGGACCCGCCGATGGTCATCCTGCCGAACCAGAAGTTGATGCAGATGGAGAACGCGGTGCAGGGGAGCAACCGGGACATCCGGTTCCGCGTGACGGGGATGGTGACGGAGTACAAGGGGCGGAACTTCGTGCTGCTGGAGAAGGTCGTGGTGGTGCCGGACGTGCAGCAGCAGTTGTGATCGCGATCCGTGCACATTTGTTTAGCCGCGACCCGTAGGGCAAGCGACAGCGCCGCCCGAAGGCGAGCGCGGGTCGAGTGATCGACGCCGAACACGGGTATCACCCTGCGGGCGGTACCCATGCCACGACGCGCCGCCTACGATCGTCGCATGCCCTTTCTGCGCGAGCGCCGCCGGCAGGCCGAGTGGATGGACCGGCCGGACGCGGACCCGCGCGAACTGGCGGCGAGTCTGGCGTTTATCCGCAAGGTGAACCGGTGGCTCAGGTATACCCGGGCGACGCTTGGGCACCTGAAACGGTTCGCCGGGACGTGGAGCAGGGGGGAGCGAATCGAGGTCCTCGATATCGCGACCGGTTCCGCGGACATCCCCTCGGCGATCGCGCGGTGGGGAATTGAAGCGGGGTTCGACGTGCGCGTGACGGGAGTGGACTTCCACGCGGAGACGATCGCAGTGGCGCGGTCCGAAGTTCAGGGGGCGACGAGCGACTCGGGACGCGCCCCGCAAGCGGAGCGGCTACAAGAAGGGACCGTGCCCATTTCGCGCGTCCGCCTCGTGCGCGCGGACGCGTTCCGGTTGCCTTTCGAAAACGGCGCGGTCGATTACGCGATCACCAACATGTTCCTGCACCACCTCGACCCGCCGGAGATCGTCGGGGTGCTGCGCGAGATGGACCGCGTCGCCCGGCGGGGGGTCATCGTCGCGGACCTGCTCCGCAGTTATCGGGCCTACGCGTGGGTGAAGCTGTTGACGGCGCTGTCGCCGGCGATGGTGCGGCACGACGCGGCCGTAAGTGTCGGCCAGGCCTTCACCCGGGGAGAAATCCTGTGCGCCACCGGCGCGGCGGGTTTGACGTACGCGCGGTATTATCGGCACTTCGGTCACCGGTTTGTACTGGCGGGCGAGAAGCCGCGCCGATAAGTCGCAAGCGGTCGACATGCGGACGACCGGCGCGCACGGAAAGGACAGATCATGTTGGCGACGTCGACGGTGATGGACGCGTTCGCGCGGGCGGTGTTCTGGACGGCCGGCCTGATCGACGGGCTGGTGACGAGCGTGCTGGGTCCGGCGCGCGGCGGCCGCGTGGGCGGGCGGTTCGCCGAGGACGCCCCGGTCCGCACCGGCGGGGGCGAGCCGTTCGCCGAGTTGCGGCGGGCGATCGTCGGCCGGTCGCGGGCGCAGATCGCCGCCGTGCTGGGCGTGCCGCCGACGGCGAGCGTGGGATTCGGGGTCGCGGCCGGCAAGCCCGGGCGGCCCCCGACGTACATGGACGCGACGACGTGGTACTACCCCTTCGACCAGCGCGACCAGAAGGCGATCGCGATCCGGTTCGTCGGCCAGCGGGCCCGCGAGGTGGAAGTCATCGGGATCTGACCCCGCGCGGCGAGCCCGCTTCAGCGGGCGGGTCGCGCAGCGAGGAGAGCGGAAGCGGGAGCTGGGAAGCACATCCGGCCAACTGCCTTGGCGGTCGCTAGCGGGAAGCGTGGGGAGCGGGCCGCACTACGCGAGCCCGTCGCGCCGGACTCCCGGTGCCCGAAGCCCGTCCGCCGCGTACACCTCGCGTTTGAACGGCGAAAATAGTGTCGGCACGAACCCCTTGATCTTCGCCTCGATCTCCGCCCCCAGCTTCTCGATCAACGGGGGGTAGCGCCCGACGTCGGGGCGGAGCTTCAGCCGGCGGGCCTCCTTGAAGAAGTCGCTCCCCCGCTGCCAGTCGGCCTTGTCGCGCAGGTCTTCCAGGTGACGGGTCGTCAGGCGGGCCATCGTCTCCTCGTTCGCCGCGTTCTTGGCGATGCGGGCGTTGGCGAAGTCGATCGCGTCCCCGTACTTGCCGGAGCGCAGGTAAGCCTCGTACACCCGCCGCTGGATCACTTCGACCTTCCCGCCGGGCAGGCGGTCGTTGAATGCCAGCGCCGCCAGCAGGAACGGGATCGCCTTGTCCGGCTGGTCGACGCGCGGGTCAAGGTACAGCGTGCCGAGCTCCTCCTGGTTGCCCGCCAGCGAAGCGGCCTGCGGTGCCCCGATCGCGATCAGCTTGTCGTTCACGACCAGCTTGGCCGTCAGGTTCTTCTCCGGGTCGTCCCGGAGGTCACGGTCGGCCAGGTTTCGCAGGGCCTCCCAGTCGAACCGCGGGAAGAGCGCGACCAGGCTGCGCCACGCCGCCTCCTTGATCCCGGGGTCGGTCTCGTTCTTCATCGCGGCGAGCAGTTGCGTCGAGTTCTCGGGCTCGCCGACGGCGCCCAGCGCCTTGGCGGCCTCGAGCTTGACGCCCGCGTCGCGGTCGTCCGCGAGCGTGCCCGCGATCGTCATCGCGATCGCCGGGCGCTGCAGCGGGCCGGCCGGCATTTCCGCCAGCGCCTTGATCGCGTTGATCCGCATCGCCGGGGTGTTGCGGTCGGCGTCCCGGGGGATCCGCTGGAGGACGTCGATCAGCCGCGGGTCGTGCAGCGGGATCATCGCCTCGACGACGCGCTCGCGCAGCCGCGGGGCGCGCTCGCCGGCCGTCCGCCGCAGCGCGTCCGCGAGCACGTCCGCGACCTGGCGGGCCTGCGCCTCGTTCTTGACGATCTCCCGACCGAGCGCCGCCAGCGCCGCCGCCGCCGACTCGACCACGCGGTACGGCGTCGCCGGATCGCCGACCAGGCGCACCAGCTCGGGCACGACCGACACGTCGTTCGTCGGCGCGATCGCCTCGATCAGCCCCGCCTTGACCTGCGGGTCGCGCTCCCGCTGGAGCTGGGCCAGGATCGGCCGCACGGCCCCGGGGTCGTTGATGTTCCGCAGCGCCTGGGCGACGCGCAGGCGGACGTCGCGGCTCGAGTCGCCGACCATCAGCCGGAGTTGCTCGAGCACGCCCGCCCCGACGGGCTCGCCCGCGCTCTGGAGCGTGATCACGACGCCCGTGCCCGCCGTCCGGGCGACCGGCGACTGGTCGCGCAGCCGGCCGAGCAGGTACCCGTCGCGCTTGTCGCGGTCGTCCGCCGGGATCAGGCGGATCGCGTCCACCGTCGCCCGCTCGATCGCCAGGCCGGCCTCGCGCGTCTGCTGGGCGATCAGCCGGAGTTCCCCGAACCGGTCGCGCAGGCGCTCGTCGCGGAAGACGGCATCGGGCTTACCGGCCTGCTGCCGCCACCACGCGACCCACTGCGACACGTCGTTCCCGAACTCCGTCCGCCCGGTCATCTCGGTCAGGGCGTCGGCGGCGGCGTCGGCGATCACCTGCTGCAGGTCGTTCCGCTGGAGGAGGTCCATCAGGGTCTGGGCCGTCCGCTTGTCGCTCAGCCGCCCGAGCGCCGCCACGGCCTTGATCCGCTGGGCCGTGCCGACCACCGGGTTGTACGGGACGGCCCGCACCGCTTCGAGCGCGACCTGGTCGTCCTTGAAGTTCACCAGCGCCTGCGACACGGCCTCAACGTTCTCCGTCGTCCGTTCGTTCCGGGTCGGCAGCAGCTTGATCAGCGGATCGACCAGCGCGGGCGGCGGGAACTCCGTGTCGGCGACCGCGCGCGCCGCCGCGATCTGCGGCGGGTTCCGCGGGTCGTTCAGCGCCGCCCCCAGCAGGTCGATGCGCCCCGCCTGCAACAGCCGGCGGGCGGCCTCGTCGCGGGTGCGCTGGTCGGCGCCCCCGTCCCCCATCAGGATCTGGCGTTGTTCTTCGACCTCGCGCCGCGCGATGTCGGCGGGCGACTCGCCGTTGGCGACCGGGGCGGGCTGGGCGCGCGCGATTGTGGGAACCATTGGCACCGCCGAAATCGCGGCGCTGCTCAGGGCCAGGTTCAACCATCGTCGTGGGGTCACGTGCTCGCCCGGTTCGAATCGGCGCCCCGGCCCAACCGGCCGTCCGCGCCCCGCGCGGGCTCGGGCCCGCGCGCCATTGGTCATATCCGCCTCGGGGGGCCGCCGCCGACGCGCGTCCGGGGAGATTGGGAATGATCCGAGAGCGTAGCCCGTCTCACCCACCGACCTCGCCGCACCCGCGCCCGCGCACGTCCGCCCATTCTAGTCCGTCCGTCGCGCTCGGCGGCGAGACGATCTCCGGGGGCGCGCCGCTCGTCGCCGCTCGCGATTCGCCGTGATCGTTCCGTCGCCGCCCCAAACTTACCTTATCCGCCAAACTCGGCAAAGTGTTGCGTGAGCGATCCGCGACATTTTTACTCGTCGTTCAGACCGCGCGCTTCCGACGGCGCGCGAGGTATCCGACGCGACCGTGGGCTGCCGCCCTCGGCTATCACGTGTCCGGGGTGCGACGGTTCGGAACCCGCCCGCCGTGTCCGACGTCTAACTCACAGCGCCCGATCCTCTCGCGGAACTCGAAGCGGCCCGGCTTGCCGAATTGCCGCCGACGGGATTAAATTGATGATCGCGAGTGTGAGTCCGGGCGCGCGATCGCGCCGGGCCGCCAGCACGGATGGCCGTATGAACGACTGGTTTGACGCCGAGCATCAAGTCGAACGGGCCCAGGAGCTCTTCGAGCAGCAGAAGTGGCCCGAGGCCCTGGCCCTGTTGCGCGCCGCCGTCGCCATCAACCCGTACAACGCCCCGTGGCACTTCAACATCGGCCTGACCCTCGACGAGATGCAGCGGTTCACCGAGGCCGCCGAGGCGTACGAACAGGTCCTCCAACTCGAGCCCGACAACGTCGAGGCCCTGTGCCACTTGGGCCAGGATCTGCTGCGGGTCGGTCGCGCCCAGGACGCCGTCGCCACATTCGAGAAGATCGAGAAGATCGACCCGACGTTCGAGCCCGCCTATTGCCACCGCATCGAGGCCTACGCGGAACTCGGCCAGCACGAGAAGGCCGAGGAGATGTTCTACCTCGCGCGCCTGTACAAGGAGCAGTGCCCCGACTGCTTCTTCGCGATGGGCGCGAGCCTGCACGTCCGGGGCCTCCAGGACCGCGCGATCTACTGCTGGCAGAAGACGCTCGACCTCGACGACGAACACCCCGACGTGCACCTGCGCCTGGCCGAGGCCCACTGGGCCAAGGGCGAGCTCGAAAAGGCCCGCCAGCACTTCCTGATGGAGCTCCGCCGCAACCCCGGCGACACCGACACGCTCCTGGACCTGGGCGACCTGCTGTTGGAGATGGAGCGGCACGACGAGGCCGGCGAGAAGTTCCGCCGCGCGATCGAGCTCGCGCCCGATCAGCCGTCGGGCTACTACTGCCACGGCCGGTGGCTCGAAGAGGCCGGCAAGCTCGACGAGGCCGTCGCCGCGCTCTCCAAGGTGCTCGTGCTCGACCCGACTTATCCCGGCGCGCATCTTTCGCTGGGCCGGATCCATCACCGCCGCAACGAGCGGGATGCCGCCCGCGAGCACCTGCGGAAAGAACTCCTTCTCCGCCCCGAAGAGCCCGGCGTCTTGCTGGACCTCGCCAACCTCCTGATGGACACGGGCGAGACGCGCGCCGCCGTCGCCAGCCTCAAGCGCCTCACCCAGCTCGAGCCGCAGAACGCCGACGCCTGGCAGAACCTCGCCGTTGCCCTGTTCATGCGCGGCCGGTACGACGAGGGCATCGAGGCCTGCGACAAGGCGCTCAAGGTCGACCCCAAGCACGTCCAGGCCCTGTTCAACCTCGCCCTGGCCTACGAGCGCCAGCGGCGCTTCGACCGCGCCCTTTCGACACTCCGCCGGGCGTTGGCGGTCGACCCGGCCGACGCGTCGCTCCAGAAGCTCGAGTTCCGCGTCCGCCTGCTCAAGGTTCGCGCCCGCATCGGCCGCTGGCTCCGCGCGATCTGGCCCTTCGGTCGTCGGTCGTCGAACAAGATCCACAAGCGCCTCAAGCCGCTGGACGATTGACCCAAACAAGCCCGGGCAGAGCGCCGGTCGCTTCGCGACCAGAGCGTCGCCCCGGATCCGGGTGTGACGTTCCCGAATCCGACCGAATAATTCCGCTCGCAAGTCCAGTTAACTTCAGATGTTCCCGCCTCCGTGGTTGAACCCGTTGGCGGCCCGTCTACAATGGCCCGCCGGGGCCCCTGGTGGCCGATCGAATTCGTTCGATCCGGGCCGCCCGGTGGAATCGATACCGCCCCGCGCCGTCCTTCCGGGAATGCCGCCGACCCCGCTGCCGGTGGCGGACGCCCGAGCCCGAGGACCCGGGCGAGACGCGCCCGCGACCCCTGACCCGCGCGCTACCGCTGATGCACCCCGGATGGCCGAGTTCGACTCCGACAATCTCCGCCTGACCGACTTCCTCGACCTGGCCACGCTCCAGGAGATCCAGGACTCGTTCGCGGCCGTCGCCAACGTCAAGGCCACGATCACCGACGCCGACGGCCAGCTGGTCACCCAGCCGACCCCGACGAAGGAGTTCCTGCGCCGTCAGAAAGCGCTCGCCGCCGAAGAGGAGGCGCTGGCGGTCGACGCCCAGCCCGCCGCCGAAGGCCCGCAGCGCGAGGGCGGGGAGTATGTCGCCCCGATCATCGTCAACAACCAGCGCCTGGGCACGATCCGGATGACGGCCAACACCGCGCTGGCGGGCATCGACGAGGCCAAGCTCACCGCGCTGGCGACCAAGCTCGGGCTCGAGCCCAAGCAACTGCGGACGCTGGCGACCCAGCTGATGCGCGCCCGCCAATCGCGCCCGGCGGCGATCCAGTTTCTCTTCCTGCTCGCCAACGCGATCGCGCGGCTTTGCTTTCAGGAGTTCCAACTCCGCCAGCGGATCAACGAGCTGACGGCCGTGTACAACGTGACGATGATGCTCGCCGAGGCGCGCGACGTGAACCGCGTGCTCCAGCGGACGACCGAGGTCGTGTGCGACGTCATGGGCTGCAAGGCCAGCTCGATCCGCCTGATCGACGTCGAGCGGGACGAGCTGGTCATCCGCGCCGTCCATAATTTGTCGAAGGAATACCTGGCCAAGGGCGCGATCCGCTTTTCGAAGGCGGAGATCGACCGCGTGGCGCTCAGCCCGCGCGGGTACGAGTACGTCAAGGACATGCGGACCGACCCGCGCGTCCAGTACCCGACCGAATCGGCGCGCGAGGGACACGTGTCGATGGTGTCGGCGGGCATGCGGTACAAGGGCAAGCCGATCGGCGTGCTCCGCGTGTACACGGCCGAGGAGCGCGTCTTCACGCAGCTCGAGATCGATTTGCTCAAGGCCGTCGCCGCCCAGGCCGCCGCCGCGATCGAGAACGCCCGCCTGCTCGCCGAGACGCTCGAGGCCGAGGCCCTGGAAAAACAGGTGCAGATGGCCGCGACGGTGCAGCAGCGGATGATCCCCCAGACCCCGCCGAAGATCCCCGGGCTCGACCTCTCGGCGTGCTACGTCCCGTGCTACACGCTGGGCGGCGACTTCTACGACATCATCGAGCTCCCCGACAACAACGTCGGCCTCGTCGTCGCCGACGTGTCGGGCAAGGGCGTCCCGGCGTCGCTGATCATGGCGTCCGTCCGGGCCGCCCTCCGCGCCCACGTCGACAACGTCTACTACCTCTACGAGGTGATCCGCCGCGTCAACCAGATGCTCTTCCGCGACACGCGCACGGAGGAGTTCGTCACGCTGTTCTACGGCGTGTTCGACGGGCGCAACCGCCGCCTCACCTACTGCAACGCAGGCCACCCGCCCGGCCTGCTCCTGCGCAACGACACGATCATCGAGCTCGGCTCCGACAACATGGTCCTGGGCGTCAACCCGGACGAGCCCTACGCCCAGTCGATCATCGACCTCAAGCCCGACGACACGCTCCTGCTCTACACCGACGGCTTGCTCGACGGCGTCAACTTCGAGGGCAACCGCTTCGGCCGCCAGCGCCTGGTCGACTCCTTCAAGTCCGCCGACCGCTCCGGGGGCGCCGCCACCGTCGCCGACCAGGTCCTCTGGGACCTCCGCAAGTTCGTCGGCATGACCAAGCCCGCCGACGACGTCACGATGATCGCGGCGAAGGTGGGCTAACTCCCTCTCCCAGCCGCGCCAACAGCTCACGTTCGCGACACCGCATTTTCGCGGCGGGGAGAGGGCGGGGGTGAGGGGCGAACACCAGGAAGCGTTTGGACCTCCCCACGAATGGTGGGCGCGGCGGCGGGCGGCGATAATCGCCGCCCGCGTACCGTGAAGGAGTCCGAACGATGGCGAATCGAAGGCACACCCGCGAGTTCAAGGTCGCGGCCGTCCGACTGGTGAACGAAC
>DASPKW010000208.1:0-4047 GCA_035627895.1 Tepidisphaeraceae bacterium | reverse complement strand
GATCACGGTGGTCGGCGTGTCCAACAACATCATCTACGCCCAAGACCCGAGCGCGTCCAACGTGGACGCCGGGGACCACCCGCCGGCGGAACCCTACGGAGATTCGATCCCCGGCAAGGTGATGATCGACGCGGAGACGTTTGTGAGTAAGTGGTGGCGGGACAAAGACGGCTCCCGCGTCTACCAGCAGCTGGGGATTGCGGTGGGGCCGGGGAGGAGTGGGACGGCGCCGGAGAAGTCGTTGGCGGAGTGCGGCGGCGAGGGCGGAAAGCCGGGGCCGTGCCCGAAGGGAGGGGGAGAGGGGGGGAAAGGCGACGGCAAGAACGCCGATAAGTCCGCCGATAAGTCCGCCGACAAGTCCTCGCACTCGGTCGGCGATTTGGAGAATCACTCCGGCACGCAGGCGACTAAGGGGGAAGTTGAGTCGGCCCAGCAGAAGCTGTCCGCCAAGCTGGAGGCGATGGCCGGCGCCGAGCACATGGATTTATCCCAACGGCAATACATGGGGCAGGTGAAGGATTATTTTGACGGCGCCGACCGCTTGCACGCCAAGTCTGCCAACGCCCACGTTTTTTATGACCCGTCGCTGAAGGGCGCCGCGGCGGAGACGGACGGGAAGATCGTCAAAATCGGCCCCGGCGCCTTTGAGCACGCCGGGAGTTCCGGTAGCCTCGGCGACACGTTCGTACACGAATTGGAACACCTGGAAGACAAAAACCGCTTCGGGCGGACCAACGAGTACACCCCGCGGCTCCGGCAGATGCTCCGCGCGGTGGACGACCCAAAAGAGGCGATGGCTTTCCTCAGCAAGAAGCACGGGCGAGACAACGCCGAGTATTTCGTTGACGCACACTTTGAGCGCCACGCCGGACACACCCTCACCGCAGACCAGCGGGAGCACGCCATTGACGCGGTGATAGCGAGGGCGCAGAAAGTCTTCGACAATTCGACGGGAAAGGCTTCTGCACAGTGAGGGGTTGCCCCGCCACGTAGAATAGGGGAGGCACAAC
Source organism: Tepidisphaeraceae bacterium (assembly GCA_035627895.1). Taxonomy (GTDB): domain Bacteria; phylum Planctomycetota; class Phycisphaerae; order Tepidisphaerales; family Tepidisphaeraceae; genus DASPKW01. The sequence continues at coordinate 3,037 of DASPKW010000208.1, read as the reverse complement.
CACCCTCCCCTATTCCCATTTTTGGAATTCCTCACCATGCCTGACACCTCCCGCGTCCAGCTGTTTTTCATCGGCGTGCAAGACTTCATGCGTTTGATCGGCGGCTGGGGCGCAAGTGGGAAGTTCCTGCGCCCGGCGTGCAAGACGCTGCCGGCGGACGCCAAGATCGAAGCCGTCACCTACGACTTTGAGCGGCATGCTTTTGTCATGCGGGTGAGCCATCCGTCCTTCCCTCCGGTGGAATGCGGGGCGCCGATCCCGTGGGGCGGGAGGGTGGAAGTGGAGGTGCAGGGGACGACGGAGGCCGACGTGTCGGAAGCGATTCAGTCGTGGTCGATGGGGAAGTGGAAGAAGGCGCTTGACGAGATCGCAAGGGAAAAGGGCGTTTCCGTCCGCGACATGCTGAAGAACGGTCCCGGCGCCCGCGAAGCGACGTGCAAGGCGCAGCCGGCGGAATATGCAGGCACAAACGGCATCGGGAAGTGGGCCGAGAAGGACGGCTTCTACTGCTCCCCCGTCCCTATTGGCGACCTGCCACCGAAGATGGCGTATACGTCCGTGGTGGTGAACCCGGAGAGGGGCGAGCAGGTCGGCGAGGTGGGGCGGGCACAGGCGGCGGACGCCCGTTTCGCGGCGGGCCGCGCGCCGTCAGAACACTGGGTAGACGGCACTCCCGTCACCATCGTCGGCCGGGGAAATGCCTACGACGAACTGAAGGAGTTGGGCAAACTCCACGACGCCATCAAGCCGGGGAGTATCACGTTCAGCGGGGAGAGGGTGCCGCCGGTCGTGTCGTGGGAGGACGGCGAGGCTCCGACCCCCATCGACGCCCCGCTCTGGGACAACGCCCCCGGTGGATTGGTCGAGGCGTCGGAAGTCGAGGCGGCCCAGCGGATGGCGGAGGAGCTTGCGGAGGGGGATGTGAAGGGTGCGGCGGAGGGTGGCACGCAGTCCCCCGGCAACCCCTTCTACCGCAACGAGAGGGAGTGGTAGTCTCATGCCCACAGCGTTCCCAAACTTCGACTTCTGCCGCCAGTTGGCGCTCGCCCTCGGGATGGCCGACCGTCCCATCACCAAGATCGTCATTGAGGCGGACGTAAACAGTATGGTCTGCGTCTACGTCAAGGAATGCCTGAGCGACAAGAACGCCGCGAAGGTGATCGACGTCGTCCGCCTGATCCGCGTGGCGGACGCGCGGGTGAACGACCGCGGGGAGGTGGAGGTGGATGAGCCGGAGGTCGTCGGGTGAAAGAGTCTGCCGCCTTCCCCATTAACAACGCCGACCGCAGGCGGGAAGTGAAAACCCTGATGGACCATGTCGCGTCCGCCGTCGCCCTGTCTCTCGTGATGGCGGCCGTCTTCACCCCGCTGGCGTTCGTTGTCCTCAAGTGGGTGGTGTGGTGTTGGCGGTGGATCGGGCCGCTGGAGTGAGGCGCGTCAAAACATGGCCTACATTCGCACTATTCTCCACTGGCTCACCCACTGGTGGGAGGTCAAGCGGGACACCGGCAAGACGGTGTACGAGGAGTGTGTCGTGTGCGGGGCACGCCGGGCGTGGCAGCGGTGGCCGGGGGTCGGGGCGCAGCCGGTGGACCGGGCGTGGGTAGACAATGAACCGCGTTAGCACACGGCTGGCCTCGCGCCTCGGCGTCCAGCAACTGGACGCCCTCTCCTACGCGGACGCCGCCGCGACCGCCGCCGAGCGCTCCATCCTCCGCGGGTGGAACCGGCTGATGAAGGTGTTATTGCGGGTGCCCCCGCCGAGCCCCCAGGAGATTTATCGGGTCGTGCCCGGCATCGTGCGGGAGTTGCACGCTGACACGCATTCGACCATCGCCGACACCCTGACGCGGCTGGCCAAGTGGTCCCACAGTGCCGCCCGCTCCTCCCTCACATCCACGCTCCCCCTGCCCTACCTCCGAAAGGCCCTCCATGCTCCCCGGCAACCCCTTCACCGGCCCGGACTGGAAAGAGCGGGACAAGGTCGGCTTCCACGGTTTCATGAAGCGGCAGGAGGCGGGATTTGTACGGCGGCTGGAACAGTTGCGGCTAGAAATCGCCATGCTCGAGGCGGTGATGACGCCGGACGAGCTGTGGCTTGCGGGTGCGATGGCGCCACCGACCTACTCGAAGACGACGGGCGGGGAGGGAAGCAGCCAGGGTTCTTGACGTTCGGGTATGACCCCGCCGGCGGGTTGCAGGTCGATAACTTCCTGCCGGAACCGGTCGGCCCGGAGGACGCCGACGACCAGCGGGATTACTTATCAGACATCCTCTTCCCGCCGCTGGACAGCCCTCGCATCGCCGCCATCCTCCGCCAGCCGATTGCCGGCTCGACGTGGCAGCAGGATTTAGATAGGGCGACGAAGTACGCCAGCGGGGAGCAGATCGCCAACGTAATGGCGAGTGGTTTGTCATTGGGGAAGAACCCGCGGGAGGTTGCCAAGGAACTGCAAAGCCGTCTCGGGGTGGTGCAGTCGTCGGCGCGGCGCGTGGCGCGCACCTACGGTGTGCAGGTGGCCCACCGCGCCCAGATGGATTGTCACCAGGCGTTGGGGGGTCTGCTGGTCGGCTACCAAATCCGAGCGACCCTCGACCAGCACACCCGCCCCTGGCACGCGGCACGCTCCGGCACCATCTACTACCTCGACCCCGCCCCGGGGCAGAAGGGCATGGCACAGTGCCCGCACCCGCCGCTGGAGGCGGAAGACCCGAACGAGCGGCCGCCGGGGGCGCCGAAGACATCGTGGAATTGCCTGCTACCCGGCAACCGTGTTCAGGGGCGATTCCTGCGCGGGTTCAATGCTCATTATTCGGGGCAGGCTGTGCAGCTTACGACTGCCCTTGGGGTTGCGTGTCGGGTCACTCCCAACCACCCAGTACTTACCCCGCAGGGCTTTGTCGCGGCGGACCGCCTCCGCGAAGGCGATTATCTTGCCTGCTACATAGCCGGGGTCATGGATCGGGCCGAGGACGAACATGACGCACCAGTCCCTATCGAGGAGGTATTTGGTGCGATCAAAGCTCTCGGTGGCGT
>DASPKW010000207.1:0-3191 GCA_035627895.1 Tepidisphaeraceae bacterium | reverse complement strand
ATCCGCCATTTCCCCTGCCCCATGTCGCCCGTGCAGTTCTGCACGACGCGGTACGGCAGCTTCAGCGCCTGCAAAATGTCCTCGGCGTTCCGGATGATCTCCTCGTGCAACGCAATATGCTCCGCCTCATCGGCCCTGTGCACGATCACCTGCTCGACCTTGTCGAACTGGTGCACGCGGTACAAACCGGCCGTGTCCTTCCCCGCCGCCCCGGCCTCGCGCCGGAAACACGTCGACAGCGCCGCGAACTTCTTCGGCATCTCGCCCTCGTCCAAAATCTCCCCGCCGTGGAAGCTCGCCAGCGGCACCTCGCTCGTGCCGACGAGCACGCCGTTGTCCTGCGTGACGTACGCCTGCTCCTTGCCCGCCGGGAAGTACCCCGTCCCGACCATGCACTGCTCGGTCACCAGCACCGGCACGACGAACATCTCGTACCCGCGCTTCACCAGCGTGTCCTGCGCGAACCGCAGCACCGCGTTGTACAGCAGCGCCCCCGCCCCGCGCACCACGTAGCTCCGCGACCCCGCCAGCTTCACGCCCCGCTCGAAATCCAGGATCCCCAGCTCCTTCCCCAGGGCCACGTGATCCTTGCGCCCGCCCTCGATCCGCACCGCCGGCCGCGCGGGATCCGCCCACGTCCGCACGACCACGTTCTCCTCCGCGTCTCGCCCCACCGGCCACGCCGGGTCCGGGATCGCCGGGAGTTGCAGCATGATCTCCTGCGCGACCTTCTCCGCCTCCGCCTGCACCGCCAGCTCCCCCTCGTACTGCTCCTTCAACCGCCCGGACTCGGCCAGCACCCACTCCGCCGCCGCCTCCGCTTCCGCCTTCCCGCCCGCCACGCGCTCGGCGATCGCCCCCCCCGCCGCCGGCACCGCCGTTTTGAGCTCCTCCACCGCCTGCGCCGCCGTCTTCGGGATCTTCAGACGCCCCACGTACTTCCCGAGCCCCCCCTGCTCGGCCCGCACGGTATCCGCGCGCCCCTGCGCGCCGCGCCGCCGCTCGTCCGCCGCCAGCCACTGGTCCACCAGCTCCGCCGACCCCACCCGCTTCACGCGGGCGGCGTCCTTCACGGCCTGCGGATTCTCTCGAACGAGCTTCGGGTCCAGCATCGCAATCCTCTCTCACGCGCACACCCAACAAACGCCCGGCACGCCCCGAGCCTGACGCGCCGGTTCTACCCGATCGCGCCGGCCCGACAAGGGGCGTTCGTCCACCCCGCGCGTCGGGCTCCTTCACCCCCCACCTCCCCCTCCCCTCACCTCCCCATCTCTGCTTTTATCGGACTGTCGCGAAATCCCGGTTTTTCCTGCACAAACCGCACAATCCGCTTACCTTACCCCCGGTCGTTTTTGCTCTCGAAAGGAGTTCCGACATGCCCCGCACCCGCAAGCGCACCTCGGTGCGCCGCACCTCCGTCCCCCGCGTCGCCTCCGGCTACTCGGGCCTGCTCTCCAAGCTCAGCGCCGCCAGCCTGCGCCTCAACAAGGCCCGCAAGCGCTAAGCCCGGCACGGGCGCGCACCACCGCGCGCCCGTCACAATATTCATCCCATCCGCAACCCACGGGCGCGCTCGCGCCCGTGGGTTTTTCGTTGCGGTCGCTCCAAAGCCCACGGGGTCACAGGGGATGCAGACAGCTGCAACGCAACGCGTTGCTGACGCGCGGGAACTCACGAACTTCCCCAGCGTCCCGCACCCCACAATCTCCCCCTCCTCTGCTTCGCGCCTTTGCGTCTTTGCGACCCCCTCCCCGTCTTCACCAAACAAGAAACCCGCGGGACTCATCGTCCCGCGGGCTCCTGCTGTTTCCACGATCATTATCTTCGATACCGACGCTTACCACGCGAAGTGCGCGAACGCCTTGTTCGAGTCCGCCATCCGGTGCGTCTGCTCGCGGGTGTTCATGGCCTTGCCCTCCTTCTTGAACGCCGCCATCAGCTCGTCCGCCAGCCGCTGGGCCATCGGCCGCCCGCCCTGGTCGCGGCACGCGCTCAGGATCCACCGGAACGCCAGCGACTGCTGCCGCTTGCGGTTCACCTGCATCGGCACTTGGTAGTTCGCCCCACCCACGCGCCGGCTCCGCACCTCGACGAACGGCTTGACGTTGTTCAGCGCCGTCTCGAACACCTCGAGCGGCGGGACGTCCGCCAGCTTGTTCTTGATGATGTCCAGCGCGTCGTACATGATCCGCTGCGCCACCGACTTTTTCCCATCCCACATCAGGCAGTTGATGAACTTGCTGAGCAGCTTCGAGTTGTACCGCGGGTCCGGCTTGAGGATCTTCTCGCTCGCCGTGAACTTCTTATACGCCATCTTCGTTTACCTAAACCTTTCGGTGAGGACCACCCGTACCGGTGGCCCGAACTCTTCTCGGCCGCGCCACGGCGACCGATACTCCGAATCCGAATCGTCTGACTTCTGGATTCTGGCTTCTGACTTCTCTCAGATCACTTGGGCTTCTTCGCGCCGTACTTCGACCGGCTGCGCTTGCGCCCGTCGACGCCGAGCGCGTCGAGCGTGCCGCGGACGATGTGGTACCGCACGCCCGGGAGGTCGCGGACGCGGCCGCCACGCACGAGCACGATCGAGTGCTCCTGCAGGTTGTGCTCTTCGCCGGGGATGTAGGCCGTGACTTCCTTGCCGTTGCTCAGGCGCACGCGGGCGATCTTCCGCAGGGCCGAGTTGGGCTTCTTGGGGGTCATGGTCTTGACCTGGAGGCACACGCCGCGCTTCTGCGGGCTGGCCTCGAGGTCCTTGACCTTGTTGATCCGCGCCAGGGGGCGGCGCGGCTTCTTGATGAGCTGGTTGATCGTCGGCATCTCGTTCCTTTACTAACACTTAAGGCGCGACCGCCGTCCCCGGCAGACCGCGCCAACACGTGGAAACAGTATCCCCCAGAGTGGAGGAAAGTCCGGCAGTATAGGTCTTTACGATGCCGTCCGCAAGGGCGCGCAACCCCCACCCAACACGCACCGGCACGCCCGAAAGCCCACGAAACCCGTTCTGTAGGTTCCGCTGTCTTCCCCAGAGTTAATTGTAGCGACGGTCGTGCTCCCGTAGGTACCATGCCCCACACATTTTCAAGGGGTCCACACCGGGGGGTTACAGCGGGAAGGGTCAGCACATGACGACATGGACGAAGGTGGTGGCGGCAGCGGTGCTTACGCTCGGGTGCTCCCTCGCGCCGGCC
>DASPKW010000206.1:0-2974 GCA_035627895.1 Tepidisphaeraceae bacterium | reverse complement strand
GGTCTCCTTGCCGGCGACGACCTCGCTCTTGATCATGCCCTGCGTCAGGAACAGCTCGCGGATCTCGGCGCGTGCGGCGGCGTCGTCGTTGACGCGCTCGGCGATGATGTCGCGCGCGCCGGCGAGGGCGGCGGCGACGTCGGCGACCTTGAGGTCGTCGGCGACGGTCGCGCCGTCCGGCGTGACGAACTTGGCGGCTTCGGTCTCTGGGTTAGCCGACGGCTCCTGCTTCCAGAGCAGGTCGGCGAGGGGTTCGAGGCCCTTCTCTTTGGCGATCATCGCGCGGGTGCGGCGCTTGGGGCGGAAGGGCTGATAGATGTCCTCGAGGGCGGCCATCGTCTCGGCGGTGGCGATTTTGGACTTGAGGTCGTCGGTGAGCAGGTTGCGCTCGACGAGCGATTTGACGATGGCGGCGCGGCGCGAATCGAGCTCGATCAGTTGGGCCATCCGGTCGCGGACGGCGGTGATCTGGACTTCGTCCATCGAGCCGGTGGCCTCCTTGCGGTAGCGGGCGATGAAGGGGACGGTGCCGCCCTCGGCGAGGAGCTTGACTACTGCGCCCACCTGACCGACGCGGAGGCTGAGCTCCTTGGCGATCTTGATGAGGTGTTCGACCTCCTGGGCGCTGGCCTGTTTTTCTTCCGCCGCGGCCCCGCTGCTGGCAACAACCGAATCGCTCGTCACGCTGACCGTCCTTGGCTCGAAACTGGTTACGAAACTGGTGATCGACCCTCGTCGGGGGAGGATAGCGGGGCGGGGAAATCGAGCAATCGGGTTGGGGTGGGTGGGCGGGGGCTCGCGCAAAAACGAGCGCGAGGGCGGGGTCGGCGGAGGTCGGCTGGCACAACGTGAGGGGGGCGAACGGGTTACAGATAGAACCGCGGATTTGAAAAGCGGGCAAAACCGGGCAAAAGCGGTACAAAGCGGGACTTTTCGGTACTTTTCGGTACCGGATCGGTACCGTTGGGGGGCGGAGTGACGTTGCGCGGGTTCGAGGCGGTGCATCTACCTTACGTGAGGCGTCACGAGGGCGTGGTGTCGGGCGCACGGGACGCCGTCAGGGAGTCGGGAGAGGGGTAGATTGTTGAGGATTGGGGGTGGTGGAGGGTAGCGCGAGAGGGGTGTCGCGGGCGCTGCGAATCCGGCAATCCCAAAGTCACGGCTACTCGGACGGCGGGTTGGGCGCTGCCGGATGCCATGAGAGTTGAGGCATCTCGGTGGTTTCGGAGTAGAGGAAGTGGCCGCATGAGCAGGCGCAGCGCCATGGGCGGACGATGTTGTTTTGGGTGCTGTGGCCCGAACGTCGTTCGCACGCCGGGCAGGTCACTTCAAACGACACCCGAGCCCACGACGGCGCGCCCGGCTCGAACGCTATGTAACGCTGCTCGTCGGGGTATTTCGCGTCGCCAAAGCGTTCGTAGTCGTACTCGAACGAGATGGATGCCACGTGGGTATTGCCCTGCGTGCCGGACTCAAAGCTGAGCATTCGACCCGGGAATGGGTGCCTTGTGGGAGTGCAGATCCCGGCGGCTTCGTCGGCGCGGAAGACGACTGTTCGATCGCGCCGCCGGCAGACATAACAGTCCAGCGAGACTTCGAGTTTCTGTTCGAATGTGACCCGGGCGCCGGGCGCGAACTCCAAGGACGCGCGAGCGGTGCCGATCCGTCGGTCCGGCATAACGATCATCTCGTGGTGGCGTTCAAATGTCCGACAGGGCGAGAGCAAGAGGTTCCGGATACCTCCCGGACGGCGCTGATTGGTCTCCGTCCCGCGACAAGTCGCTGGGCTCTCTCAGAAGGAGAGGCACCGGGAGGGACGTCGCGACGTTACGCGAGGGCTTCGCGGCAGTATTGGAGGCAGATGGCGACTTCTTTGACGGGGTTCGAGCCTTCGGGGATGGGGTATTCGACTTCGATGTCGCCGTAGATCGGCCACTTCTCCTTCTTGAGGAGTTGCAGGACTTCCTTGAGCGGGGTGCCGCCCTTGCCCCACGACAGGTTGCGGCCGTCGGCGGTGCGGTCCTTGAGGTGCAGGCTGACGATGCGGGCGTGGTATTTTTCGATGACGGGGACGGGGCTTTGGCCCTTGGTGCCGGCGAAGTAGTGGCCGACGTCGAGGTTGAACATGACCTTGGGGCTGATGTCGAGGATCGGGTCGGGCTTGTCCATCGACGGGAGGTTGTTGGTGTGGTTGTGGAAGGCGATGGCGACGTCGTGCTTCTCGGCGAAGGGGGCCGCGCGCTTGGCGAGGGCCTCGTTGCGCTCGGTGGTGATCGCGACGGCGCCCAGGGCCTTGGCGACGCGGAAGTTGAACTCGATTTCTTCGTCGGAGGCGCCGAACGCCATCTTTTGGATGTGGATGTTGACGCCGGCGTCGTTGTACATCTTCTTGAGCTCGGCGCACTTGACGAGCTGAGCCTCGCGCTCGGCGTCGGTGAACTTTTTGGCGGGCTCGCCCTTCTTGGGGGCGGTGATGCCGGCGAAGGACTGGATGGGGCCGCCCATGAGTTCGACCTCGGACAGGCCGGATTCGAGGAGCGCTTTGAGGGTTTGTTCGGCGGAGTCGATGCGGGCGTTGCGGTAGCTGTAGGTGATGGCGCCGATCTTGACGCCGTGGATGTTGGAGTTGGGCTTGGCAGCGGGGGCGTCGGCAGCTCGCGTGAAGTTGGGGAGGGCGAGTGCGCCGGCGGTGGCGAGGGCGCCGGTGAGGAGGGTGCGGCGGTCGAACGTGTTCGGTGCGGCGGGATGAGTCGACATGTGGTCCTCGGGGTTGCTGGGCGCGGGATCCGGGTGACACCAGTATGGTGCGCACATGATACCGACGAGCGGGGTGTGCGTGGACTGTTGGATTGGCGGAGGACATGTAGGTGACCAAGCCGCTTCGGATCTTGCGCGGGGGGAAGGGGTGCGCGGTCCCTCCCGCGGCGCGGGGGTCTCGGTTAGACTCGCGTTCACCTTGGTGAAGCGTGCGGAT
>DASPKW010000205.1:0-34867 GCA_035627895.1 Tepidisphaeraceae bacterium | reverse complement strand
GACCGGGCGAGGTAATCGAGCAGTTCCGGGTGGCTGGGCCACTCGGCCTGAAACCCGAAGTCCTCCAGCGTCTTGACCAGTCCCGTGCCGAACAACTGGGCCCAGAACCGGTTGACGACCACGCGGGCCGTCAGCGGGTGGTCCGGGCGGGTCAGCCACCGGGCCAGCCCGAGCCGGTTCCGCGGCGCGCCGTCCGGCCACCGGGCCCCCAGCGCGTCGGGCACGCCGGGCTCGACCCGCTCGCCCGGCGCGTCGTACGCCCCGCGGAGCAGCACGTGCGCCGGCCGCGGCTCGGCGCCCTCGGCCATCACCATCGCGGTCGGCAGCGCGCGGCGGAGGGCCAGGTGCGCCTCCCAAACCTCATCGCGCCGGGTCGACAGGTCGCGCCACGCCGGGTCGGCCGCGGCGAGCGCGGCGTCGCGCACCCACGCCACCTCGGTCGCCGTGGCCCGACCTTCGATCGCCCGTCCGGCCGCGTACGCGATCGCGTCGCCGGCGAACACCCGCCGCACCTCGGCCGACGACAGCGGCCGCGCGTACGCCCGCCATCCGTCGATCGCCCCGCGGAACCTCGCCCCCTCCTTGGCATTGTCGGCCCCGAGCAACCACGCCGTCGGCGCCGGGAACGACGGAAGCCCGTCGTTCAGCACCCGCACCGCCTGCTCCCGCCCGTCGACGAACACCCGCGTCACCGACGCCGGCACCCGCTCGGCCGACAAGTCGGGCTGCGGGTCGATCGTCAGCGCCACGTGCCGCCACTCGCCCGGGCGCACGTTCGCGCCGGCCGTTCGAACGCGGTTCCCGTACACCGGGTACCGTCGACTCGCGCGGAACTCGAGTTCGCCGTCGATCAGCCGCAGCTCGACGCCCTTGCCGTAACTCCCGTCCGCCAGCGACCCGAGGTGATCTTGGTTCGAGAACAGCGGGACGTCCGCCGCACACCCGGCGTCGGCGCGAACCCAGAACGCGACGCTCGCGCCGGCCTTGTTGTCGGTGGCGAACGCGGCCGGATCGAGCTTCGCGCCCGCGCCCGACCCGTCCATCGCCCACGCCCGTCCGCGGACGCCGGGCGTGAGTCCGGGCGACTCGGACGGGAACGACCACGCCTTCGGCTTGGGCTTGACGTCCTCCGCGTCGATCGCGAACGACGGCTGGCCCACGGCGGCCGCATCGTCGGCGGGGACGGTCGGCGCCACGGGCGCGGCGAGCCGCCACGCCTCCCGCGCCGGCCGCAGCTTCGCGTCCAGCTCGACCAGTTCTCGCTCCGCCGCCGCCAGGCGGTCGACCTGGTCACGGGTCGGGGCGGGCATCATCGGCACCGCGTTGGCCACCCGCCCGTCCTCCCCGTGCTCGGCCACGTTATTGAAGAACGCGAAGAACCGGTAATAGTCCTTCTGGCTGACCGGGTCGAACTTGTGATCGTGGCACCGCGCGCACTCGAGCGTCAGGCCGAGCCAAGCCATGCTCGTCGTCCGCACGCGGTCGGCCACGTACTCGACCCGGTACTCCTCGTCGATCACCCCGCCCTCGGAGTTGATCACGTGGTTCCGCCCGAACCCGGTCGCCAGCCGCTGCTCGAGCGTCGGGGCGGGCAGCAGGTCGCCCGCCAACTGCTCGGTGATGAACCGGTCGTACGGGAGGTTGGCGTTGAACGCCGCGATCACCCAGTCCCGCCACCGCCACATCGACCGGGCCGAGTCGTTGTTGAACCCGTGCGTGTCGGCGTAGCGCGCGGCGTCGAGCCAGTCGATCGCCTGCCGCTCGCCGAACCGGGGCGACGCGAGCAACCGGTCGGCCGCGGCCGCATACGCGGCGTCCCCGCGGGCGGCCGCCTCGGCCTCGAACGCGTCGAGCTCGGCCGAGGCCGGCGGCAGCCCGGTCAGGTCCAGGCTCGCCCGCCTGAGCCACTTCCCCGGCGTCGACTCGCGGGACGGCGACAGCCCGTCCGCCTCCAGCCGCGCCAGGACGAACCGGTCGACGTCGCCCTTCGCCCAGTCGGCGCGCCGGACGGGCGGTACCGCGGGCCGCCGCGGGGTCTCGAACGACCAATGCCGCTCGTAGCCCGCCCCCTCGGCGATCCACCGCTTGATCAGCCCGACCTGTGCCGGGGTGGCGGTCCGGTGCGACTTCGCAGGCGGCATCTTCCGCTTCACGCTGGTCGTCGTCAGCCGCCCGACCATCTCGCTCTCGTCCGGCTTGCCCGGGACGATCGCGGCGTACCCGCCGAGGTCTCGGGTCGCCTGGTCACGCACGTCGAGCCGGAGGCCCGAGTCGCGGCGTGCCGGGTCCTGCCCGTGACAGAAGAAGCAGTTCTCGGACAGAATCGGCCGGACGTCGCGGTTGAACCGGACCCGCGCCGGCGTCCCGAGGCCGTCCGCGCCGGCCGTCGTGGCCATCAGAGCGGCGAGAATCGCGACCGCGGCGGCAGCCCGCGATCCGAGGCAGCGACGGTACACGCGCGACGTCGTCATGCGGGAGAAGATATCCGATCCGGCTTCGGCGATCTCGCACCGGCCCGATGGGGGTTGGGTACAATTTGACCATGACCCCGCCGGTCGAGCCTCTCCCCTTCCAAAGCACGTTCCCCGCCCGCCGGCCCCGGGCAGACCAAGTGACGTGGCGCGTCGACCGACTCCCCGGGGGGTATGCTTCCACGTCAAGGACACGGCCAGCCGCTTCGTCGGAATGAACGGGGCCTCCTTCGAGCGCCACGGCCTCCAAGGCGAGCGCGACGGGTCGGCGCATGAAAAAACCCGCGTTCTACGCGGGCTTATCTTCAAAGGCCGAGGTCGGATTCGAACCGACGAATCACGGATTTGCAATCCGTTCCCTTAGACCACTTGGGTACTCGGCCAGCACGAGCCGCTCATCTCAACGGCTCCGATAAGTTGTACGCCGATGGCTGCCAAAGCCTGACTTTCAGCGTTATTTTGAGGAGTATAGCCGGTCAGTTCCGGCTGGCAAGTTACTACTCGCTCCTCGTTCCGTTTTGCCAATGACGGCCTCGCTCTGTCCCAGTCCGTCGATCTGGCCGGTGGCGGCCAGACGTCAGCGGCCGACGTGACGGCGCCCGCGCATCAGTCCGCCCGCTCGACCGCAATGCTCTTCATCAACGGCTTGCCCGCGCACTCGATCGTATAGCTCTCCCGCGGCTGCCGAACCACCCGCTCGTCGCGCTTCTCCGCGCCCGCTTCCTCCCACACGTACGTCACCTTCACCGGCGCGAACCCGCCGTGCGGCTCCGCGTAGTCGGCGTCGATCCGCACGTCATGAAAGCCCAGCGTGTTCCGCTGCGTCCCCGTCATCCGGACCCGCGCACCGCGGGCCCCGGCGGGCACGTCCGTAAACACGAAGTACTTGCTGTGCCCCGCAGTCGGCCCGTCCAGCTTGCCCACGTCCTTCCAACTCTTCCCCGCGTCGAACGACACCTGCACGTCGAACACATCCTTCACGTCCCGCGCGCGATAGTGCGCCCCGATCCGCACGCGCGTGATATCGCCCGGCGTAGCGACCGGCCACGTCACATCCCCGTTGCCGCCTTTCAGGAATGCCAACTCGTCCTTCAGGTTGTTCACCACCGGACGGAACTCTTTGTAAAAGACGTTCTTCTCCTTGTTTTTCGGGTTCGTCGTCCCCTGCACCGTGATCGTCCCCTCCTGTGGGCCCGCCTCGAACGTGATCGTGTTCTTCCCCTCCGTCAGCGCCGGCAGCACGCGCTGCGAGTGCTGCACGTCGTGCGTCAACCGCAGTGCGCCCACGCGCGTCGCGCCCCCATCGAGGGTGAGCTTCAACCGGTAGTCATACTTCCGCTTGATCAGCGGCTTAAGGTCGACGGGGAACACGCCCGCCGACGTCAGCGTCGTCACCGGCTTCCAATCCAGCCCGTTGTTGTCCGACAACTCGACCTTCACGCCGCCTCCCGATGCGTCCGCCACGCCCACGTCCGCCTGCCCACCCAAAAACACATAGCTCGTCGGCACGCGCAGCACGACCTCGCCCGGCTTGGTCCCGTCGACCACCACCAACCCGTCCGCACCCGCGCGCAGATTCGCGAACGAAATCGCCGCATTCGCCAACTCCGGCGACGTCACCGGCACATTCCACTCCAGCGTCCCGTTCCCGATCCGCCCTGGCGCCAGGTCCCCGTGCTTTGGCGTGTACCGCAGGTCTCCCTTGCCGACGACCGTCTTGAGCAACTCGAAGTTCGGGTTCTCGTTGACATGCAGCCCCTTGTTCGACCAGTTCCGCGTCAGCCGCTCGCCCTTCCTCAGTTGCACGTTCACCTGATACCCCAGCGCCGTCCCGTACTCGTACACGAACAGCTTCTTCGGCTCCGCGTACTCCCCCATCGTCGCGTACCACCCGTGCGTCGCCGCCGGGAACCACCCGTTCCAGTCGTAAGATGGGCACCGCGCCAACACCTCCGGCCCCTTCTTCCACCCCTGCTGCCGCATGAACTGCCGCAGCGCCGCGTCGTTCCCCTTCAGCGCCGGGTTCTTCTCCAGCCACTCGGCGATCCCCTTCGAAATCTCGTCCACGCTCGCGACGTCCCCGTCCGCCTTCGGGAAGTACGTGATCAGCGACGAGTCCAGCATGTGCCACGCCCCACCCCATTTCACCTCCGGCACCGAGTGGTTAATGATGCCCCACCCTCGCGATTCGAGCCCCACGTACCGGCTCAGCGCCTGCACGTTCGCCGACGCGCAGCAGCACATCCCGTACCCGTACACGTTCCACGCCTTGATCGGGTCGTGCACGTTGTCCATGCTCTCGAGATACTCGTTGGGCGGGTTCGACTGATGCCGGAACCGGTACACGTTCTCCCACACGACCATCGCCTTCTCGCGATCCGTCATGCCCTCTTTGATGAAGTGCTTCCGCCACGCCTCGAGCGACGAGACGTCCTCCACCTTGTCCGACAGCACTTTCACATGACTGACCACCCCCGGCGCCGACGGGGGCGCGGCGAACGCGGGAATCCCGATCACTGCGGACAACAGAATCGCGACGCGGCGCCCCAGCTTGCTCGACATGTCGGTCTCCTCACAATCGCCCAACGGTGCGCTCACTTCAATGATGCGCACGAACCGCGCGATACGTTCCCGCGCGCAAGTTCAACACAACGCCTCACGTCTTCTACTCACATCGAGACCCGATGATGAACACCCAGGAAAACTCCCCATCCCGCATCCGCGACGCCGCCCACCTCGAAGACCTCCTCAGCGCCCCCACCGACCGCGTAATCGAGACCGTCCGCCAAACCGAGGGCGACTTCCTAGTCCTCGGCGCCGCCGGGAAAATGGGCCCGTCCCTCAGCCGAATGCTCCGCCGCGCCCTCGACGCCGCCGGGCAGAAGTCCCGCCGGGTCATCGCCGTCTCGCGCTTCTCCTCCCCAGCTGCCGAGCCCGAGTTCAACCTTCACGGCGTCGAGACGATCCGCGCAGACCTGCTCGACCCCGCCCAGCTCGCCGCCCTCCCCGACGCCCCCAACGTCGTCTACATGGCCGGCATGAAGTTCGGCGCCACCGGCCAGGCCGGCCTCACCTGGGCCATGAACGCCTACCTCCCCGGCCGGGTCGCCGACAAGTACCACAGGTCCCGCATCGTCGCCTTCTCCACCGGCAACGTGTACGGCCTTTCCCCCGTCCACCTCGGCGGCAGCGTCGAGACCGACGACCTTCAACCCACCGGCGAATACGCCATGTCCGCCCTCGGCCGCGAGCGCATGTTCGAACACTTCTCCGCCGTCCACGGCACCCGCGCCGCCGTCATCCGCCTCAACTACGCCGTCGAAATGCGCTACGGCGTCCTCCACGACATCGCCGCCAAAGTCTGGCACGGCCACCCCGTCGACGTCTCCATGGGCTGCGTCAACGTCATCTGGCAGGGCGACGCCAACGCCATGTCCATCTGCGCCCTCGCCGACGCGACCAGCCCGCCAATGCTCCTCAACGTCGCCGGCCCCGAGACCCTGAGCGTCCGCCGCATCGCCGAGACCTTCGGCCGCCTCTTCGACAAACCCGTCAACATCACCGGCCAGGAAATCACCACCGCCCTCCTCAACAACGGCCAACTCGCCCACCGCCTCTACGGCTACCCCCGCGTCCCCGTCGCCCAAATCCTCCGCTGGACCGCCGACTGGCTCGCCACCGGCGGCGCCGCCCTCAACAAACCCACCCACTTCGAAGCCCGCGACGGCAAGTTCTGACACGTGGGCGTTCAAAAACGGGGCGCCTGTCGCGCAACCCGGCCGCGGAGTAGAAGGACGTACTTAGCGGTCGCACCGTGGGTGCACGTGGGCGCGGTTGTGCAAAACCTGTCACTTCGTAAGTGGGTCTGAGATGAGCATTGAATCCCTTCAACGCGGAACAGCGATCCCAGCGATGCCCCTCGCGCTCAACTCGTCGCGCAAACTCGACGAGCGTCGCCAGCGCGCACTCTGCCGATACTACATTGCCGCCGGAGCAGGCGGCATTGCCGCGGGCGTACATACGACCCAATTTGCGATCCGCGACGCCAGCGTCGGCCTCTTCAAGCCCGTGCTGGAACTGGTTGCCTCCGAGTTCGACCTCGCAGACGGACAGTCGACCAATGACCTCTATTCAAAGAAAGGCTTCTTGGTTCGCATCGGAGGTATCTGCGGGGGTACCGGGCAGGCAGTCAAAGAAGCGACGCTCTTACGCGACTTGCGCTACCACGCCGGCCTCCTCTCCCTCGCCGCCCTCGCGGACGCCACCGAAGACGCCCTCATCGCCCACGCCCGCGCCGTCGCCGACGTCATCCCCGTCATCGGCTTCTACCTCCAACCCGCCGTCGGCGGCCGCCTCCTGCCCTATTCCTTCTGGCGCCGCTTCGCCGAAATCCAAAACGTCGTCGCCATAAAAATCGCCCCCTTCAACCGCTACCAAACCCTCGACGTCATCCGCGCCGTCGCCGAGTCCGGCCGCCGCGATATCGCCCTCTACACCGGCAACGACGACAACATCATCGCCGACCTGATCACGCCGTTCCGGTTCTCGGTAAACGGGCGCCCCGTCGAGCGCCGCATCGCCGGAGGCCTCCTCGGACACTGGTCCGTCTGGACCCAACGCGCCGTCGAACACCTCGCCGCCTGCCACGCCGCCTCTTCCAATCCGAGATCCGCAATCCGAGATCCGCATTCACCGGCTCCCGACCTCCTCTCCCTCAACGTCGAGGTCACCGACGCCAACGCCGCCTTCTTCGACGCCGCCAACAATTTCGCCGGCTGCATCGCCGGCCTCCACGAAGTCCTCCGCCGCCAAGGCCTCCTCGAAGGCACCTGGTGCCTCGACGAACACGAGGGTTTGAGCCCGGGTCAAAAGGAAGAGATCGACCGCGTCTACGCCGCCTACCCCCACCTCAACGACGACGCCTTCGTCCGCCAACACCTCGACGAGTGGCTCTCGTAGGGTGGGCACTGCCCACCGTTCTCGCCGACCGCTCGATTCCAATGCGCGCCCGAAAGCCCACGGAACTTGTTCCGTGGGTTGCGCGATAGGACGCGCATTGTCATCCGATACGCGCGCGCACCGAACGTCCCGTGCGCGCCCAACACCACCGGCGCGCTACCCTCCCCGCCCGCATTCCCCAAAAATCTTTTGCACCCACACGCCCCCACCCCACTCCCGTGCGCGCCCGTCACCACCCCAGCGTGACACCCCCCGTACAAGGGAACGCGCGCTCTTTGACATCCCACCCCTCACCTCCACCCGTCCGGTACCGATTCGGTACCGAAAAGTACCGGTTTGTACCGAAAAGGCCCGGTTTTGCCCGGTCTCGAAAATCGCAAGTGCCGGCCCCGCCGCACCTTCTGAATTCCCGCCCCCGCGCGACGTCATTTTTCCCGCACGCCACCGCCCGCCCCCTCCCCTTGTTTCCGCGGCCGCTTGTTCTCATTCACCGGAAACTCCGCCGAATCCACCCGCGCCGACGTGAACAGCGGCTCGATCCGCCTCACGATCTCCCCGTGCGCCCCCGCCACGTCCTTCGTCTCCCCAACATCCTCCCGCAAGTTGTACAACTCGATCGGCGTGCCCCGCCCGTGCCGCACCGCCTTCCAATCCCCTTGCCGGATCGCCTGATCAAACCCGCGCTCGTGAAACTCAAAGTAAAGGTACGCCGGCGGCTCCTGCGACTTCCCCAGCAGCGTCGGCACGATCGACTGCCCATCCATCCCGTCCACCTTCTTCGCCCCCGCTAGCTCCGCCGCCGTCGGCAGAAAATCCCAGAACGCCGTCACGAACCCCGTCTCCTTACCCGCCGCAACCTTGCCCGGCCACCTTACGATATACGGCACCCGGATCCCCCCCTCGTACAACGCCCGCTTGATCCCGCGCAGCGGCCCCGACGCGTTGAAAAACGCCGGGTCCGACCCGCCCTCTTTGTGCGGCCCATTATCACTCGTGAACACCACCAGCGTGTTCTCCTCCAACCCGTTCTCCTTCAGCGCCGCCAGCACTTTCCCCACCGCCGAATCCAGCCAAGTCACCAGCGCCGCCTTGTTCCGCTCGTTCTGCGGCCACGCCTCGCCCGTATACGGCGCGTCCGTCGTCACCTCCATCCCGTTCTGCTTCCCCTCGTTGTTCGCGTGCGGCGCCGTCGGCGAGAAATAAAGGAAGAACGGCTTGCCCGCCTGCTTCCGTCGCCCGAGATACTTCACCGCGTCTTCGACAAACAGATCGTTCGCAAACTCCTTCTTCACCTCCGACACACCCTCCCCATGCTTCGTCACCGCCCCGGCCGGCAGCTTGTTCCCCAGCGTCACCCTCTCCGCATTCCGCCACAGATACTCAGGCCACGAGTTGTGCGCGTGCGTCTGATTCGTAAACCCGAAGAAGTAATCAAACCCTTTCTTGCTCGGCTCCCCGCCCGACCCCTGCTCCCCGAGCCCCCACTTACCAATGAGCGCCGTCTCATACCCCGCCGACTTCAGCACCTCCGCCACCGTCAGATCCTGCGCCCGAAGCGGCACGTCCTTGTTCCCCCGAATCCGCGCATGCCCGCCATGCAATCCAGTCATCAGCGAACACCGCGACGGCGCACACACCGTCGCCCCCGCGTACGCATCCCTGAACCGCAACCCCTCGCCCGCCAACTTATCCAGCACCGGCGTCCGAATCTTCTTCTGCCCGTAGCACCCCAGATCCCCGTACCCAAGGTCGTCCGCCAAAATGAACACAATGTTCGGCTGATCCGGCGGCGCGGCAAGAGTGACGACGGTAACCAGCGCGAGCGCGATAAACATGAGCGGGCGGACGATCATGAATGAAAGTATCGCGCCAATCAGATGTCGTTGGAAGCCCGACGACCCCTCTCCTCCTTTGCGCCCTTTGCGTCTTTGCGGCAACCCGTCTTCTCCGCCGTGCCTCCCACCCTACAATGCCCACGCATGCACCACCTCACCCCCCGCCAGATCGTCGCCGAACTCGACCGCTACATCGTCGGCCAGGCCGACGCCAAGCGCGCCGTCGCCGTCGCGATCCGCAACCGCTGGCGCCGACAGCAGCTCCCCGAGGCCATGCGTCAGGACGTCTCCCCCAAGAACATCATCATGATCGGCCCGACCGGCGTCGGTAAAACCGAGATCGCCCGCCGCCTCGCCGGCCTCGTCGCCGCCCCGTTCGTCAAGGTCGAGGCCACCAAGTACACCGAGGTCGGCTACCACGGCCGCGACGTCGAATCGATGGTCCGCGACCTCCTCGACACCGCCATGCAGCTCGTCCGCGAGGAGATGACCGAGTCCGTCAAACCCGAGGCCGAGCGCCAGGTCGAAGAGCGCCTGATCGACCTCCTCCTGCCGCTCCCCGCCGGCTACGCCGTCCCCGATGACGACGAGGCCAAGCAGAAGCGCGAGCGAAACCGCGACAAGATCCGCGAGCAACTCCGCTCCGGCTCACTCGAAGAACGCCTGGTCGAAGTGAACACCGAGGACCGCCCCACCGTCGCCGGCGTCCTCGGCACCGCCGGCATGGGCATGGACATCGAGTTCCAGAACATGTTCGAGAAGATGCTCCCCGTGAAGCGCGAGTCCAAGCGCGTCCCCGTCGCCGACGCGCGCAAGCTGTTGCTCGCCCAGGAGGCCGAGAAGCTGATCGACAAGGACCGCATCACCCGCGCCGCCATCGAGCGCACCGAGCAGTCCGGCATCATCTTCCTCGACGAGATCGACAAGGTCTGCGGCACCGAATCCAAGCAGGGCCCCGACGTCTCCCGCCAAGGCGTCCAGCGCGACCTCCTGCCCATCGTCGAGGGCTCGACCGTCATGACCAAGTACGGCCCGGTCAAGACCGACCACGTCCTGTTCATCGCCGCCGGCGCCTTCCACAGCTCCAAGCCGTCCGACCTCATGCCCGAGCTCCAGGGCCGCTTCCCCATCCGCGTCGAGCTACAGGACCTCACCAAAGACGACTTCGTCCGCATCCTCAAGGAACCCCAGAACGCCCTGACCAAGCAGACCTCGGCCCTCCTCGAAACCGAGGGCCTGCAAGTCGACTTCGCCGACGACGCCATCGACGCGATCGCCCAGATTGCGTTCGACGTCAACCGCCGCACGATGAACATCGGCGCCCGCCGCCTCTACACGATCCTCGAGCGCGTCTTCGAAGAGATCAGCTTCAACGCCCCGGACCTCGAAGAAAAGAAGATCCGTGTCACCGGCGAATTGGTGCGCGAGCGCCTCGGCGAGGCGCTCAAGGACGAGGACCTGTCCAAGTTCATCCTCTGATTTCAGTCGGCGACGGATTCGTCGATCAACCGCTTGTACGCGCGCCGCGCGTGCTCGTACGCCGCCTCCGCCTCCGCCATCTCCGCCGGCGCGTAGAACCGCTTCTTCTGCGACCAGCACTGCTCGACGCCCTTCAAGCACCACTCCGCGGACCGCCGGCTCGCGCGCACCGGTTTATCCTCGACGATCACGAAAATGGGGTTCGTATGGCTCGACGGAAACACGCGCAGCGCCACCCACGACGACCGCTCGATCGACAGTTCGAAGCTGACGTCGCGCGGAGTCCCGTCCGCGGTGATGACCTGCTCCGCCACCGCCTGCCCGTTCACGATCGCCTCGACCTTCACCGTCCGCACGCCCGGCTGCCGCGCCCGCTCGATCGACCACACAGGCTCGCGCTTGCGCGGCGGCGGCGGCGCCACCTCCGGCATCCACGCCGCCAAATTCGCCTTGAGCGTCACCTTGCCGTCCTTCGCCAGCCGCAACTCCGATTCGCCCTCGCCCATCAGCGCCGACCGCCCCTCCGCCGTCGCCGTCATGTCGATCAAGTGCGAGTACCCGTCCGACACGTAATTCGAGCCCTTCCGAATCCCCTCGCACCACGCGTCGTAGTTCAGTGGCCCGGCGAGCCTCACGTACGACCGGCCCATCCCGACGCGCTCGCCGTAGATGCACGGGAAGTCCGTCTCGCCGCTCGCCCGCACGCGGTACCCGCAGTTGAGCACGTGGTACCACATGTTCAGCTCGGCCTTCGGCTCCGTGTCCACCGTCGAGATGAAGTCGACCGCCGGGACCGGCTTGCCGTCCGGCCCCGGCACGTCGTGCGTCACGTCGACGATGAACTCGTTCGCCCCGATCCCGTTGTAGTCCGGCACCTCGTAGCTCGGCAGCTTTCCGTCCTTCACCGCGATCCCGTTCCCACTGTGCGCCGGCCCCGTCACCGCGCCCTGCCGCTTCGCCCACTTGAGCGTGTTCAGGCCGAGCGTGGGCCAGTGGTTCTTCGAATCGCCGCCCGGGTAGATCTGCTCCTTCAGCCGCAGCAAACAAAGGTGCCCCGAGCGGTGCGACCCGAACCCCGACACCTCGATGTCGTACCGGAGCAGGTACGGGTGGGTCGACACCTTGTCGTCGGCCCCGGTGAAGAACTGCTTCTGAAAATCGAAGCAGGGGCCCCACGTCAGGTTGCACCCGACCTTCAAATCTTCGCCCAGGATGTGCCGCATCATATGTTCCGCGAGCACGCCCTCGGTCGGCTGCGTGTAATGCGCGCACCCCGCGGCGTGAATGTGGTGGTCGCCCGACCAGTACCCGCGTTGGGCCGGGTCGATCCACCGCTTGAGCGCGATCTCGACCGCCGGCATCCCCTCGGCCACCACCAGCGGTCTCGATTGCGGCAGATACTCCGGCCCGCGCGTCACCTCCAGCGTGTACGCCCCGTCCGGCAGTTTCACCGTCTCGCCGTCCGCCCGATACACCTGCTGTTGGAAGAAGAAGTCCGGCGCCAGCCGCTTGGCCTGCGACGGGTACACGTGCCCCGCCTTGTCGCGGATCACCAGCGCGGCGGTCGTCGGCTTCCCATGCTCATCCTTGACACTGAACTTCACCTCCCGCGCCGCATCGGCCGTGAACATCACCGCGAGCTCGCTCCGAAACCCCAAATCCTGATTCCCCTGCCCCGCCAGGAACACCAGCGTCGCCTGCCGCCGCCCCGCGTCCCGCGAGTACATCTGCACGACTCGGTACTCGACCTCCAGCCCCGAAAGCTTGTCCGCCAGCGGCTTGGCGGTGTACCGCGCGATCTCCAGCCACCGGTCGCGCACCTGATCCGCCGGCGAGTTCGCCAGCGGCTTGGCCTGCGGCGACTCGACCTTCAAATCCCCCGTCAGCCCCGCCTGATTGTGCACCTTGATCAGAAACGTCCGCCAGCCCGCCTCCATCAGCCGCGGCGTCGCCGGCCCCGCCGCCACCTTCACCCGCGCCTCCGGATTGATGTCCACCACCGCGATACACAACGGGTCCAGCGCGGCCTGAATCGCCCGCACGCCCGCCGCCTCGTCCTTCGCACCGGCCGCCGACTGGACCGCCCTCCGCGCCTCCTCCGGCAGGGGGGCCCCGGTGAACTCCAGCGCCTCGGCCAGCGCCCGCGCGTGCGCCGCGAGCGGCTGCAGCGCGACGTTCTCCACGGCCGACACGGGCTGGTCGGCCGCGGCCGCCGGACGATGTCCGAGCAGGCAGCCGAGAATCGTCATCAACGTCCCCCACCAGAACCCAGCGCGGTGCGTCATCGAGATCCTCCGCAGAAGTGAGGACCCGAGCATACCCGCGCTCGGACGCGACGCCACCGAATTCCCGACGTCTCGGACGACGCACCGCCCGCCCTCACGCCGCCGCGTGTTCCGCCGCTTCTTCCTTGATCCGCCCCTGGTTGTCGACCTGGTCGAACTTGACCGCCACGCGCTTGGACACGCCCTGTTCCTGCATGGTCACGCCGTACAGCACGTCGGCGATCTGCATCGTCCGCTTGTGGTGCGTGATCACGATGAACTGCGACGTGTCCAGGAACTCCTGGATGATCATCCCGAACCGCTGGTTGTTCGCCTCGTCCAGCGGCGCGTCCACCTCGTCCAAAATGCAGAACGGGCTCGGCTTGCTCTTGAAGATCGACATCAGGAGGCTGATGCACGTCATCGCCTTCTCGCCGCCGCTCAACTGACTGATGCTCACCGGCTTCTTGCCCGGCGGGCGCGCGATGATCTCGATCCCCGCCTCCAGCACGTCCACCTTCTTCGTCACCATCTCGTCCACCGTCCGCACCGTCCCGTCCTCCAGCGTGATCTCGCGCTTCACCTTCTCCTGCACCTCGGTCTCCAGGAAGATGTCGGCCGCCCCGCCGCCGAAGATCTTGCGGAACATCGCCGCGAAGTTCTCGCGCACCGCGTTGAAGGTTTGCTCGAACCGCACGCCCGACTCGGCGTTGATCGTCTCGATCAACTCCTCGAGTTGCCGCTTGCTCTCGATCAAATCGTTCACCTGGCCGACCAGGAACCCGGCCCGCTGCTCGAGCTCGTCCTGCTCGGCGATCGCGTCGACGTTCACGTTCCCCAGGCGGTGGATCTTCTCGCGCAGCTCCTTGATCTCGTCGCCCACCTCGTCCCAGTCCATGTCGGCCGGCACGTACCCGCCCTCGACGGCCTGGGCCTCGGCGTACCGCGCGGGCAAATCGAGCTGCAATTCGTCCATCGTCCGCTGCACGAGCCCCTCGAGCCGCACGCGCACCTCGCCGACCTTCACCTGCACCTGGTGGAAGTCCTGCTCGATCTCGGCGTGCGCCTCGCGCCGCTGGTCGACCGCGCTGGTCAGTTGCCGCACCACGTTAGCCACGTCGGCGACCTGCTGCTCCAACTCCTCCAACGCCCCCGCGAGTTCCTGCTGCTGCTGAACCAGCTCCTCTTCCTTCTCCTTCGCGACGACCAGCTCTTCCTCCACCCCGCCGCGCCGCGCCGCGAGCGACCCGGCCGACTGCTCGATCCGCCGGGCCTGTTGCTCCAGCTCTTCCGCCATCGCGGACAGCCGCTGCACGGCCTGCTGCGCCCCGAGCTGCTTTTCCTGCACCTGCCCGAGGTGAATCCGGCGGGTGGTCAGCTCTTCGCCCCACTCGCGGAGCGTCTCTTCGAGCTCCTTCTGCGTCGCCGCCAATTCGTCCACCTTCGCCTGTCGGTCGGCCTGCTCGGTCTCGAACTCGGCGCGCTTGGCCGCGAGCGTCTGCTCCTCGGCCGCGAGCTTGTCGACCTGCTGGGCGAACTGTCCCAGCTCGCGCTCCAGCACCGGTTGCTCGCGGTCCAGCGCCGCCTGCCGGTCCGCGTTCTGCGCCACCTGGCTGCTCAGTTCCACCTTCGTTTCGTTGGCCTGATAGATCGCCTGCCGCAGTTCGTTCTGCGACTGCTCCAGCCCCTTGGCCTGCGAGTTCCCCTCGGTCAGCCGCGACACGAGCTCGGCGATCCGCTGGTCGACCTCGGCCACCTGGTGCCCGATCGCCTCCAGCTCCGACCGCCGCGACAGGATGCCCATCGCCGCCGTCATCGGCCCCGCCCGGAACGTCCCGTCCGCCTCGACCACCTCGCCCGCGTGCGTCACGTACCGCCAGCCGTCGAACCCGCACCGGTGGTAGTACTTGGCGACGTCGATCGAGTCGACGACGGCGGTCCGGCCGAGCAGCCGCGCCGCGACCTCGTAGTCTTCCGGCTCCACGCGCACCAGGTCGATCGCAAGGCGGAGGCGGTGGGGGTGGGCGTTCCAGTCAATTGTGGCATGGGCATCCTGCCCGTGCATGAGGGCTTCGTAGTCGGATGATCCCGCTTCTTCGGACGCGCCCTGCATGGGCAGGATGCCCATGCCACCAACACGCCCGCGCACGACCACGTTCACCCGTCCCTCAAGCTCTT
Organism: Tepidisphaeraceae bacterium; assembly: GCA_035627895.1. Classification (GTDB taxonomy): domain Bacteria; phylum Planctomycetota; class Phycisphaerae; order Tepidisphaerales; family Tepidisphaeraceae; genus DASPKW01. The sequence continues at coordinate 19,681 of DASPKW010000205.1, read as the reverse complement.
CGAAGGCCTCGCGCGCCCCCGCCACCGAATCCAAGTCCTCCGCGACCAGCCACTGGTCCCGGCCGTCCAGCGCCGCCTCGATCACGTGCGCGTGTTCGACGTCCACCTTGATCACGTCCGCCACCAGCCCGCGGACGAACGGGAACTTGTCCTCCCGCTGCCGCAGCACACTCTTGACGCCCTCGGAGACGCCCTCGCGCTTGGCTTCGAGTTGCTCCAAGAGCTTCTGCCGCGAGACGAGCCCCGACCGGTGTTCGCGCGCGCTGCCGAGTTGCTCGCTCACCTGCGCGATCTGCTGCCCCAGCGCCTTGGCCTGCTCGCGCCGGTCCTCCAGCGCCGCCTGCTGTTCGGCGATGTGCGCCTTGGCCTGCTCCAGCCGCTCTTCGAGCCCGGCCCGCGCGGCCTGCAGGTTTTCCAGCTCCGTGACAACCATCTGTCGCCGCTGGGCGACGCGCTCCTGCTGGGCCGCGAGGTTCTTCCGTTCGATCTCGATCGCGCCCAGCCGGCTGTTCACGCTCGCCAACCGCCGCATCAATTCGAGGATCGCGCTCTTGTTCTGATCGATCTCCGACAGCGCCCCGTTCAGCCGGTGCTGGCCGTCTCGGAACTGCTGTTGCCGCTCCTCGATCATCGACTTGTGCTCGGCCAGCTCGTTGGTGAATTGCTCCAACGCTTCCCGCTGCTGCTCGAGCGACTCCGCGACCTCCGCCGTCTTGTGCTCGTTGCTCGCCCGGTCCTGTTCGAACTGCCGCAACTGCTCGGCGATCTGCTCGAGTTGCTGGGCCGCGAACTGCTGCCGCTGCCGGGCGCTGTTCACGTCGGCCTTGGCCTGCACCAGCGCGTGCTGCGTCCGCTGCTTCTGCTGCGATAGCTCGTCGAACCCCGCCCGGTTCACCGCCAGCTCGTTCTGCGCTTTCGCGAGCGTTTGAGAGAGCTCTTCAAGCCGCTCGGCCGCCTCGGCCTGCCGCCCCTCGAGCGTCGCCAGCTCGGCCGCGAACTTGTGGTACTCCTGCAGCGAGTATTGCAGCCGCAGCTCTTTCAGCCGCTCGGAATATTCCTGGTACGACCGCGCCTTACCGGCCTGCAGCTTCACGCTCCGCAGCCGCTTCTCGACCTCTTCCACGATGTCGTTCACGCGGACCAGGTTCAGGTCGACCTTCTCGAGCTTGCGGACGGCCTCTTTCTTTTTGGCCTTGAACTTCGAGATGCCGGCCGCCTCTTCGAAGATCAGCCGCCGCTCGGCCGGGTTGGCCTCCAGCAGCGCGGCGACGCGGCCCTGTTCGATCACGCTGTACGCGTCCACGCCAACGCCCGTGTCCAGGAACATCTCGCGGATGTCCTTGAGCCGGCTGGTGGCGTTGTTGACCTGGTATTCGGAGGTGCCGTCGCGGAACAGCCGCCGGCCGACGGAGACTTCGTCCGTGTCGACGTGCAGCAGGCGCGTGCCGTCCTCGCGCTTGGGGTTGTCGAAGACGAGGACGACCTCCGCCATGCCCGCCGGCTTGCGCACGGACGAGCCGTTGAAGATCACGTCGAGCATGGCGTCGCCGCGCAGGCTCTTGGCGGACTGCTCCCCGAGCACCCACTTGAACCCGTCGACGACGTTGGACTTGCCGCAGCCGTTGGGGCCGACGATGCCGGTGATGGGGGAATCGAACGCGAACTCGGTACGGTCCGCGAACGATTTGAACCCGTTGAGGACGAGCTTCTTGAGACGCATGCGTCGGAGGTCCTCCTGACCTTCACAACCCTAACCGGCGCGCGGGGCAGTGTGCACTTCAGTGCCACGGAGGCCCGCGCATCCTCAGTTCGGTCGCCCGCCCGCCGCGGGAGCATTCCCGTTCGGGCGCGGCGCGTTCGTCAGGTTCACTACCTGACCGGGCGGCGGCGCCATCGGCGACGTCCCGGCTAACCCGGTGGCCGGCTGCGGGGTGGCCGGTTGGGCCTCGCCCACCGACCGACCGCTCGACGCGTCGGCGATGTCCCCGAACTGCTCTTCCAGCCCCGGGATGTCCTGCAAGACGAACGACGACGCTACTTTGCCGGTGTCCGCCATTGTTTGCAACATGGCGACAATCTCCCCGTAGCTGAACCGGAACTTGTCGTCCGAACCTCCGCCCAGCCGGGCGGCCAATTCCACGATCAGCGGCCGCGACAGCGCCGCCACCGGCTCCTGCATCTCCTCACCCCGATAGAACACCGATAACAGTTGCGGCTTGCGGGCGTCCTGCGTGATCGTCAGCCGGGTGTCGAACGCCGAGAACGTGATCGGCAGCCTGATCTGGCTCCGGCTCCCGAAGACCGCGATCCGCGGCTCGCCGACGCGCGTCGCGTAGACCATCGGCTTGCCGGTCGTCTCGATGACGTCGAGGATGAACGAGTCGTGAATTTTCCGCGACATCACCGGGTTGGGGATCCGGGCGTCGTCGATCTGGGACAGCACCTTGTACGCCGCGATCCGCACCTGGGCGTCGTCGGCGTCGAGGCACGGGGACACCGCGCGGGCCACGGCCGGGCTCGGCGGGACGTCGCCCAGCACCTGGATCGCGTCGACCCGGAACGGGTGACCGGCGGTCTGGGCCATTCGGCCCAGCGCGATTTCGGACGCGGCGTCCCCGAGGTACGTCCCCGCCTTGGCCGCGGCGAACGCCACGTCGGGCGACGGGTGGGTCAGCAGCTCGCCGATGTACGGGATCGCGACGGTCCCGAGACCCTCGAGGGCGTACGAGATGTCGGCCAGCAGCGCCTCGGGCTTCTTGGCCTCGGCGACCAGTTCCCGGGCCTTCATGGCGGCGGCGGCGGGGTTGACGGTCAGGTACAGGTGATTGACGACCGCGACGAAGTGCTCCCAGTTCTTCTGGTATTTCGCCGGGACGTACAGGTTGATGTAGCCCTCGTCCTGGGCCTCGGCGACGCACATGCCCTGGCCGTTGGCGCGGGGCTTATCGGCGACGGTCTGGAACCGCTCGTTGATGATCTGCTCGACGACCTTGGCGACGTTCCACTGGGGCGTGCGCAGGCGGAGGTGGATCGGGCGGTCGGTCGTGCAGACGCCGCCGCCGAGGATCGTGCCGACGCGCGACCCGGTCCGGTTCTCGCCGCCGCCGCCGCCAGCGCCGGGCGTCGGGACTTCCAGCGCGAACGCCGGGTTGATGAAGACGGGGCCGCGCGCGGCGATGTGCGCGTTGACCGACCCGCCCGGGTTGAGGGCGTTGGCCCCGAGCAGTCGGAGCTCGCACTGGTAGAGGGTGGCCCCGGCGAGGCTCGCGGTGTCGCTGCCCGGCAGGGCCTGGACGACCACGTCCGTGCGCTGCCCGACGCGCGCGCCGGGCGGGACGTAGGCGCCGACCATGACGACCGCCACCCGCTTGTCCTGGAGGACCTGCTCGGGCTGGAGCCGCCGGAGGTCGCTGAACCCCGTGGCCCGGCCGAAGCCCAGGCGGTACATCTCCTTGATCATCCACTCGCGGACCGGCACCGGGGCGCGCGTGTCGCCGGGGTACCGGAGGTTGACCGCCAGGCCGAAGGAGGTCACCGCCATCTGGCCGGTGTTGCCGACCTCGACGCGCTCCATGACGGTGCCCTGGAGGAACCCGGGCGTGTTCGGCCGCAGCCCGAGGTTGGCGTACGGCTGCCGCCCGGGCGGGGCGGGCTCCTGCGTTTTCCCGCACCCGCCGCCCGCGATGAGCGCGAGGGTCGCCAGGCCGGCGACGAGCCCGCGCTTCACCGCGTTCTTGTTGTTCAGAGCGCGACCGGTCGATTCGCTGCTTAGGTACATCGAGCCCTCGTCGTGGTGTCGATCCATTAGGTGTGAAACTCTCGAGCCGCCGTCCGCCGATGCCGAAGCGGTTTGCCGATCGCGGAACCGAGGGCTGCCGCCCGCGGCTTTTACGTTGATCCGCTAATCGACCGACTGCCGCTCCAGCGCCTTTTCCTTGCCGCGCTTCACCTTCCCGCCCGGGAGCGGCAGGGGAAGTTGCGCCTCTTGGCGGGTCGTCTTGCCTGGCCTGGCACGGGCGCCGCGCCCGTTCGTCTCGTCGCCCGAACCCGCGGCCGGCGCCGTCGCCTCGACGAACAGCCGGCCCTGCCCGGGCACCTCGTAACGCTGCGCGTCCAGGACCGCCTTGGCCTCGTCGACGAGGTCTTCGAGCGTCTTGAACTGGCGGTATACACTGGCGAACCGGACGTAAGCGACCTGATCCACGCGCCGCAGACGGTCGCTGACGAGCCTGCCGATGTCCACGCTCGGCACTTCCTTGTCGTGGGAGCGGAAGATTTCGTCCTCGACTTCCTCGACGATCCGCTGCATCTCCGAGGCCTCGACCGGCCGCTTGTAGCACGCCCGTTCGAGCCCCGACATGATCCGGGCCCGGTCCCATGGCACCCGGCTCCCGTCCTTCTTGATGACGGTGAGCTTGACCTGGTCTTCGATGCGCTCGTAGGTGGTGAACCGCTTGGTGCAGTGGAGGCACTCGCGCCGCCGGCGGATCGCCCGCCCGCCCTCGCAGGCGCGAGAGTCGATCACCTTCAAACTCTCTTTGTCGGCGTCACAGAAGGGGCAGCGCATGAATCGCTAAATGTACCGGTCGGTCGATACAAACGCAAAATCTGCCGACCCGCGCGCCCGACAGGGGGTACAGGTAGTGTAACGCCCGTCGCAGCCCTCACTTGGGCTGTACCCGTCTCAAGAGCGCGTACGAGACGCCGTTTGCAGGTTTGCCGCGGTGCCGCCAAGCGACTGCCCGAGCGGGCGTCTGGGGGCGGAACCTGCACGGCACCCGCTTTGACTCCGCTCCCGCACACGACGGAGTCCGATTATGCCAACTCTCCCCATTGCCGTCGGCACCGACGGTGCCCGTGCCGTCCTGCTCACGGAAGCACCGTTCGCCGATCACGTCGAACTTCAGCTCGATACCGGCCAGCGCGTCCGCGTGCCGGCGTCCCTGCTTAGTCGTCAAGCCGACGGCACGTACCGCCTCGCGCTTTCGCGAGACGAACTTCTCAGCCCCATCTCATCGAAGTCCGACAAGAACGTCGCGCAGGTTACCCAAAGTGTCACCCTTCCGGTGGTCGAGGAGCGGGTAACGGTCGGCAAGCGCGAAATCGAAACGGGTCGGGTGGCCGTACACGTCACGCCCCAAGTGCGGCGAGAGGTGATCGACGTCCCGGTGACGGATCAGACGCTGGAAGTTCAGCGGGTGCCGGTCGGGCGGTTCGTGGAGGCCGCGGAGCCGGCACGGGAAGAGGGGGACGTGACGATCGTGCCGGTGTACGAGGAGGTCGTCGTCGTCGAACGGCGGTTGATGCTCAAGGAGGAGATTCACATCCACCGCAAACGGACGCAGCGGCACGAGCGGCACGAGATCGAGCTTCGGAGCGAAGAGGCGCACGTCCTCCGCACGAACCCGGACGCGCCGCCGTCCGGGGCGCCCGCGCGTGCGCGCGGCGATCAAATCGGGCGCGACTGACGGGGCATTCGCGCGCCCGGACGCGGCCAAGCGCGGGGGGGGTCGCATCCGACGATTGCGCGCCCGCCCACGGATCGATCCCGCGCAATCTATCGGCGCGACGCGGGGGCGGGCGTGGAGAGGGCACACCCGTTGCACACGTCCCGGCCCGAGCGGGTCGAGCGGTCACTGGAGTGACCGCACCGCGCGTTTTCATCATCGAACACAACGATAGAGGAGACCAGTCATGGCCGACAAAGTGGTAGCGTTTTTCCAGACGAAGCAACAGGCCGAGGCCGCGCGCGACGAGCTCCGGGCGGCCGGGTACGACCGGGACGACACGAAGATCTTCGGCGGGGACGGGCCGGGGTTCTGGCAGAACATGAAAGAGGCGTTCGGGTTCGCGGACGCGGAAGACCAGTACATGTACGAGGAGGCGGCCCGGCGTGGGGCGTACGGCCTGCTGGTCGAGCTCGACGACGCCGACGCCCCGAGCGCGCAGACGGCCGTGACGATCCTCCAGCGGCACCAGCCGCTCGACCTCGACACGCAGGCCCAGCAGTGGCGGCAGGAAGGGTGGAAGGGCGGGGCCTCGACCCAGACGGCGTCGACCGATACGGCCGCCGCGGCCCGCACGCAGGTGAGCGCCGGCCAGCAGCAACACCACGCGGCCGCCCAGACGCAGAACCTGGCCGAGGGCCAGCAGGCGATCCCGGTCGTGGAAGAGCAACTGCGGGTCGGCAAGCGGGCGGTGAACCGCGGCGGGCTGCGGATCCACAGCCGGGTGACCGAGGTCCCAGTGCAGGAGCAGGTGCACCTCCGGCAGGAGCGAGCCGTGGTCGAGCGCCGCCCGGTCGATCGCCCGCTCGGCGCCGGCGACAGCGCGTTCCAGGAACGGAACATCGAGGTGACCGAGCGCGGCGAGGAAGCGGTCATCGGTAAGGAAGCCCGCGTGGTCGAAGAGGTCGTGGTCGGCAAGCAGGTCGAGGACCGTACGGAGACGGTCCGCGACACGGTCCGCCGGCAGGACGTCGAGGTCGAAAAGCTCAACCCGAATCATGCGGCTGGGACCGGCCGGGCGTTCTCGGCCGACGAGTACACGACCGAGCTGTACCGCGACCAGCGGTTCGCCGGGCGCGACTGGACGACGGTCGAGAGCGACGTGCGGACGGATTACGAGCGGCGCTACGGCCACACCGGCAGCACGTGGGAGAACGTGAAGGACTCGATCTCCCGCGGGTGGCAGAACCTCAAGGCGAAGGTCTGACCCGACGACCGCCGCGGGCGCCCATGTGCGGCGCCGGCATGAAACTCTCCCTTCCCTGAAGCGGCGCGTCCGTTGCCCCGGGCGCGCCGCTTCCTTTGCGCGCGGTTCGCGCGTCAGAATACAGGGCCGCTGAAGCGGCCCTGCCGTCTCGGACGAGCGCCTGGAAGTTATCGCACCCGCCGCAGCGCTTCGTAAACCCCCACGCCGACGGCAGTCGACAGGTTCAGACATCGCTCGCCCGCGATCTGGGGGATGCGCACGCGCCGCTCGGGCGGGAAGCGGGCGCGGACGGCGTCGATGACGCCGCGGCCTTCGTTGCCGAACACGAGCAGGTCGCCGGGCGCGAACGCCGCGTCCCAGAGTGGGGTCTCGCCGTGGGACGTGAACAGCCAGGCGCGCCGATCGGCCGTCGCGGCGAAGAACGCCGTGTCGTCGTCGTGGACGGTCAGCCGCAGGCGGGCCCAGTAGTCCATTCCGCTCCGCCGGAGTTGCTTGTCGTCGAGCACGAAGCCGAGCGGGCGGACGAGGTGCAGTTCGGCCCCGGTGGCGACGCAGAGCCGGCCGACGTTGCCGGTGTTGGGCGCGATCTCCGGTTGGAGCAGCGCGACGGCGAGGTTGTGCGCGGGATTGACGTGCGTCACGACCGGGGCGTCAGACTTCCACGAGTTTCCCGAAGTGGTCGGCCTGCACGAACTCGCCGGAGTCCGCGCAGAACGCGGTGAGCCGGCCCTGCGTGTTCAGCGCCGCACCCGTGTCGAGCAGGACCATCCGCTCGCCGGCGATCGGGATCAACGCCAATTCGCCGCCGAGCTGACTGGCGGCGTAGGCGTAGACCGGCGTGTGGCCGAAGTAGCCGGTGCGCTTCCAAGCCTTGACGCGGCCGATCTCGTCTTCGGCGTACCGGCCCCAGATCAGTTTGTGGCGCGCCCCGGCCTTGGGCGCGACCCGCCCGGCGAGGTCGGGCGGGTGGTCGGGCTCGTCGGGGTCCCACCACGCGTGGACGATGAACAAGTCGTCGTCCTCGATGACCGGCGGCAGCTCGCGGAAAAATGTGCGGTGCGCCTCGGGCACCGGCGCGATGATCTTCTCGAGCCGCTCGCTCGTCGGCCGGTCTCGGCACTGCTCGAGCGCGGCCAGATCGATCCCGTAGCTCATGAAGGTGTCGTCGAGCCCGTGCTGCATGAACCACTGGAACGCGACGAGCCGGTCCGAGTCGGACGCGTTGGTCGCGTAGCTCTTGCCGTGCAGGATCTCGTCGAAGATGTCGTCGTGGTTGCCGCGGACGAACTTGGCCCCGTCTTCGCGGCCCAGCGCGATCAGCAGGTCGACCACCTCGCGCGAGCTCGGCCCCCGGTTGACGTAGTCGCCGACGAAGTAGAACCGGGCCTTCGGATCGACGCGCCGCACCTCGGCGAGCAACGTCTCGAGGGGGCGCAGCATGCCGTGCACGTCACCGATGATCCAACGCATGGGGTGAGCGAGTTGTCGGGGCAAGCGCGTGCGTTGTCAACGCACCGAATACCGTGGCACTGAAGCGCCACGGCCCGTCCGGAGAATTGCGCGTGACATCGCGGCCCGCGCGCCGATACGCTTCCCGCATGGCGCTCCAACCCTCCGACCTCGTCGCGAAGCAGTGCACCGCCTGCACGTCCGAGACGCCCGCGCTTCCCGAAGCCGCGGTGCGACAGACGATCGCCGGGATGCCCGGGTGGGCGCTGTCGACGTCGCCCCGCCCGGAGATCGCGCGGACGTTCAAGTTCGCCAACTTCCACGAGACGATGGCGTTCGTGAACGCCGTGGCCTGGGTCGCGCACCGTGAAGACCACCACCCGGACATGGTGGTCGGCTACAACCGGTGCGTGGTGCGATACTCCACGCACTCGATCGGGGGCATCTCCGAAAACGACCTCATCTGTGCGGCGAAGGTCGACGCCTTGATCGGATAGGAATTTTCCCTGAGCGACACCCACGCCGCCCCGCGCCGCCTCCTGCAGGGTTTGCCCAAACAGCCGAACTTTTCGGCCCGTTTGGCGGTAAGCCTATGGACGTTCGGTTGACGCCAACGTCCGATATCGCGATGATCCCGCGGCGGTCGCCGCGCAAGTTCTGACAAGGCCGCGATGTCCGAGGAGAGGGAGTGTCCGTGCGATCGATGTCGAAACTGGGAATAGGGGGTCTCGCCCTGGCCGTGTGCGCCGCGCCGGCGCCGGTCGTCCGCGCGCGGATCACGTTCGAGTTCGATTACTCGCGCGACTCGACCACCTTTTTCGACGCCAACACCGCCGACGGATTGGCCGCCCGCGCCGCCCTTGAGCGTGCCGCCCGCGTTTACTCCGACCGGCTGCTGGATGGCTTGTCGGCCATCGCGCCGACGTCGAACTCTTGGCAGGCGACGTTCGCCGACCCGCGCACGAGCACGACGCTCGCCGTCACCGATCTGGCGGTCGCCGCCGACACGATCAAGATCTACGTCGGCGCCCGCGGGCTCGGGCCGGACGTGGCGCGGGGCAGCGCGGGCGGGTACAACGTGTTCACGTCCAACCAGGCGCTCGCCACGGCGATCCGCACGCGCGGGCAGGCGGGGGTGGACGCCTCCACGCCCTCGGACTTCGGGCCCTGGGGGGGCAGCGTGACGCTCAACGCGTTCGTGTCGGGCGGATGGCACACCGGGGCGGCCGCGCCCGGCGCGGGCCAGTACGACTTGCAGACCGTCGCCCTTCATGAACTGGGCCACGTGCTCGGCGTCGGGACCGCCGAATCCTGGAAGACGCACCTCGCGGCGACGGTGACGCCGTTCGGCGACCTCCAGTACGTCGGGCCGTTCACGGGGCCCAAGTCGGTCGCGATTTACGGGGCGAACGTGCCGCTGGAGGCGCCGCCGACCCCCGCGTCCGCCGGCGCGACCGTGCAGCACGCGAGTCACTTCGCGGCCGGTATCGTCGGGACGGTGGGGACTTCGGCAAACCAGCCCGCCCTCTTCGGCGCGACGATCCCCGCGGGCGTCCGACGGCAACTGACCGAACTCGACTGGGCCGCGCTGGACGACCTCGGGTGGTCCCTCGCCCGCCCCGGTGACGCCGACGCGAACGGTGTCGTCGCACTCAACGACCTGGTCGTCCTCGCGAACAATTACGGGCGCTCCGCCGGCGACGCCACCTGGGCCGACGGCGACTTCGACTACGACGGGAACGTGTCGCTCAACGACCTGGTCGTGCTGGCGAACGCTTACGGCACGGTCGGCGGTCTCGGCGAGGTCCCGCCCCCCAGTCCCGCGCTCGATTTCGCCGCGGATTGGGCGTACGTGACGGGGACGACGGTTCCCGAGCCGGCGGGGATGTGCGGGCTGGCGCTGGTCGGGCTCGCCACTCTGACCCGCAGACGCCGCTAACAAGCGCGAGTCGACTCAAGCCGGGTAGAGTGCGCGAGCGCTGTCCCAAATGCCGCTCCGAAGCCGATCGCACTATCCGACGGTGAAAACGAAACCAGCCCGGCGCGCGACGCGCCGGGCTGGCTGAGTTCTATGCAGGTCGACCGCTTACTTGGCGCTGACTTCGACGAAGTCCGCAACGCTGTTCAGGTCCTTGGCGGACTGAGGCGTGACCTTGACGGTCGCCGAGACGCCCTTGACCAGTTCCGGGTGGATCTTGTTGACGCGCTTGGTCCAGATCGTCCCGCCGCGGCGCTTGGGCAGGGGGATGAAGTTCTTGCTCCGCGCTTCCAGCGGACCCGCGATGGCGTGATCCTTCATGAAGAGCCGCTCAATCGTCTTGAGGGCGGCGGCGCGGTTCACGTGTCTGGCGATAGTGACCCGGACGGTCTGACCGGGCTTGACGTCGATGGCCATGATTTCTCCGATGCTCGTTCGTGCTAAGTATGGAAGGGCGGAAAGTATAGCGATCGGGGCGCGGGGAGCAAGGGCTCGACTCGCGCAATCCGTGATGGCCGGTAATGACTCGATCTCGCGCCCGCGTATAATGGCACACCCCGCGACGGTCGGGGGAACTCGGACACCAGCGTTTTTCGAGCAGGAGCGGGGTCGCCGGCATGGTTCTGCTGATCATCTGCCTGTTATTCATCTTTGACGCGTTCCTGCTCGTCTGGGCGGACCGACGGCTCAGGCCGCTGAAGCGGGCCACGTTGTGGCGCACCGTTTCGGCGACCTTGATCGTTGCGCAGATCGTTGGCCTTGCGCTCATGCTCATGCCGACCGATGTCAAAGCGGCGCTGGGCGCGAGCTTCTGGCGGCCGGTATCGACGTGGCTTTACGTATGGCACCTGCTGGTCGTGCCGGTCACGGTCGTGGCGATGGTGCTGAGCTACCTGGGCATCGGAGTCGCTTGGTTGGTGAATCGGCGCCCGCCGGTCGAGGCCGCGCCAATCGCAGCTACGCCGGCGGCCAGTGTCGGGGCGGCGCTCACCAGTCGCCGGCGGTTCCTTGGCGCGGCCGCGGCGCTGGCGCCGCAGGTCGGGCTCGGGGCGGCTTTGGTGGAGTCGGAGCGGCAAGCCGGCGCGTTCCGCGTTCGTGACCTGACCGTCAACATCCCCGGGCTGCCTCGGGCGCTCGACGGCATGGTGATCGCGCATTTGTCCGACTCCCATGCCGGGCGGTTTGTGCGCGAGCGGCAGCTCGAAGAGATCGTCGAGGCGACGGTCGGGCTGAAGCCGGACCTGGTCGCCTTCACCGGCGACCTGATCGACCACAACCTGATCGACCTGGACATGTCGATCGCGGCGTTGCGGCAGCTCGAGCGCGTCGCGAAGGTGCCGATCGCACTCTGCGTCGGGAATCACGATTTGTTCGAGAACGGGCAGGCGTTCCGCCGCCGACTGGTCGCGGCCGAGTTGGGCCTGCTCGTCAACGAGGGCATGCCCGTGACCGTCCGCGGGCAGAAGTTCGACGTGCTGGGCCTGGACTGGGGCACGCCCGACCAGCCGCGCGCCGCCGCGCTCGAAGAGCACATGCGCCGCCTGACCGAGCGCCGGTGGCACGGCGGGCAGTTCGGCCTGCTTTTGGCCCACCACCCGCACGCGTTCGACCCAGCCGCCGACGCCGGCATCCCGCTCACGCTCGCCGGTCACACGCACGGCGGGCAGCTCATGCTGACGCCGAAGATCGGTCTGGGTCCGCTCGCGTACAAGTACTACTCCGGACTGTACGAGCGGGATCGCAGCCGCCTGGTCGTCTCGAACGGCGTGGGCAACTGGTTCCCGATCCGCGTCGGTGCGCCGGCGGAGATCGTCAAGATCACGGTCCGCGGCGCGTGAACCGATCTGTCGCGTACACGACCCACGGAACAAGTTCCGCGGGCTTTCGGATGCGCTTTCTTGTACGGCGGGTCCCGGGGGCGTGTTCCCGAAGCTACGCCCACCTCCACCGCGCTAGCGACAGTGCCAACAATCCTGCCGAAGCCAGCGCCAGGTGCGGGGTCAGCGACAACTCCGTTCGCGGCGTGGGCAGCTTCAGCCGCGACGTGTTTACCGCCGTCACGACCTCACCGCCCATGCGCTCGGCCAGTCGCTTCATCGCGTCGTAGTCGTTCCCGACCGCGTCGAACTCCGCCGCGTACCGCCCGGGCAGGGGGGTCTGGTCGAGCGGTCGCCCCTCGAGGGAGACGGCCGCGAACGACGCCACGCGCGGCGGGTCGACGGCCACCTCATACCGGCCCGGTGCGGTCTGCGGGATCGCGAGCGATTGCGCCGCGCCCCCGGACGCCCGGCGGATCGTCAATGTGATGGCCAGTCGGCTCGCGTCGGTCGCGTCGCCCGCTCCCGGCCGGGGCGACACGTCCACCCGAACCGCCAGCGTCGACTCCGCTGTCCACGTGATCGCGAACCGCGGGTCGCGCGGCGGCCGCGCCAAGCGAGCGGCGATCGCCTCCAACTCGTCCGGCGACGGCGCGAACGCGGTCGCTAAAACCTCGCCGGCGCCCACCGACTGGCGCGCCGCCAGCGGGAGCGCCGGCTCGCCCGCACCCGACTGGGCTAACACCGTCGCCCGCGGCCGAAGCCACGTTCGGTTCCACGGCGATACCGGCCGCGTCCCGAGCGCCGCCAGATCGGCTACGAACCGCGCCGGCGTCGCCTCGTTACTCAAGCGGTTCGGAAACGCCGCCGCCAGCAGTTGCCGCACCTGCGTGGACCACTGGTTCGCGTTGGCCGCGTCGGCGATCAGCGTCCCGCCGGTCGCCTCCGTGACCTGCCGCAGTGCCGCCAGCCCGTGTGCTCCGGCACCGCTCACGGCCAACAGGTGCAGGCGGACCCGTTTGGTCTTCAGCGCGGCCGCGAGCGCCGCCGGGTCTTCGACCTGCACGTCCGCGTCCGACAGTACGAGCAATTCTGTTGGCGTCGTCGCGTCCACTTCGCGCGCGATGCGCTGGAGCGCCGCGACGAGGTTCGTTGGCCCGCCCGGCGCGACCGACCGCGGCGGGAGTGAACCCGCCGCCGCCGCCAATTCCCGTGCGGGCTTGAGCGCCGGGCTCGTCCACCACGACACGTCCGCCGCGAACGATCCGAGCGACACTGGGTCGTCGGGCGGGAGCGTCGGCAGCAATCCGACCAGCGCCTGCGTCGCGCGCTGCCACCGCGTCGCCGCGCCGTCGCCCGCCGGCTGGGCCATCGACCCCGACGAATCCGCCAGCAGCACCCAGTGCGTCGTCGGCTCGGGCGGCGCCGAGGCGAGCGGAGACAGCGCGTCGATCGCGGTCCCCGGATACATGCCGGCCGCGAACGCGCGATCGCCCCCCGTGATGAGCAGCGCCCCGCCAAGGTCCCGCACGTATTGCTGCAAGCCGAGCTGCCGATCGGCCGGGATCGCGCTCGCCGGCAGATTGTCTAACGCGATGATCGACGCCACGAGGTATTCGGACGACGCCGACGCCGCGGGCAATTCCGCGGGCCTCTTGAGCACCCAGCCGGCCGGAGCCGCACCGCCGGCCGAGACGAACCATCGTTCACTGCTCTCCGGCGGGACCAGCGGCATCGCCAGCGCGTCGTTCTCGGGCCACAGGTCATTCCCGCCGAACGCGGCCGTCACGAGCGCCGCGCCCGCCCGCACCGCCCGTGCGACCGAAACCGAATCCGCCGACGGCTCGATGGGGGTGACCGCGTCCGCCGTCGCGGGCGTGATCGTCAGCGGTCTCGCGGCGGGATTCGCCGAGGGCGGCGCGACGACGCGCACCGTCGCGCCGACCACCGAACCTGTGCCGTCCCGCGCGCGGTGCGCACGCAGTGCGAGCACGGCCGCGTCCGTGGGCCGGTCCAGCGCCGGGTCCGCCACCACGAACGTCGGCGGCGCGAACGCGGGCGGCGCGAAGCGTGCGTCGGAAAACAGCAGGACCGCTGAGGCCGCCGGCGGGACGTATACGGTTCGATCCGCGGGCAAATCCGGCAAACCCGATCCGGCCGGCAGGGGGTTCGTCGGCCCCGCGCCGAAACACACCACCTCGTACCGCACGGCCGGGTCGACGAGCTGGCGGATACGCTCCTCGAGCTTCGCCCGATCCCGGAACGTCGCCCCGCGCGTGGACGGCGAACAGTCGACCATCACGACCAGGTCCGCCGTCGCCGGCCGGTGCCACGCAAGCCCGGCACCGGCGAGCGACAACGTGATGGCCGCCAGCAGCGCCAAGAGCTTCGACGATCGGGCGACGGCCGGGTGGCGCCGCGCCGCGACGACCGTGAGCACGGCGACGATCGCGAGACAGGCCGCCAGCACCCAAGGCGAGCCGAGACTGAATGGTAGGCGGGGCATGGATCGCAGCGCATTGTCGATGCCCGCGGTAGGTTGACGCAAGCCGCCCGTGTGGGAAGGATGTGAGGGTAGCGCGTGCACGTCGGGCTCGGAGCCGCAGGCGCATGACCGCCCGGAATCGCAGGAGGCCCCCCATGCCCACCCAACCCGCCCGGTCCACCACCATTCTCGCCGTCCGCTGGGACGGGCAGGTCGCCCTCGGGGGCGACGGCCAGGTCACGCTCGGCAACATCGTCGTCAAGGCCGACGCGACCAAGATCCGACGGGTCGGCGGGGGCAAGGTCCTCGTCGGCTTCGCCGGGAGCGCCGCCGACGCGTTCTCCCTCCTCGAGCGGTTCGAGAAGAAGCTGGGCGAGCACCCCGACAACACCCGCCGGGCGGTCATCGAACTCGCCAAGGACTGGCGCACCGACCGGGCCATGCGCCGCCTCGAGGCCATGCTCGCCGTCGTCGACAAGGACGTCTCCCTGATCGCCAGCGGCGCCGGCGACGTCATCGAGCCGAGCGACGGCGTCATCGGCATCGGCAGCGGCGGCGCCTTCGCGCTGTCGGCCGCCAAAGCGTTGCTCGCCCATACGCAAATGAGCGCCAAGGAGATCGTCGAAGCCTCGCTGCGGATCGCCGGCGACGTCTGCATCTACACGAACACGAACGTCCGCGTAGAGACGATCGGGTAGGGGAGAAGCAGAAAACGAAAAGACGAAAAAACGTAAAGCCGGAAACGCCGTCGGGCGCTCCAGGCTTTACGTTTTTCGTCTTTTCGCTTTCTCAGTCCAACCCTACTTCACTTCCGCCAGCCGCAGGTTCTTGTACTCGACCCACATCGGCTTGCCCGCGTGGAGCTGCAGCGCGAGGACGCCTTCCTTGAGCGCCAGCCCCGGGTGGTTGTCGGTAAAGTCGAGCACCAGCCGGCCGTTCATGTAGTGCTTGACGTTGTTCCCCTTGGCGATGATCGCCACTTCGTTCCAGTCGTCGACCTTGAACAGCTTGGCGTACTCGTCGGCCGTGATAAGCGGGGTCGGGTCGACCGTCTTCTTACCGTTCGCGCCGGCGGCGGGCTTGGCCTTCGGGTCGGCCGGCTTGGCGGCGGCGGTGGCGGCGGCGGTCTCTTCGGCCGTCGGCGCGTTCCAGACGGCCTTCTCGCCGACCAGGCAGATCCGCCCGCGCTTCCCGCCCTCGTCGTAGATGAATCCGGACACGTTCGGCAGCTTGTTCTCGTTGCGGAGTTCGTGCTGGTAGCCGCGCACGACCCACGCGTTGCCGGTCTTGCCCTCGGTGATGTGCTTCGAGCGGTACTGAACACCCGAGTTGTTCGCCGCGTTCATCTTGAACGAGAACCGCAGGTCGAAATCGCCGACCTTCCGGTCCTTGAGAACGATGAACGTGTTCCCCTTGGCCGGGTTCTCCGGCGTGGTCTCGCCGCGGAGCGAGCCGTCCTTGACGGACCACAGCTTCGGGTCGCCGTCCCAGCCGGTGAGGTCTTTGCCGTTGAACAGCTCCACCGCGCCGGCCGGCGCGGGCGGAAGGGCCTTGTCGTCGGCGAGGGCGGACCCGGTGACGAACGAGAGGAGCACGACGGGAAGTATGCGGTTGAACATGAATCGTGTTGTACACCGCCCGCCACGAAGCGTCGAGAGGATCTGCCTCGGCCGGTTCGGCACGCGCGACCACCGACGATGGACAATTGACGATGGACAATTGACCATGCGGAAGATGCAGCATCTCATCGGCAATCCCGACGAGTTCCCGATCCTGAAGCGCTGGGACTTCTTCAACCACGCCGGCGTCTGCCCGCTTCCGCGGCGGGCTGGTGACGCGCTGCGCCAGTTCGCCACGCAATTCGAGGACGCCGCGTACCTCGGCTCGGGGTTCTACCGCCAGATCGATGCGCTGCGGGCTTCGGCCGCGAAGATGATCAACGCGACGCCGGGCGAGATCGCTCTGATCAAGAACACCTCCGAGGGCGTCGCCACCGTCGCCAACGCCATTGACTGGCGGCCCGGCGACCGCGTCGTCACGACCGCCGTCGAGTACCCCGCTAACATGTACCCGTGGATGGACGTGTCGCGCCGGTTCGGCGTCGAGTTGGTTGCCGTGGCTGAAGAGACGCAACCCGACGGCTCGCGCGCCGTGCCGGTCGACGCGCTCCTGGCCGCGTGCGAGCACCCGCGCACGCGCCTCCTCGCCCTCTCCCATGTCGAGTACGCCTCCGGCCAGCGCTTCGACCTGCGCGCGATCGGCCAATACACCCGCCCGCGCAACATCCTCCTCGCCGTCGACGCCATCCAGTCCCTGGGCGTCCTGCCGGTCGACGTCCGCGCGATGAACATCGACTTCCTCGCCGCCGACGGGCACAAGTGGCTTCTCGGCCCGGAGGGCGCCGGCGTCTTCTACTGTCGTAGCGAACTCTTGGCGACCGCGCGGCCGCTGATCGTCGGCTGGATGAACGTGATCAATGATCAGGATTACGGGAACTACGACTTCACGCTCAAACCCGACGCGCGGCGGTTCGAGGGCGGGACGCTGTGCGTGCCGGCGTTCCTGTCGCTCAAGGCCTCGCTCGAGATGTTGCTGGAGGTCGGGACCGACGCCGTCGCGGCGCGACTGAAGGTGCTTACGGATCGCCTGATCGTCGGCTTGCGCGGCAAGGGCTACCAGATCATCAGCCCGCGCGCTGGCGACGAGTGGAGCGGCATCGTCAGCTTCGCCTCGCCGCTCAACGGCCAATCCTCGCAGCACGAGCACGCGGGGATCTTCCGTCGATTGCGCGACTCGTACAAAACAGAGATCGCCGTCCGCGAAGGCCGGCTCCGCGTGTCGGCCCATTTCTACAACACGGAGGAGCAGATCGACCGGCTCGTGGATCGCCTGCCCGCGCATTCGTAGGGTGGGCAATCCCCACCGCTCGCGCACCCGGCCCTCGACCGTCTCAGGGCCGCACCGATCGTCGAAAACCTCCCCATATAGCCCGCCACTTGTGGCGGGAAACCTCCCGCATTGTCCCCGATTTGTCAGCACCCAACGACCTGCGAGAGCCACGATCCCCCGCCACAAGTGGCGGGCTATATGAGGCGCAATCCGAGCCGCCACGGGCATTGAGACCGACGGGCGCCAGTCGCGCGAATGGTGGACGGTGCGCGGTGCACCCTATGCCTCGCGCGCCAATTGAAAATCCGCACTCGGCCAAGTGCTGTCGAAGAAGACGGGGCTGCGCGTGTTGAGGTACTCGCTCAATTGATCCCCCTGCGCGTCTATTCGTTTTGTCGGGATGAAGTGCCCCGGAACCGTGGCCGCCGCCGGTGCGGTCGCGTCGTCCACGCGGCGGTCCGAACTGAAGATCCAGACACGGTCGGTAACGCGGAAGTACGCCCGGGCCAGCGTCGGGCCGGGTTCGACCAGCAGGTGGGTCACGCCGCGACGGGCGAGGATACACAACACGTCTTCGGGGACCGGTCGGTCGTCCCCCGCACCGGGCTCGGTTTCGCCCGTCACGACGCCGATCACCTCAACGCCTGCCGCGCGAAACGCCGCGACGCGCTCCGGGGCGTGTCGAAGGGACTCCGCGCTCGTGATGATGACGACCGGCCCTGCTCCGACGCTGCGAACGAGTTGGCTTTCGATGGGTGTTCGAAAGGTCGTGTCGACCACGCACCGAATCGGCGTACGAAGCGGGGCATCCACGCGCGCTGTGAGCAAGGGATCGTCCACCAGCACGGTGTTCACTCCCACCAGTATCGCGTCACTCCGCGCCCTCAACTCATGCACCAATCGCGACGACGCCGCGTTACTGATCTGCATCCGCCTTCCCCCCGGCCCCGCCACTTTCCCGTCCGCCGTCTGCGCCCACTTCAGCGTCACGTACGGCCGCTTCAGCACCGTGAACGCGATGAACGGCGCTATGACTTGCTTACACTCGGCCTCCAACTCTGCCGGCGCGAGATCCACTGCGATCCCCGCCGCCCGCAGCGTCGCCACACCGTTCCCGTTCACCGGCGGGTTTGGATCCAGGCATCCGACGACGACCCGGGCGAGCTTCGCCGTGATCAGTCGGGGCGCGCACGGCGGCGTCTTCTTGTTCGTGTGCGAGCACGGCTCGAGCGTTACGTACGCCGTCGCGCCCTCGGGCGACTCGGCGGTGCACGCCGCCAGCGCCGTCGGCTCTGCGTGTGGGCCGCCGAACGCCTGCGTCCAGCCCTCGCCGATTGCCCGCCCGTCCTTCACGATCACGCATCCCACCGTCGGGTTCGGCTCGGCGTATCCGCGCGCGTTGCACGCGAGCCGCATCGCCCGGCGCAGGTACGAGATGTCCGCATCGGAAAGGCCCATGACTGCTTCCCCTCAAACCCTTTGAGAGCGCGAGCGAACGTCGCGTGGCTGCGACGGCTAAGCGCGGGTCGTCTCCGTCGCCGGCTTCGCGTCGTTCTTCTTGTCCTCTTTCTCGTCGGGCGCGAGCAGGCTGAACGCGATCATGAAGAACACGCCCACGCAGAGCCACACGTCCGCCACGTTGAAGATGAACGGGAACACCTCGCGCGGGACGTCCGGGTTGGTCGGGCTCCCCGGGTAGCCCGTGAAGGGGATGTGCCACGTGCCGGGCCAGTTCCAGCCCGGCAGGATGTGCACCATGTCCCGCACGTACCCGTACGTGACGCGGTCGTACATGTTGCCGAGCACGCCCGCCAGCAGCAGGCCCAGGACGATCTGGTAGAGCCGCTGCTTGCCGCTCGCGGCGAACAGGTACGTCAGGAACCCGATCGCCAGCACCGACACCGCCAAAAACAGCGGCCGCTTCCCCTGGCCGATCCCGAACACCGCCCCGCGATTCTTCACGTTCTCGAACTGGAGCCACCCGGGGATGAACTCGTGCTTGTGCGGCCGGGTGTCCCGCGCGGCCTCTGCCTGGGCCGCCGCGATGGCCGCGGGCTCGTTGCTCGCCGGCGTCGGCGGCACCCACAGGACGTCGAACGAGTAGGACTTGGTCCACAGGTCCAGCGCCAGCCCCAGCACGCAGGCGAGGATGAAACGTGCCACGGCCGTCGGTCGGCGGAAATTGTCGGTCGGGAACGGCATTGGGGATGTCAAAGCTCCGAGGTCTAATGTCGAGAGTGCGGGAGACGGGCGCCCTATCCTAGACGCGCCGATCCTCGAAGCCAGCGAGATCGGTGGGCAGTGCCCACCCTACGAGTTGCACCGAGCGTGACCGCCAACGAAAAGACC
>DASPKW010000204.1:0-18816 GCA_035627895.1 Tepidisphaeraceae bacterium | reverse complement strand
TCATCCTGAGGTACTCCGAAGGATCTTGCCGGGAGTTCGCGGCCCGCACGACTTTGGCGAGCGGGCCCGGACGTTCGAGGCTGGATCCTTCGGAGTACCTCAGGATGACGGTCGCGCGCAATTGCGCAATATGGGTTCACTCGCAACTCGCCACTTAAATCACGTCCTTTACCCACTCCGGGGCGACCGGCTTGCCGACGCGGCCCTTGGGTTTCTCCCCCGCCACCAGCGCCAAAATCGCTTCCATGAACGCCGGCAGATCGTCCGGCGTGCGGGCGGTGATGACCGGCCCGTCGACCACGCACTCCTCGTCCACCCACTTCCCGCCGGCGTTGATCACGTCGTGTACGATCGACATGTAAGACGTGCAGCGCCGGCCCTTGAGCGCGCCCGTCGAGCAGAGCATCCAAGGCCCGTGGCAGATCGCGGCCATCGGGATCCCGAGCTTCTCCGCCTCGCGGACGAACTTGATCATGTCGCCCGAGCGGCGCATGTGGTCCGGCGACGTGCCGCCGGGGATGACGATCAAATCGTAATCCGCCGCCTTCACATCCTTGGCGGCCTTCTCCGACTTCTGCGGGTACCCGTGCTTTCCGACGTACGTCTCGCCCGCCTTCGGGCCGATCACGTCCACGGTGTGCCCGGCCTCCTTGAGCCGCAGGCGCGGGTACTGGAGCTCGAGGTCTTCGTAGATCTTTTCGACGAGGATTGCGACTTTGGCCATGGCGTCACCGTAGTCGGCGGGTGCGTGGGATGTCAACGCGGTGGCGTTATCGAAGGGCGCGGGGTGCCCCCGCGGATCGCACGGAGCCTCGCCCTCCCGAGTCGCAGGCTATGGGTTCTTTGCCTTTGCCTCGTCCAGCAGTTTGCGCAACTCCGGCCGGAGGAACACCGTTTCGAGTTCGGGGACGCTGGCCATCGCGGTGATGGTTTGGTCGAGTTGGTCTTCGGGGAGGGCGTCGAGGTCGATGAAGAGGTTGCGTTTGCCCTTGACCTGGGCGAGGCCGCCGCCGGTGCCGCCGAGGCGGGCGTGGCGGACGGTGATGCCGAGGTTGCGGGTGGCTGCGATGAGTTCGTCGAAGGCCGATTCCATTCGGGGGGACTCCTGTGCGCGGGCATGGTGCGCGGAGCGGGGGGCGGTCGCAAGTCGTTTGAGGAGGCGGGTCACGCGGCCGCGTGCGAAAATAAAACGGCGCGTCGACGGGGGTGGCGCTCGGGGGGCGGCGGTAAGGTGCGTGAGGCGAAGAAGATGCGACGGCAAAGAAGGCATTAGAAACCGGGCAAAACCGGGCAAAAGCGGGACTTTTCGGTACCGAATCGGTACTTTTCGGTACCTTCCGGTACTCCGGTGGGCGGCCCGTGAAGTGCGGATGTCAAAGAGCGGTCGGTCTACCTTACGTGCGGTGTCCCGCGGGGGCGGTGACGGGCGCGCACGGGGTAGGGATTGGGCGCGACGGGAGGGGGAAGATTTCGGATTTTGGTTGCGGGGGGCGTAGCGCGGGGGTGGTGAGGGTCTTGCGCGTGGGGACGCTCACGTGCACCTTCGGTGCGACCGCTGAGGACGGCATTGAGCTTCGGCGCTGGGTGCGCGAGGGAGTTGCCCACGTCTTGCGCGCCGTGCGTCGCGCGCGCCGAACAAACGCGCAGGCGGCGGGCGTCGGGTAGCGAGACGTTCGTTACAAACCTGCGTTTTTCTCGGCGGGAATGCGGGTCGAAGGATTTTCGGGAGGTGGCACGATCTTCTCTATAGGCAATGCGTCGCCGTCAAATGAAACGACGGTGATGCGGAGGCCGGAAGGTCTCCCCCCAATTCGAGCGCGGTTGGTTCCCACGGGCAGTACGGCCCGCAGGCGGTCTGCGGGCCGTACCCTGCTCGGGGGTTTCCGATCGAGGCTTGGGCGCGGACTCCTTTTGAACCCTGAGGCCGACGATCGATGGTGATCGTCGGCCTCTTTTCGTTTGCGAATTCGAATATGGCACAGAGGCACAGAGGCACAGAGGAAGAGAGTTGGATCCGCAGATGAACGCAGATGAACGCGGATCAGATCCTGATTTTGTTTTGATCTGCGTGCATCTGCGTTTATCTGCGGTTTGTTTCTCTGCTTCTTCTCCGTGGCTCTGTGGCTCCGTCTCTGTTCAGACGTGCGCAGTTTCGCACAAGTCGGTGCGTCGAGCTTCGAGCGCTTTCCCGCCACAAGTGGCGGGCTATATGAGGCGGGGCTTTCGCGATCGACAGGCGCTGAGACGGAGGCGGCGTCGTCGCGCGATCACGCGGCACGGCGCATCGCGCGTTTTGTGCGGCGGTCGATCTTTCGGGCGCGGATGAGGCGGAGGGGTTGGGTGATGACGTTCGTGACGTTGTTATAGATGTTGGCGCCCATGAAGCGGATGGCCTCGAAGGTGGGGCGGGCGGCGGGCTCGATGATGCGGGGGAGGAAGATGGCGACGGCGGCGAGGCGGAGGACGCCGCTGAGGACGAAGAGGACCTCGTAGTTGCCGAGGGTCTTCCAGCCGGCGATGGGGGTCCAGTGCCAGTCCTTGAGGTACTGGGCGATGGCGCCCCAGGCGAGGCCGCCGGTCAGGGCGGCGACGTTGAGGATGACACTGTTGACGGCGTGGTATGCGGTGCCGCCGACGCGGCCGGTGCCGTCCTTGGCGGACTTGCTGCTGGACATCTCCAGGACGAAGTTGAAGTTGACCAGGTCCACGCCGGACCAGAGGGCGACGCCGAGGGCGGCGAGGAGGTAGCCGAGCCAGGCGGTGTCCTTGTCGACGAAGACCCAGCCGAGGCCGATGGGCACGAGGCCGAGGGTGGCCATGATGAGCAGGGGGCGCTTGCCCATGCGGTCGGCGGCGCGGCCCCAGACGGGGATGAGGAGGAGCTGCACGAGGGCGGGCAGGACGAGCATCATGACCTGCACGCTGCGGCTGGTGATGCCGACCTTCTCGATCAGGAAGAACTGGTAGAACTGCTGCTGGATTGGGACGACGGCGAACATGAGGGTGGCGACGTACCCGGCGAACCAGAGGTACTGCTTGTCCTTGAGCGGGCCGGCCATGGCCTTGAGGAGGCCGGCGCCCTTGCGCGGGGCCTGGGGCGTGATGGGGACGAAGTGGAAGGCGGCGATGTCGAGGAGGCCGAAGATCGCGGCGGCGACGAAGATCATCGCGCACCAGCGCATGGTGAGGACGACGTCGGAGCCGCGGCCGACCTGCTTGTCGAGGAGCCAGCCGACGAACCACGCGGCGGGGATGGCCAGGAGCAGGGCCCACATGCGGCGGCGCGCGAAGTATTTGCCGCGGGTGCGGTGGGGGACGACGTCGGCCATCCAACTGACCCAGGCGGGTCCGCCGACGGCGTTGCCGGCGTGCATGAGGAAGAAGGCGGGGATGAAGAACCAGAGGGCGGCGGGGGCGGCCTCTGGGCCGTAGCGGCTGACGAGCCAGAGTGGCCAGAGGGCGAGGAGGATCCAGATTCCGCGCTGGAAGTAGAGGCCGAAGAAGAAGATGCGTTTTCGCTGGCCGGTGCGTTCGATGAGGAGGCTGCCGGGGATCGAGACCAGGGCGGCCATGTAGGGGATGGCGCTGATCAGGCCGATCTCGAAGGGCGACGGTTTCATCGCCAGGGTGAAGAGGGCGAAGGGGGCGCCGGTGATCGTCACGTACCAGACGTTGCCGAAGACCCAGGCGACGGTGACGAGGCCGAGCATGTTGTGGAGGCGGTCGCCGGTGACGGGGCGGTCGGGTGGCGGGACGGGCAAGGGTTCGGCGCGCGGCTCGGGCGCGACGGCGGACCCGCCCGCCTGATTCCCCCCGGTGCCGGGTTGTGTGTCTAAATCCATCGCAGCCAACCGCATCTTTCCGGAGGACAAACGGGCCATTCTAGGGGTGGTGTGCTGTTGGACAACGGGGTGAGGAATTCTCGGCGGTGGGAGTGTCGGGCGGCGGACATCGCCGGAGGACGTTACAGGATCCTGCGCACATCTTGCGCCCGGGGGCGGACACGGCGTCGTAGTGGCTGAGTGCGGCGACGATCGACGGCGACCGCCCGTAGTTGCACTTAGTCCGGAGCTGGGAACGGTTTAGGTTCCCGGAACTGAGTGCTTGGCGTGGGGAATCGCGATCGGCACTGGGTTTGCAAAAGACCGATCAGACCGCGAAGGTCACTCTCTTCTTCCCTCCGCCCGGACGCGTCTCACCCACGCGCGTCCGGGCATTTTTGTGCGCGGAGTGTCTATCCGGGGCGTCGCTTCGGGCGAAGCCCGTGCACTCTGCCCCGGCTTGTTTCGGAGCTGCGAAGCGAGTCGGTCACAGTGGGGTGCGGTACTGTCGGGCGGAACGAAAAACCGCCGGTGATCGGGTGAAGGAGGGCACCGATCGCCGGCGGTGGGAGTTCGTGCGGGTGTGGTCGGCACCCGCCCCCGGTGGCGCGGCGTCCGCCGCGTCGGTCCGGGCCTCTGCGAGAACCGGCGCTTGGCAACGCCGGGGGGTCGGTCCGTCCGTGGAGCGATCTCGATCGGGAGCAGTGGCACTGAAGTGCCGACTGCCTGTGGCTTGTTAGGCGGCGAGGGGTTGGGTGGAGAGGTAGAGGCCGAGCATGCCGCGGTCCATCTCGTCCATGTCGACGAGCTGGCCGGAGACGTCGGCTTGCTTGTCACCGGCCTTGCTGACCCGGCTGACGGAGAGCCAGCCGACCCACTCGCTCTTGGGGGTGGGGTTTTCGCTGGTGGTGTCGACGAAGGGGCAGATGCCGGCGTAGGTGGGGAGCTCGAGGCGGACGCGGATCTGCGAGTCGGCCTTGATGTTCTCGGCGGATTCGTTGATGCGGACGCGGACGCCACCGGCGGACAGGTCCATCAGGTAGCCGAGGGGCTCGGCTGCGCGGCGGCGTGAGTCCCACTTGTTGACCATGAGGGTCTGGCCACCGAGGTCGTAGCGGCGGTGCTGGCGCTTCTCGGAGAAGGCGTCGTTCGACTGGGCGCGGAAGTGGCGGGCCTTGCGGTTATCGTGCAGAGTGGTCATCGCGACGCTCCTTGTGTTAATCTGGCGAAAGGACAACCCATTCATCGGACAGCGGACGGGACTACTTTTGTTAATTTGGGTAATTTGGGGGAGGGGAGGGGATTTGCTGTGACTCTCTATATGAGGCATTCTGTGGGTGGCCGGTTCGACGGTCGGATCGGGGCGCCGGTTTGTGCGGTGCGTACTTGGAGTTTGCCGCGACGACGCCAAGCGACTTTGTAGCGGGCGTGGGGAAGCGGAGGCAGCGGGTTTGCCGTGGGTGGGACTGGCGCGGACGGCGGGTTTTTCGGACGTGGTTCTCGGACGTTAGCGGTGGCGTTGGAGGGCGTTGGCGGCGCGATTTATGGGATTCGTAGCGAATTGTTACGGGTTGGTTGAGTCGGGGGGTGTTGCGTCCGATGATACGCTGAGATGCTGGATATAGGGTTTGTGACGGCGATGCGGACGGGGTAAAACGCGGTGTCGTCGGGGAACCCAACAGAATCGCCGCGGTCACCGGAGGTGACGCGCGGCCACGGGCAGGGGGTAGCGGAAACGATCGGCGTACGAACGGGTCCACGGACGGGCGCGGTCGACGGGAGCACAGACCGGCACGGTCTCGTCGGGAGACGGTTCGATGAATATCCAGAAGATGGTGATTGAGGACCCGCAGCAGACGACGGCGCTCGCGCGGTCGGTCGGTGGCGGCGGCGGCGGTGGCCTGGGCGGCGCGACCGTGATGGCGGTGCCGGAGGTCTCGACGCCGCGGGCGAACCCGCTGGCGATGATCTGGCGGCGGCGCGGGGTGCTGGCGATCGTGCTGGCGGTGTGCGTTGCGGCGGCGGGGGTGAAGTACCTCCTGTCGAGCCGGATCTACCGCAGCGAGGCGCGGCTGTTCGTGCAGGCGAACAGTTTGCGCACCGGGGAGGCGGGCCCGACGTCGGCGGCGACCGAGTTGCAGCGGCAGGTGGAGCGGATCAAGTCGGTGCCGGTGCTGAACGAGGCGCGGGCGGCGCTGGCGGGGGCGGACCTGAAGACGTTCGACTCGACGAACCGCTGGCAGGTGCTGAACCAGAATTTGAACGCGGTGGTGTCAAAGGAGAACGAGCTGATCGTGCTGTCGTTCGACTCGCCGTACAAGAACGAGGCGCAGCTGATCCTGAAGGCGGTGGTGGACGCGTACGCGAACTTTTACGTGAACGTGAAGCGGGCGGAAGTGCTGAGCAAGGAGAAGGCGGCTGACGACCTGGAAGGTAAGCTCCGGGCGGCCGAGGCGGAGCTGCGCGAGTTCAAGGCGAAGAGCGGGCACCTGTTTCTGGTCGGCGAGAAGGGGAACATCGAGACGTCGAAGCTGGAGAGCCTGCAGACGGCGCTGACGCAGCAGCACCTGGAGGTGATCACGGCCAAGAGCGCGTACGACGTGGTCAAGGGGAAGCTGGCGAACCCGGCGGAGCTGCGGGCGCTGTCGGACTACCTGCGGGCGACGAACCAGGTCGGGCTGGACGCTCAGGAGCAGACGCTCCGCAAACAGCTGTTCGACATGGAGGACCAGCTGCAGAACTTGCGGGCGCGGCTGCTGCCGGAGCACCCGGCGGTGCGGGCGAGCGAGGCGACGGTGGCGTCGCTGCGGCTGCGGGTGTCGGAGATGGACCGGGCGATCGCCGAGCGGCACATCCTGACGCTCGAGCAGAAGCTGGAGGCGGCGCGGCAGCGGCACGCGGAGCTGCAGAAGTCGTACGACGACCAGAAGGCGGTCGCCGGGGCGGCGGCGAAGTTCCGGGACGAGTTGGGGCCGCGCGAGCAGAACATCAAGAGCCTGCAGGCCTATTTGGAGAACACCCGGAACAGCCTGGTGCAGTTGAACGCGTACGAGAAGGCGGGGGTGCCGACGATCACGGTGTTCGACGAGCCGAACCTGCCGAACACGCCGATCAAGCCGATCTTGAGCATGATGATGTTCCAGGGGCTGGCGATCGGGCTGGTGCTCGGGTGTCTGGCGGCACTGGTGCGGGACTGGACGGACCAGGGCCTGCGCGGGGCCGAGGAAATCAGCGAGGCGACGGGCGTGCCGCTGCTGGGGAGCGTGCCGCACATCCCGGGGCCGGCGAACCCGATGACCTCGGGCCGCAAGGTGGATTTGGAGCCGGCGAGCGACGTGGCGGAGATGTACCGGACGATCCGGACGGCGGTGTTCTTCGGGACGCCGGACCGCGAGAGCCGGACGATTTTGGTGACGAGCCCTGCGCCGGGGGACGGCAAGAGCACGTTCGCGAGCAACCTGGCGATCGCGATGGCGCAGACGGGCAAGCGGGTGTTGCTGGTCGACTGCGACTTCCGGCGGCCGGTGCAGCACCGGGTGTTCGAGTGCCGGCCGGGCGCGGGGATGAGCAGCGTGTTGATGGGCAAGGATTCCCTGGACCAGGCGATCCAGAGCACGGGCGTGTCGGGGCTGGACATCCTGCCGGCCGGTCAGATCCCGACGAACCCGAGCGAGATGCTGAACAGCCAGAGCTTCACGGAAGTGCTGGAAGAGCTGAGCGTGCGGTACGAGCACGTGGTGATCGACAGCCCGCCGGTGATGGCGGTGGCGGACGCGCGGATCCTGGCGGCGATGTGCAGCGTGACGATCCTGGTGCTGCGGGCGGAGAGTTCGACGCGGAAGGCGGCGATCCACAGCCGGCGGGCGCTGGAGAGCGTCGGGGCGCACATCCTGGGCGTGGTGGTGAACGACGTGCCGCGGGCGCGGGACAAGTACGGCGAGTACGGCGGGTACAGCACATACCGGGCGAAGTACAACGGGCACGCGTCGAGCTACGGCGCGACGGCCGCGTCGACGACCGTCACCGAGATCCGCCCGACCGACCCGAAGACCGGGGCGATCATCCCGGCGCAGTCGTTTTTGGATCTGCGGAAGAAGTGAAGGCAGTAGGCAGTAGGCAGTAGGCAGTAGGCAGTAGGCAGTAGGCAGTAGGCAGTAGGCAGTAGTGAGATTGAAGCCCCGGGAGCGTTGAAGGCTCCCGGGGTTTTTCGTTGCGCGGGTGGGTAGGATGGAGGCATGACGAGGCGGAGGCGGTGGGTGGTCTTCGGGGTGCTCGGGCTGGTCGTCGCGTGGGCGGCGGGGGTGTTTGCGTGGAAGCGGTGGTGGGCGTGGCGGGCGCCGGAGCATTGGCCGTCGAGCGCTGGGGAGTATGAGGGGCCGCTGACGCGCAGCGTGGCGAGGTACGACCCGTCGCGCGGGGCGCCGTCGCGGCCGTGGGTCGATCCGACGCGGGCGGCGCCGGCGCCGCTGAAGTACCGGGCGTATTCGGCGTCGGTGCTGAACGGCGCGCAGACCGATTATCTCGTTTACCTGCCGCCGGGGTATGAGGAGCCGGAGAACGCGGGTCGGCGGTATCCGGTGATTTACTGGTTCCACGGGTGGCGGAGCGCGCCGGAGCACGGGGCGGTGTTCGCGGAGACGCTGGACGCGGCGGTGCGGGCGGGGCGGGCGCCGGCGATGATCGCGGTGTTGCCGAACGGGCTGGAGGACAGTTGGTTCGTCGACTCGACGGACGGGCGGCAGCCGGTGGAGTCGATCGTTCTGCGAGACTTGATTCCGCACGTGGACGGGACGTACCGGACGATCGCCAGCCGCGCCGGGCGGGCGACGGAGGGGTTTTCGATGGGCGGCTGGGCGGCGGTGCACTTGGCGGTGAAGCACCCGGACGTGTTCTGCGCGGCGACGGTCGTGTCGGCGCCGTTCCACGCGGCCCACAGCTTTCCGCAGCTCCCGCCGATCTTCAGCGGGGACGGGGCGGCGTACTCGGCGGAGGACCCGGTCGTTCGGTTGCGCCGCGAGGGGGCGATGCTCAGGGGGCGAATCCGGCTGCGCATGATCGCGGCCGAGGGGGACATGCACACGCACTTCATGCGGGAGGTTCACGAGCGATTGAAGGCGTGGGAGTTTCCGCACGAGTTCGTGTCGGTTCCGGGGGTGCGCGTGCACGCGGATGCGCCGATCTATGAGAAGCTGGGGGTGGGGGCGTTTGGGTTTTATGGGGAGGTGTTCGGACCAAAGTAAGAGTGGACGGGCCGTAGACTGCGGCCGTGCGATTCCAACTCGATTACGAGCCCGTGATTCGTCGACCCGAGGGTCGGCGACAATGGATCACATTTGGCGTGGCGTGTGTCACCCTCGGCCTGGCCTCGCTCCGAACTTGGGCGCTACTGAGCAGCGACGCGATTGGCGAGTGTCGCACGATCGCTCCGATGATCCGCGAGACCGGGAGTCTCAAGATGGTGGGAGCGGGGGGAGATTAGAGCACTGCCATGGCGGGTTTGCAGGTTGGCCGCGACGCCGCGAAGCGACCGCTGGCGGCCGTTTGTCGGCGATGCTGCAGACTCGAGTTGGATGCGCCCTAGGGTGCGGCGCGGCCTGCGCGCTCGGATGGGGTCAAGCGTCATTCGCCGTTCGCCCCTCACCCTACCCTCTCCCCGCCGCGAATGCGTGCGTTTGTGAAGTTCGCACCTGGCGCGGCTGGGAGAGGGAAGGCTTGCCGCGTCGTTCACGGGAATAGCGGCACGCGGCCGTCGATGCCGATGCCCCAGGCGTCTGCGCCGAGGGGGATTGCGCCGCCGTCGGGGGCGTTCTTGTCGGCGGGGCGGAGGGGGTCGGGCCACTCGGGGGGGATCGGGCGGCCGAAGTCGATGGCGGGGCTGTTGGGGGAGAGGCGGAGGTCGGTGGGGGCGTCGGCCGTGAACTTGACGAACTTCGGGTCGGCGACGCGGTCGTGGGTCGTCCATCCCGCCTCGTAGCGGCGCTTGCTGTCGGCGAAGAGGGGGGAGGCGCGGAACTTGGCGAAGGGGTCGGTTTTGAGGGTGGGGCCGTCGCGGAGACCCCAGATGAGGTTGCCGCCCTCGCGGACGTTCTCGGCCTGTTTCATGGCGACGAAGCCGACGCCGGGGACCTTTTCGGTTTGGACGAAGAGGTTGTTGAACACGTCGCGTTCGGTGCCGCGGAGGCCTTGGGAGCCGAGGCCGAACAGGTAGCCGTCGCGGAAGACGGGGGTTCGGCGGAGCAGGGTGTTGTGGTAGACGCGCATGACGGGCCAGACGGGGCCGCCGTGGTCGCCGGCGAGGTGGCCCTCGTCGCGGAGGTAGTTGCCGTCGGGCTGGGGCTGGGTGGGCGGGGACTTGTAGGTGCCGCCGCGCTGGTCGAACACGTTGCGGAAGACGTATACGCCGGAGCTGGGGTCGTGGTCGGCGGGGGATTCGTCCTTGTTGATCTCGTGCTGGGTGAGGGGAATGAGGCAGCGGCCGATGCGATTCTGCGAGATGTAGATCGTGTGCGACCGCATCTTCGGGCCGCACTCGAGGCCGTCGTCGTTGAAGTTGTCGACGAAGTTGTGGCGGAAGCGGAGGTTGGTGGCGAAGCGGAAGTAGGCGAAGTCGTGGTCGTCGGTGAACTCGCAGTGGGCGAACTCGATGTTGTCGTTGAGCGGCTGGCGGTCCTGGAGGATGACCTGGTAGCTGGGTGTGCCGCGGTACTTCTGGTGGGCGCGGGACGTCCAGGGGGCGGCGGTGCCGCGGAAGGCGCAGTGGGTGACGGAGAGGTTTTTGGTCGCGTTGACGAGTAGGGCGGGGAAGCCGCCGTAGACGGTGAGGCGGTCGAGCGTGACGTCGTGGGAGCCGTAGACGTGGATGAGGGGGCTGCCGGTGGCGCCGCGGAGGGCGATGCCGTGGAGGCGGACGTGGCGGACGCCGTTGATGCGGAGGACGTCCTCGCCGAAGCCGGCGGCGATAATGAGCGGGAGTTTGCGCGGGTCGGTTTCGCCGCGGTAGGCGTTGTCGCCGAGGCCGGCGAGGGCGTGGTGGGCGAGGCGGACGTGGAGGCGGGCGGTGCGGCGGTCGAGCCAGAGGCCGGGGCCGCAGTAGAGGCCTTCGCCGGACTTCTCGTTCTTGCCGCGCCAGAATTCGTTGGTCGAGCGGAGGTCCGTCACGGTGCGGTAGCCGTGCAGGGGGACCATGGAGTCGGCGAAGAATCCGAGGGCGAGGGGGCGTTCGTCTTCGAGGCCGAGGAGGGGCTCCCAGGACGAGGGGATGAACTGGTTGGGCACCTTGCGGTCGAGGGCGTTGGGGTAGGTGCGGGTGGAGCGGAATTCGCCGGGCGCGCCGCCGGGGACGGGTTCCCAGGCGGCGGCGGGGTCATCGGCGAACTGGCGGAGGCCGCCGTCGAGGATGGGGAGTTCTCCGGGGTGGGCGGCGATGGTGATCGGGGCTTCGGGCGTGCCGGAGCGGGAGAGGGAAACGCGTTCGTAGTAGACGCCGGCGCGGAGGTAGAGGGTGTCGCCGGGGTTGAGGAGGCGGAGGGCGTGGGCGAGGGTTTTCCAGGGTTTTTCGAGGGAGCCGGGGTTGATGTCGTTGCCATTGGCGGGGTCGATGAAGAACTTGGGGCCGGGGGTGAGGGGGGAGGTGGAGACGGCGGGCGGCGGGCGCATGGGGGGGTGGGATTTCACCTCCGGGGCCGCCCCGTAAACACTCGCGGCCACGAGGAGAAGAGTGGGAATTGCGCAGGCCTGTCGCATTGAAGCGCTCCGTGCATGCCCTCACCCTAACCCTCTCCCAGACGCGGCGACGCCGGCGCGCGTGACACGCGTCGAGGCGCGTCCGGGAGAGGGGACCGGAGGCGCGTCTCAGGACCTATCACTCGAACTCCAACCCGTTGTCGCTTTCTGCGCCCGGGTGCAGGTCGCCGAGCACTGCGGGTGCGTCGCCGGTCAGCTCGAAGCCGATCGCGCGGTCGAAGTTTCGGGAGACGAGGATGTCGAAGGGGGGGACGCCGATCGCGGCGAGGGGGCGGTCGAGGAAGGGTTCGTCGCCGCGGATCTTGTGGAAGGTGACGACCTCGCGCCGGGCCTGGTGGCGGTCGGCGGCGCAGGTGGGGCACCAGACTTTGTCGGCGGAGACTTTGCCGAGGGAGGAGAAGAGGGTTTCGGATTGGCCGCAGCGCGGGCAGGTGAGTTTTTCGAGGACGTCGCGGCCGAGCTCGATCTGGGCTTCGGGGCCGAGGCGGTCGCGGGCGATGCGGAGGAGGTCGCGCGCAGTCAAGGTCGACGCGGAGTGGGGGAGCTCGACGACTTCGTCGAGCGGGTCGTGGGAGTAGCAGTCGTCCTTGCGCTGGAACTCGGTCATGTAGGAGTCGGCGGAGAGGCCGGCGAAGACCCAGCCTTTGCCGGGGAAGGATTCGAGGCCGTGCAGGAGCTTGACGGCCTCCTGGACCTGCACGCCGGCGATGATGGAGGAGATGGTGGGGGTGGTCGGGGTGTGACCGGTCTGCATCTGCTCGCGCGTGAGGAGGTTGCAGGAGCGGCGGAGGTTGAGCAAGCGCCAGTCGGTCTCGGACATGGTGCACTCGTAGCAGGGGGCCTGCTGGGCGGGGCCGTCGGGGGCGAAGACGCGCGCGGTGCCCTGGATCTGTTCGATCGCGCCGTCGACCCAGGGTTTATTCAGACGCCAGCAGGCGCGGTTTATGGCGAGCCGGGCCTCGCGGTTGTCGAGGCCGCCGAGGATGACGTCGGCCCAGCGGAAGACGCCGAGGCCGAGGTCGTAGACGACGTTGCCGACGAAGGGCTGGGTCTTCATGCCCGGGTAGATCTCGCGGGCGGCGCGGGCGGCGACGGCGGCCTTGGGCTGGCCGTTGTCGGTGGCGCGATAAAGGACGGAGCGGGAGAGGTTGGAGTTCTCGATCGAATCGAGGTCGGCGACGAGGACGTTGCCGACGCCTAAGAGGGCGAGGTTCTTGATCAGTTCGTTCCCGAGGGCGCCGGCGCCGATCACGAGCACGTTGGCATTGGCGAGGCGGTGCTGGTCCCACCAGGCGATAAGTTTGAAGCGGTGGAAGCGGTCGTCGGCGGCGGGGTCGGCGGTGGCGGGGGCGAGGTCGGCGGGGGTGATGGAGATCGGGTCGGCCATGCGGGGGGCAATGTAGCGGGGGAAGGCGCGGAGGGCGAGAACTCGGACGGTGGGTGCTCGATCCGGGGCGTCGCCTTAGACTCCGCCTCCGGCGTGTGCGCGCGCTATTGTTAGTTGATCCCGGGAAGGGGAGAGCTGTTTACGCATTGCGGGTGTGCGAAAAGGGTGTTTCCGCATTCGCATTTAGAGTGGGCTTCCCTATCTTATGGTCATGGAGAGCCCGTCCGAGACCATTGGAACGCAGCGTGAAGTCCTCAGGGGATTGGAGTC
Source organism: Tepidisphaeraceae bacterium (assembly GCA_035627895.1). Lineage (GTDB taxonomy): Bacteria > Planctomycetota > Phycisphaerae > Tepidisphaerales > Tepidisphaeraceae > DASPKW01. Next base: position 5,595 of record DASPKW010000204.1, on the reverse strand, counting down.
TGCGGTTGGCGAAAACCTCAGCCTGCTCTTGCCAGTCGAGAATGCCTGGCAGCCGAGCGATTATCTGCCGGACCTGACGGCGGAGGACTGGCGCGAGCAGGTGCAGAAGCTGCGCGAGCCGGCGGGGGCGCTGTCGGACGGGGTGCTGGTGGTGCTGGTCGCGGACATGGTGACCGAGGAGGCGCTGCCGAGCTATTCGGTGTCGCTGAACATTCTGGCGGAGGATTACCAGGGGACGAGCGACCGGCCGTGGGCGAAGTGGCTGCGCGGGTGGACGTCGGAGGAGAACCGGCACGGGGACCTGCTCAACGCGTACCTGCGGCTGACCGGGCGGGTGGACATGCGGCAGGTCGAGGTGACCGTACATCACCTGTTGAACAACGGGTTCGACGCCCGGGCCTATCCGGACCTGTACGGCGGGCTGGTGTACACGGCGTTTCAGGAGCGGGCGACGAAGATCTCGCACGCGAACGTGGGCAAGCTGGCCGGGCGGGAGGGGGACGCGGCGCTGACGCGCATTTGCCAGAAGATCGCGGGGGACGAGGCGCGGCACGAGGCTTTTTACACGGCGATGATGGGGGCGGTGTTGGACCAGGACCCGAACGGCGGGATGATCACGGCGATGGCGATGCTGCGGAAGGTGATCGCGATGCCGGGGCGGCTGATGTACGACGGCAAAGATCCGGACCTGTTCGACCACTTCGCCGCGGTGGCCCAGCGGTTGGGCGTGTACACGGTCGAGGATTACGCGTCGATCGTGGAGCACTTGGTGAAGACGTGGAAGCTGGCGGACCGGTCGGTGTCGGGGAAGGGGGCCCGGGCGCAGGACTTTTTGTGCGGGCACGCGGAGAAGTGCCGGAGCAAGGCGGCCGAGGTGGCGGAAGTGGTTGCGAAGCAGCCGCCGGTGGCGTTCAGCTGGGTTTACGGGCGGACGGTTTGAGGGTGATTCGGTCACTGCGGTGCACTGAATACCGTCGAATCGGGAATTTCAGCGAGAATCCCAGATTAACATGGACGTGAGCCCGGCCACCGCTTACCATGTTTACAGGTAAGTCCGACGACTGGTTTCGTAGCTCCCGGGGTTCGTTTACACCTCTCCGCTGCCTTCCTGATCGCCCGCTCTTCCTTCCTGGGCAGGAATTTCTCGCCTCTTTTCAGCGCCGGCCGGGAAAGTAAACCGGATAGGCCGGCAAGGCCCATAAGCGGAGTTAAACCCATGGGCAGCAAGTTGTACGTCGGGAACCTGAGCTATAACGCGAACGGTTCGGACCTGGAGCAGTTGTTTTCGCAGTACGGCACCGTGCAGAGCGCCGAAGTGATCGCGGACCGCGACACGGGCCGCTCGAAGGGCTTCGGGTTCGTTCAGATGGGTTCGGACGATGAGGCGCAGGCCGCCATCGCCGCCCTGAACGGGCAGGAGCACGACGGCCGTCAGCTCACCGTTAACGAAGCCAAGCCGAAGGAGAATCGCTCCGGTGGCGGCGGCGGCGGCGGGCGTGGTGGTTACGGTGGTGGCGGCGGCGGTGGCCGCGGCGGGTACGGTGGGGGCGGCGGCGGCGGTGGTGGCCGCGGCGGCTTCGGTGGTGGTGGCGGCGGCAGCCGTCGGCCCTACTAATCCGACCCTTTAGATTGCTCAATCAGCGGCCCGGCGAGATTCAAGTCTCGCCGGGCCGTTCTTGTTTGTGTCGAACTTTCATGCGCTTCAGGGGTGGAATGGGGGCTCGGTGATGGTGTGTTGTGTGGGACGACAATCGCGACGAGGCGAAGCCACTGCCGCGACCATTGCAAGGGCGGACCTGCAAACGCGAGTTGGAGGCGATATAGCCGCTGCGCGGGGTGCCCTGCGGCTCGGACGGAGCCTCGCCCTCCCACACGCGATGCGCGCCCGGCGGATCTCCCTCCCCTCCCGCAATCACTTCTCCCCGAACCGCTTGAGTTGTTCCAGGAGGAACGGGTCGTCGGGTTTCAGCGCCAGCGCGCGGCGCTCGGTTTCGAGGGCTTTGGCGCGGTCGCCGCGGCGGAAGTGGACCTCGGCGAGGGTGTCGAGGTAGGCGTAGTTGTCGGGCTTGGCGGCGGTGGCGCGGGTCGCCAGGGCGAGGGCTTCGTCGAGGTTCTGGGCGGCGCGGGCGCAGAGCCAGGCGAGGTTGTTCTGGCGCTCGGGGTCGTCGGGCTTTTCGGCGAGGCGCTTTTTCGAAGCGGCGTAGGGTTTGGCGAAGAGTTTGGCGGCGTCGGGGCCGCGGTTCTGGTCGACGAGCCACGGGAGCACTTCGAGGGCGATGGGCTCGTCGTCGGGGAGGAGCTCGAGCAGGCGGGCGGCGCGGTCGGCGGCCTGGGCGTCGTCGTGCCGGGCGCGGGCGGCGCGGAAGGCGTGGTAGTGGACCTCGGCCCAGATCATCTGCTCGGCGTCCTTGCCGGTGAAGGTGCGGTCGCCGCGGACGCGCGTGAGCATGCCGCCGACGGCGGCGAGGGCGCGGAGGGCGGACTCCTTATGGAAGGCGGCGGCGGCGTCGTCGCGGACGCGGGCGGCAATCAGCCCGAGCCGCAGGTGGGCGTTGCAGACGTTGACGGTGTTGGGGGGCAGGGCGGGCGGGGCGACACCGGCAAGGTGGGACTCGATGGCGATCACGGCCTCGAGCTGGGCGCGGGCGGCGGCGTCGTAGTTCTGGTTGGTGAGGAACTCGCCGGTGGTCGAGCGGCCGACGGCGTCGCCGAAGTTGGCGGCCCAGGCGGCGCGGGCGAGGGCGTCGGCGACCAGGGGTTCGGCGGCGCGGCGGTCGTAGGCGCGGGCGAGCGCGTAAGTCGTCTGAGGGCGGGCCAGGTGGCGGGCGTGGTTTCGCACGTCGGCGGCGAAGCCGGCGAGCGGGCCGAAGCGGGCGTGGAGGGCGAACAGGTCGTCGAGCTTGTTCGACACCGCCTCGGGCCGGTCGACGGATTCCGGGCGGCGCGCGAATTGTACGCGCAGGACGTGGGCGGCGTCGTCGTACTTGCGCTGGGACACGTAGGCGGTCGAGAGCGCGTCGAAGACGAATTCGGCGGCGCCGGCGTCGTCGGTGGGTTGGTCGGCCTCGAGGTCTACGCAACGGCGGTAGAGGGCGAGCGCGGCGGGCGGGTCGGCCTTGGCGGTCGCCCATCCGGCCAGGGCGAGGTTGGGCGCGCGGGGGGACAGCGCGGCTGCCCGCGCGAAGGCGGCGACGGGGGGCAGCGGCTTGGCGGCCAAGGTGGTGCGGAAGTGATTTACGATCGCCCAGCGCACCTCGTCGGCTGGCTCGTCGCGCATGAGGCGGAGGAGGATGGCGGGGGTCGAGTCGCCGGCGGCGTCGGCGATCGCTTTGAGGTAAGTGATGCGGACGGCCGGCGGGGCCTGGCCGTACTTTTCGAGAAGTGAGCGGGTGGCGGGCGGGTCGGTGGGGTCGTCGAACGGCAGGCGCAGGAGGAGGGCGCCGGCGGCGGCGCGGAGCTGGGCGTCTTCGGTCGATTCGAACATCGTGACGAGAACGAGCCGGGCGTCGCGGCCGGCGGCGATCAGCTTGGCCTCGGCGGATTCGCGGACGGCGGGGTCGGAGGAGGCGAGGTCGGTGACGGCGCGGAGCAGCGCCGGGTCGGTTCGCGGGCGGGACGTTTGGGCTGGCGCCGGGCCCGTCGTGATGAGCAGTGCGAGGAGGATGGCGCCGCGGAGGGTCATCGTGGAGATCATACCAACGCGCAGTGAAGCGTCGTGACGTCTTGTAGCCGTCCCGCTTGCGGGGCGCGTCTAACGACGCACTTGGGTTCGACGCACGTGAAGACTCGGGCCGCTTGGACGCTCCCCGCAAGCGGGGCGGCTACAAGGGGGATCGTGCGATTGTCTCGAAACGAAGCGGTCGGACGGACCTCTTCCTCTCGCGCCCGCGCTACTTCGCCTTCTTGAAACGCTCGAGATTCGCCCGCAATTCGCGGTCGCCGGGGCGGAGGTCGACGGCGCGGGACTGGAGGGCGACGGCGTCGGCGGGGCGGCCTTGGGCGAAGGCGATTTCGGCGGCGGTGTCGAGGTAGGCGGGGTTTTCGGGCTCGGCCTTGAGGGCCGCGTCGATCAGTTTGCGGGCCTCGTCCAGCCGCCGGGCGCCGCGGGCGCACAGCCAGGCGACGCGGTTTTGGGCGGCGGGGTCGTCGGGCTTGGCCGCGAGCTCGGCGGCGGCGCGGGCGTAGGCGGCCTCGAACAGGGCGTCGGCCTGGTCGTTCCAGCCCAGGTCGCGCATGGCGGGGACGGCGTCGATGGCGACGTCGTAGGCGTCGGGGTTGAGGCGGGCGAGTTCCTTCGCGTGGGCCTTGATCGAGTTGACGTTGCGGCGGGCGGTCGCGTGGCGGAGGTAGCGCCAGTGCATCTGGACCTCGAGCGATTTGGCGGCGTCGGGCGCGCTGAGGCGGCGCGCGCCGCCGACGACGCCGGTCAGGCGGGCGCCGGCGGGCAGGCCGCCCTCGACGACGCGGCGCATGTGCTCGGCGGCGGCGAAGTCGTCCCCGCGGCGGCCGACGATCAGGGAGAGTTGGAGGCGCGCCTCGATCGTCTCGATCGAGTCGCCGGCGGGGCCGCCGGTGGCGGCGAGCGCCGCGGAGTACTGCTGTTCGGCGGGGCCGAGCAGGCCGATGCGGTAGGCGGCCTCGCCGGCGTCGGCGCGGGCCTTGGGCGTGTCGGGCGTGCAGAGGAACGCGGCTTGGTAGAGCGCTTCGGCCACGAGCACGTTGCCCGCGCGCTCGTAGGCGCGGCCGACCAAGTACTGGAAGTGCGGGCTGGCGAGGCGGTTCTTGTGGGCCTGCAGATCGTCGGCGAAGCCATTGAGGGGGCCGTGGCGGGCGTGGAGGAGGAACAGCAGTTGGCCGTGGTCGGTGCGCTCGTTGTCGGGGCCGCGCGTGATCATGACGAGCGGGTTTCGGGCGAACCCGCGGCGGTGGGCATCGGCGGCGTCGTCGAACCGCCCGAGTCGGACGTAGGCGCCGGCGAGGTCGTACAGGACCAGCGCGACCTCCATTTCCTTCGTCGGGCTTTTGGCCTCGAGCTCGAGCGCCTTTTCGAAGAACGTGGCGGCGGCGGCGGGGGCCTTGCGCTGCCACGCGAGCCCGGCGAGGGCGACGTTGGGGGCCCGCTGGGTTTTGGCGTCGACCGCATCGACGGGGATGGCGCCGGTGACGACGGCCTGGCGGAGGTGCGCGAGCATCGTCCACCGGACGTCGTCGCTCGGTTCCTCGCGGATGAGTCGGCGGAGGATGGCGGGCGCGGCGTCCTTACCGGCCTCGGCGACGATCCGGGTGACGAGGGATTTGCGCGTGGCGGGGTCGGGGTGGCCGTAGGTCTTGAGGAGGCCGCGGACGGCGTCGGAGTCGGCGGGGGCGTCGAAGGGGAGTTTGAGGAGAAGGGCGCCGGCGGCCTGGCGGAGGGCGACGTCGTCGCCGTTGATTGCGTCGATCAGGGCGGGGCGGGCGGCGGGGCCTTGGGCGGTGATGCGCTCGACGGCGGCGGCGCGGGCGTCGGGGTCGTCGGAGGTCAGGTCACGCAGTTCGGTTGCGGGCGAGGCGTTGGCTTTTGGCGCGTCTTCGGCGATGGCGGAGGCGAACGGGAAT
>DASPKW010000203.1:0-15793 GCA_035627895.1 Tepidisphaeraceae bacterium | reverse complement strand
CGCCGTTGCCCATGGCCTTGACGGGCCAGGCGTTCTTCATCCAGCAGAGGTGGTCGATGATGTGGATGTAGAAGTCGGAGAACGCGCCGCCGCCCGCCCAGAGGAGGCTGTGGAAGCGGCGGACCTGGTACTCGAGCTCGGGCATGTCCTTGGGCTTGGGGAGCGACGCCATGTGGCCGATCGGGCCCTGCATGCGGTACCCGCGCATGGCGACGATGTCGCCGATCTCGCCGTCCTGGACGCGCTGGTAAAGCTCCTGGAGGTTCTTCGCGTGGCGGGACATCAGGCCGACGCCGCACTTGAGGTTCTTGGCGACCGACTGCTCGGCCAGCGCGAGCATGCGCTTGGACGTCGGGCCGTCGGCGGTCAGGGGCTTCTCCATGAACACGTTCAGGCCCTTGCCGATCGCGTAGTTGAAGTGCACCGGGCGAAAGGCGAGGGGCGTGGCCATGATGACCACGTCGCCCGGCTTGAGCTGCTCCATCGCGCCCTTGTAGGCGTCGAACCCGACGAACTGGCGGTCCTTGGGCACCTCGACCTGCTTGGGCTTTTGCTTGGAGAGGCTGGCGTGGCTCTTGTCGAGGCGGTCCTGGAAGGCGTCTGCCATGGCGACGAGCTTGATCGGGCCGGTCGTGGTCGACAGGGACTGGAGGGCGGCGCCGGATCCGCGCCCGCCACACCCGACGAGGGCGACCTGGACGAGGTCGGAGCCGGCGGCGTGGACGGCGGGGACGAGCGCGCCGGACAGAGTCGCGGCGGCGGCGTAGCCGGACGTCTTGAGCAAGTCGCGGCGGGAGGCGGTGCGGGAACGGGGGTTCTGCATGGTGGGGTAGGGTCCTTTCAGACCACTACTACCGGCGCGACTCGGGCGGGTTGAAACGCGACGGTAACGAGCGTCACCGGCGCCGGCGTCGCAGTAGGCCCGCCGCGGCCAGCGTGACCAGGGCCGCCGCCCCGGGCTCGGGCACTTCGGAGGACCGCAAGTCGACCGGGGGCGCCCAGGCCGCGATCGTCTGGTTCATGTTCGAATCCAGGACGGCCAAGTCGAGCGCGGTGATCGCGCCGTCGGCGTTCAGGTCGCCCAGCGCGAGCCCGGCCGAGGTGGGCGTCGCGATCAGGGCGCTCAGCGCCGCCCGGTCGGCGGCCGAGACGAGCCCGTCGCGGTCCAGGTCGCCCGGGAGCACGCCCCCGATGTCGGCGATGAACACGCCGCAATTGATCCCGCTGGTGAACCCGAGCGTGAACGCGATTTGTCCCCGATCGTTGAGGGACGTGCCGCGGCCGTCCCCGGTGGCGGCGTCGACGAGCATGTCGATCGAGCTGACCGTCCGGGTGACGCCGGGGGCGACCTGCAGCGTCTGGCCCTCGCGGACGACGAGGCGGGTGCCCAGGATCGGGTCGTAGACCCACAGGCCGTTGTCGTTGGCGGACGTCACGTCGCCGCCCGTGAGGCTGGCGACGAACGCGATCTGGCCGAGGTCGTTGAGCGCGTGGGCGAAGTCGGAGGGCCAGGCGTAGACGGTGCCGTCGGGGGTTCCGGGGGCGTGGTCGCCGGTGCGGGCGACGAGGGTCAAGTGGCTCGCGTCGTAACCGGTGAACAGCGCCCGGCCGTTGGTCGTCGTGGAGATGCCGGCCCCGCTCAGGGGCGACGCGAACGACACGGTCCCCGCGGAATTGACATGCGGGTCGCCCATGAAGTAGCCGAACGTCGCGCCGCCCGTGCCCGGCGCCGCCGTGCCCGCGCGGGCGACCAGGCGCAGCGCGCCGGCCGTCCCCGCCCAGATGCCCTCGGACTGGTCGAACGGGGAGCTGAAGTCGAGGTCGGCGTGGAACGCGACCTGCCCGCTCCGGCTGATCGACGGGTCGGAGAACGAGTAGAACTTGCTGGCGGTCCCGGGGGCCGGCGCGTCCGACCGGACGACGGGCCGGACGTCGTTCGCCGGGCCGGACCAGATGCCGTCCCGGTCGTAGAACGTCGTCCCCGGACCGTTGAGGGACGCGCGGAACGCGAGCACGCCGGACGGGTTCATCACCGGGTATTCGATCGAGTTGAAGTGGACGCCCGCGGGCAGGGTGGGCGCGGGGTCGTCGGACAGGGCGGCCTTGGTCATCCCCGCCTTGGACGGCCCCGCCCAGACGCCGAACCGGCCGGCGTTGGGGAACGTCGACGTCCAGGAGTGGTAGGCGAGCGTCTCATTGTCGGCCAGCAGGACGCGGTGGCCGTTGGTGCCGAAGGAGTCGAACGTGCCGCCGGTCGGGTGACCGACGAGCGGGTCGCCGGGCAGGACGACGCTGGCCGACGCGCCGCCGGCGTGGACGAAGCCGCCGCGCCCGCTGGCCGTCCCGCTGTATGACGAGGCGAACGCGACCGCCCCGGCGGCGTTGATCGGCACCCGGCTGTCGGGGATCGAGAACGTCGTACCGGCGGGCAGGTCCGGGGCCTGCGCGCCGCTCAGCGCCACCGGGACGATCGCGCCGGGCAGGCCCGTGTACAGGCTGAAGCCCGACGCCTGCGACCGGAACGCGACGGTGCCGCTCGCGTTGATCGACGGGGCGCCGAAGAACGTGAATTTAGACCCGGCCGCGCCGCCGACCAGCGGGTCGTTCGTGCGCACGACCGGATAGATGTCGAACGGGTCGGCCGCCGACGCGTTCTGACCCCACGCGGCAATCGCGGCAACGGCAGTGACCAGCGCGCGGCGGTTTCCTCGAGCCCTCATGATCGCATCCCTCCCGGAACGGGTTGTGACGAGCGTGAACGCACGCAGTATCCCAGAACAGGAAGGGAAGCGAAAGGTTACCGGGCGAGTGCCGGCGCGCGGGCGTGCGGCGGATCACGCAGCCGTCCGATTCCGCGCACGGCCGCCGAGGCGCGCGCCCGATAAACCAGACCCAGGCGCGACGCCCAACCCCTTTTCCTGCGGCAATTTGACAATTGGCGGGGGTGGGACAGAATACCCCGCGCCTGGCACGCGCGGGATTCGCGCCGCCGGGCGTTCACCCCCTTCACACCCACGTCTCAGGGAATCACTCGGAAAGGAAACCCACCATGGCAGAAGAAATCGAAGGCACGCAGACCGGCACCGCCGGCGGGCAGCAGCAGGTCCAGGTCCTCGTCGACGAGCGGGACATGAAGACCGTCTACGCCAACGCGTACCGGATCCACACGGCCGAGCAGGAGGCCGTCCTCGACTTCGGGTTCAACATGCCCAACCCGAACGCCCAGGGCGGGCAGCAGCAGGTCCTGCTGAAGGTCACCGACCGCGTCGTGATCTCGTACGTCACCGCCAAGCGGCTTCAGCTCTCGCTCCAGCAGTTGGTCAAGCGGTTCGAGCAGCAGTTTGGTGAAATCCCTGTGATGCCCGGTCAGCGAAAGTAACGCCGGCCCACAGGTTGCCCTCGAACAGGTCGATCACCGGACGCGTGTCGCCGGCGCTCTCGAAGTGCCGGCGCCACGCGTCCCTTCGTTGGGCGGCGTGGACGGGTGAGAGGTTGGAGACGATCGCCGCGTCGAACTGGAAGCGGCGGCACATGGCGTCGTCGAAGATCGGGAGGCGGCGGTAGCGCCGCCCGTGCCCGCCCAGCCGCTCGTCGGAGATCGCGACGACCTCGATCCCCAGCTTCTTGCACGCCAGGTAGTACGGGAGCATGTTCTTCCCGAAGTCGATCAGCACGACGCGGTTGATCCCGAATTCCTTCTTCGCCCGGGCCATCCGCAGCTCGGTCTCGTTCACCTTCGTGAGCTTCTCGAACGTCCGCTCGTCGATCGGGCGGCGGTTGCTCGGGCGCATCGTCCGCGCGAGGCCGGCGAGCAGGCCCTTGTAGTAGGCGAGCTCGTGGCCCTTCGAGGCGGCGATCAGGCGGTACCGGCGGAGCCAGTCCTTGACGTAGGGGAGGACCCACTTCTTTGGGAAGTAGCGGGTGATCAGGATCAGATTGTTCCGCACGTCGAACTGCGTCGTCCGCTCCGCGCTGCGCGACGACGGGCTCTTGAGGTGCGTGACGTGCAAATCGTCGAAGTAGCGGATCTCCCAGCCCGCCTGGAGCATGCGGATCGAGAGGTCGTACTCCTCGGCCTGCATGAAAAAGTCTTCGGGGAGCCCGCCGGACTGCTCAAGGGCGTGGCGGCGGAAGCCGGTGCCGCAGCCGATGAAGACGTTCGGGTAGGCGGAGCACTCGCGCGTGCCATCGGGCAGGCTGACGGTAAAGACGGCGGCGCCGAGGCGCGGGTCGGCCTCGAAGTGCTTGATCATCTGGCGAACCGACCCCGGCATCGGGTAGGAGTCGTCGTCGAGGAAGACGACGTAGCGGCCGCGGGCGCCGCGAATCGCCAGGTTCTTGGAGACGGGGCCCGTGTTGTACTCCTGGGCGAGCAGGGAGATCATCGGGTACTCGCGGCGGACGGCGTCGGACGTGCCGTCGGTGCTGGCGTTGTCGACGACGATGACCTCGCGCTCCTCGTCGGTCAGGCCGCACTCGGCCACGTGGCGGAGGGTCTCGAGGAGGACGTCGCGGCGGTTGTAGGTGGAGATGACGAAACTGACGGTGGGCCGGGGCTTGAGGACGACCTTGGCGGGCGCGGGCAGGGGGGCGGCGACGGGTGCCTCGGGGGCGCGCGTGACGGTCACGGGCTCGGGCAGGGGGCCGACCATGGCCTGGAGGCTGCCCGCGGGGGCCGGGGTGGTGGACGACTTGTCGATCTCGAATGCGTCTTTCATGACTGTGTCCTCGGTTGGTTTCAGAGCCGCTGAAGCGGCCCCGCCGGGGCCGGGTGCACGGGAAACGGTGGTTCGTATCTCATGCGGCTTCGTCGAGCGGGGCTGCGGTTCGCGGGCCCCGCAGGGTGCACGGGCGGGCGGCGTCGAAGTCGTTGAACCGCGCGTTCTTCGGGGGCAAATCCCACTTGGCAAACAGCTTTCGGTTGTCCGCGTCGGCGCGGACGGCGTCGGTCGATCGGCGGTCGTCGTCGTGCTCGTCGTGGTCGACGGCGGCGCCGTAGGCGGGGACGACGCGCAGGCCGGCGTGCCAGGCCTTGAGGGAGAAGTCGGGGTCGGCGGCGCAGAAGAAGTAGCGCTCGTCGAAGAAGCCGAGGCGGGCGAAGGTCTCGCGGCGGGCGACGCCGAAGTTGGCGTAGAGGGTGCCGCGGACGTGGCAGAGGCGGTAGGTCGCGCCGCGGGTCGAGAATTCGTAGGCGATGTTGCGCTGGTCGTGCCAGCGGTGGAAGAGGGCGACGACGCCAACGTCGGCCGGGGACGATTCGAGTTGGGCGAGGGCCGAGTCGAGCGCGCCGTCGAGCGGGCGGACGTCGTCGTTGAGCCAGGTGACGAATCGGCCGCGGGCGGCGCGGAAGCCCATGTTGGCGGCACGGACGAACCCCTCCCGGCGGTCTTCGCGGATCACGCGGAGGCGGTCGCCCATCCAGGCCTTGGCCCGGGCGAGCACGTTCGCCGTGCCGTCGGAACTCGCCCCGTCGACGACGATCACCTCGTGAGGTCGGCGGACGGTCTGCTCGATCGCGGCCAGTGCGCGTTCGAGCAGGGGAGCGCGGTCGCACGTGGGGAGGATGATCGAGAGGTCCGGCATGAGGGTGCGTGATGCGCGCGTACGATTGCGGGCGCGGATCGCCCGCGCCCCTTCTTTATCGGCCGTTCGTATCGGATTCGTTGAGCGGTTAGGACGGGAAAGAACTGCGTGGTTGCCTCTTGTAGCCGCCCCGCTTGAGGGGCGCGTCCGGAGGCGTCGTCGCGTCAGTCCATTCGTCGGACAAGCTGCGCCGTCGGACACGTCTCGCAAGCGGGCCGGCTACAAGAGGTCAGCGACCGGGTTTCGAAAGCGATTACACCGCCGCGCGCAACCCGCCCTCGCCCGGCGCGAGCGCCTCGATCGCCTCGCGGAGCTCGCGGACGACGCGCTTCTGCTGCATCGCGGTCAGGCCGTAGAACATCGGCGGGTTCAGGATTCCCGCGGCGACGCGCTCCGTGACCGGGCAGCGCTCGGCGCGCAAGTGCGCGAAGATCGGCTGGTCGTACAGCGGCAGGGGGTAGCAGGCGCGCGTCTCGATGCCGCGGGCCTTGAGTCGGGCCGCCACTGCGTCGCGCTCGGGGACGATCACCGAGTATAGGAAGTGGCTGTTGTGCGCCCCCGCGATCCCCGGCGCGTTGCCCAGGCCGAGCGGCGCGAGCTCGGTGGTGTAGCGGGCGGCGATCAGACGGCGATTGCTCAGCAGGTCGTCGAGTTTGCGGAGCTGAGCGAGGCCGATCGCGGCCTGCATCTCGGTCATGCGGAAGTTGTGCCCGAGTTCGACGTGGAAGTACTTGCGGTCCGGGTCCTCGCCCTGGCTGCGCATGATCCGTAGCCGGCGGGCGACCTGCGCATCGTCCGTGAAGAGCATGCCGCCCTCGATCGTGGTGATCGTCTTGGCGGCGTGAAAGCTGGTGGTCGAAAGGTACCCGTACGACAGGCAAGGCCGGCCGTGCAGGGTCGCGCCGATGCTCTGGGCGCCGTCGAGGATCAGCGGGATGCCGTGGTCGTCGCAGATCTCCGCCAGGCGCTGCAAATCGGACGGGTTTCCGCCGTGATCGGTGCAGAGGACGGCCTTGGTTCGCGGGGTGATCGCGGCGGCGGTCAGGTCGGGGCTGAGGCCGAGATTCCGCGGGTCGATGTCGACGAAGATCGGCCTTGCGCCCTGGATGACCAGCACGCTCGCGGTCGCCAGGTACGAGAGCGCGGGGACGATCACCTCGTCGCCGGGCATGACGCCGGCGGCGCGGACGGCCAGGTCCAGCGCGGCCGTGCCGTTGCTGACGGCGACGGCGTGCTTGCGCCCGGCGCGCGCCGCCATCTCGTGCTCGAACCGCTCGACGCGCGGGCCCTGGCTCAGCCACCCGCTCTTGAAGCAGTCGATGACCTCGGCCAGTTCCTCGTCGCCGACGGACGGGCGGGCCCACGGGATCTTTTCGGTTCCGCCCGGGTCAAGCCGCATGACTGAGCTCCCTCGTCGCGGCCGGGGTGCGCCCGGTCGGGTTGTTCAGGTCCCATGAGATGTGCGTGTCGAACGCGTCGCCGGCGCTCGCGCCGATCGACGGGAAGTACTCCGTCGCCCGCGCCAGCGCGCCGCCGACGAACACCTCGTCGATCGCGACGTGCCCGCGCCCCGCCTGCACCCAGACGGCGTCCGCGTCGCACCGCGTGATCGTGCCCGCCGGGTAGACGGACATCGTGCCGCCAAACGTGGCCTTGTGAATGCCGATCGTCCGGCCGGCGAACTGGGCTCGGGCCGATCGCGGGAGATTCACATAGCGGTCGGCGGAATCGCGGCCGAAGTCGCAGGCGCGTACCAGCGCGTCGATCTTCGCCCCCGACTGCCGCCAGTCGATCTGGCCCCCGAACGGCTCACCCGCCGGGAACGACTGCGCTCCGGCCGGCTCGGCCGACACCAGCCGGTGCGCCTCGCCCGCGAGCAACCCGAGCGCGTCCACCGCCGCCCGCGCCGCCGCGTGCGCGCACCGCCGATAAAGGTCGTATGCGGTATCGCGCGGCATCACCGCCACGCCCCGGCGGTGCAGCACGGCCCCGTCGCAATAGCGCGGCGTCATCTGGTGAACCGTCACGCCCCATGTCGTCTCGCCGTTCAGGATCGCCCACCGGTACGGGAAGCACCCGCGGTACCGCGGCAGTTGGCTCATCGCCACGTTGAACGCGCCCATCGTCCCCAGACCCAGGAACGGCATGCCGATCTTCCGCCGATAGCCGACCGACAACACGACGTCGGGCCGGTCCGCCATGCTCGCGTCGGGCGGGTTCCGCTCGGGGTCGGCCGTCCAGCGCAGGTCCATGCCGGCCGCGAAGGCGGCCAGGCGCTCGCCGCCGTCGTCCTCGGACGCGCCGGCGACCACGCCGGTGACCGTGTGGCCGGCGGCAGCGAGGTCGCGCAGAGCCTGGGCCCCTTCGATTCCACCCCCGAAAAGCAGCACTTTCAACGACTTGGACATGGCTCGACTCCTTCTCGCCAACGATCCGTGGGCGGACGCTTTGATGGTTATCGGTCGTTGGGAGGCGGGAGCTTGAGGGGATCGGACGCATCCGGGGCGGCGCTTCGGGCAAAGCCCGTGCGCTCTGCCCCGGCTTGTTTGGAAGGGAGGTTATGCCGCGCGACTGACCGACGTGCTGCGCGCCATCCCCCGCGAGACAAACTCCAGCAAACGCCGGTTCACCGCCCCGTACGTCGCGTGCTCGACCACGCGCCCGCGCATCGCCTCGGCCAGTTGAGCGCGCTCTTCCGGGTGCGTGAGGAAATGCCGCACGCGCTGCTGCAGTGCCGCCCGGGAGTCGAAGGCGACGCGCTCGTACTCGTCCGCCCACATGACCGCCGCCGACTGCACGAACCCGACGTCGGCGAACATCCGCATGTCGTCCATCAGCGAGACGCCCAGCTTGAACGGGTCCAGCCCCACCGTCCGCTGGAACTCGCCGAGCATCTTGAGCACCTCCGGCGTCGCGTGACGAAGCAGTTCCTCGTCCGTCTCGATCCCCTCGCGCTCGCACCATGCCCAAAGGGGCTGGTAGATCTGCCCAACGCGGTCGCCAGGGACGTACCGCATCAGGAAGAACCCGCCGGCGCACAGCCCTTCGAGCGTCCGCTGGTGCACGGCGCCGTGTGGCGTGGCTTGCAGGTTCATCCGCGATGCGCGGTAGATCTTCCGCAGATCGCCCTGGTGGTCGGCCGGGCCCCGCGCGTACTCGGCCAACCGCGGGTGTTTTTCCCACCCGTTTCCGTACAGACGCAGGTCGACACCGGTTTCCGCCGTCCACTCGAGCATCTGGTGCCGAAGCAGCGCGTTGTTCACTTGCTGTGAAAACACGTCCGTGACCCGGTCCAGGCTTGCCGCGTCCAGCACGTCCCCCGTGGCCGCCATCGCTTCCCGGATCACCCCGCGCACGTGCAGCGGGTGCGACACGCACATCCCGTCGTCGTAGATCGACTTGAGCCGCTCGAACGCGTCCGTCAGCAGCGCCTTCGCGCGCGGGTTGCGCTCGATCTGCTCCGCCACGAACGCCTCGGCCGGCCGGCTCGCGTGGCTCACGAAGCTCACGTCGCACGCGTACCGCTCGACGTCACCCGCCGACAACTCCGGCGCCGCGAAGCGCGCCTCGTTCACCGCCGCCATCGTCGCCATGAACCGTTCCGGCGGATACCCGTGCTGTCGCGTGCACTCCGCCCGCCCGTACCCGATCACGAAGTCCGTCGGCCCCTGCATCGCCCCCGCCGCCGCGCAGTAGATGCTCGTCAGCCGGTCCTGCACCCACATCACGCACGGCACGTGCGCCGGCAACCCGCCGAGCTCGCCGCGGAAGTGATCGATCAGCACAATGAGGTCGGGCTCGAATTCCGCGGCCTCTTCCGCGAGCACGAGGCTGCTCAATTGTTCGTGGTCGGCGGCCTCGATGATCAGCCGGGTCTCGTGACCGGCCGCGTCGAACGCGGCCAGCCAGTCGCGCATCGAATGTTGCAGGAACGTCGTGTACCGCGACGTTACGCCCATCACGCGGATCGGCCGGCCGAGGTCTTCAGGGCGCAGCGGCCACGCCGGGGCGCGGCTCCCGAACGACCTCACGGCCGCGTCCATGCGCGCCTGCAGCCGCGCCGCCACGCGCGCGTTGGCCACGTCCAGGTTCATCCCCGCCGGCCAGACGCCGCCGTCGAGCGTCACCGACACCCGCGGCCCCGCGAGCCGCGCGTCGGCCGCCAGCGCCGCCTCCATCTCCGCCGCGCACCCGTCCCCCACGAACAGGTGCACCCGCGCGTCCGCCAGCATCGCCCGCCAGTCGTGCAGATGGCACGCGAGCCACAACTGCTCCACCGACCGCGCCAGATAAAACACCGGCGGCCGATACCCCGGCCGAATCGCCACCCGGCACGGCAACTCGTGCACCATCTGCCACAGCCACCCCTGATCCAGCCCCGCCACCAGCACTGGGTCGGCGTACTCGCCCTTCGGGCACAGCTTACTGAGAATCTGCCGCGACCCCGCGGGGTTGATCCGGTAAACCAGCGGCACAACGAGGCCATCGCTCAGCTTGCCGATCCGCAGCTCGTCGCCGTCCCCCGCGATCACGAACTCCCCACTCGGCACGTGCGCGCGAAGCCGCCCCGCCAGCGCTGCATCTCGCGTCGCCAGCGCCGCGCAATTGTCCTGGAAGCGCGCAGACAGCAGCGACATTCGTTGCCAGTTGAGCGTCACGATGCCAGCCTCCATCCGGGTTGTTCTTCCTCGGAGCAGCTCATCCCCGACAGCAGCGCCTCGAGCGTGATCGGCTGATTCCCGACCTGCTGCGCCTCGAACGCCGCCGCCACCGACCCCACGTACGCCGCCGCCTGCACCGATCCGCCCGCCGCCAGCGCCAAACTCGCCCCCGCCAGCAGGGCGTCCCCGCACCCCAGCGGGTCGATCGCCCGGTCCGTTAGCGTCGGCAGATACTCGCTCCGCAGTCGTCGCTCCCACGCCTCGCCCGGCCCGGCCTCCGAATGCTGGTCGAACACGAGCAAGCCCTGTTTTCCGAGCGTCACCATCGCCTGCTTCGCGCCGGTCTTCTCCAGCAGCCCGCAGACGACCGCGTTGATCCCGCTGGAAAACTCGTGCAGCGCCTCGCGCATTTCGCGCTCCGTCGGGCAGAGCAAATCGACGCCGCGGAACGCCAGCAGATCGCTCCGCATGCCGGAGACGTCCGCCGTGATCACGCCCACGCGCTTCCGCAACTCCGGCAGCACCTTTTCGAGCAGCCCGCGACTGAGCAGCCCGTACCCGAAATCCGCGAACACGACCGCCGCCGCCCCGTCGGCCGCCGCCATGATCCCCTCGTACACCGCCCGCTCGCTGTTCGCCTCGTGCGCCCCCGAATCCCCTTCATCTACTTTCATCACCTTCGTCATGTCCGCCAGGTACCGCCGCTTGAGCGGGATCCGCCGGTGCGTGCGCACGGCCATCACGTTCACGCCCCGCGCGCTCAGCCGCTCCTCTACCCCCGCGGACGCCTCGTCTTCCGCCAGTCCCGTCACCAGCACGGGCGAAGCGCCCATCCCCGCCAGGTGCGACGCGATCACGCCGGCGCCGCCGTCGTAATCTTCGCTGCGGATCTGCCGGAGGTTCATCATCGGCGCTTCGGCCGCGACCGCCGACGCCTCGCAGAAGTGGTACCGGTCCAGGATGTAATCCCCGACGACAACGATCTTCTTCCCCGCGAACCGATCGACCAGCCCGAGCAGCGCCGGCGACGTCAGCCCGTATTGGCTCAAATATCGCCGCGTCTTCTCCGAGTTGAACGCCGCCATCCCGCCCATGCCGCCGATCAGCGCCGTCGACGAGTAGATCACGTCGCCGCTCGAGAACACCACGCGCCCGCCGTGCCGCTGAACCGCCTCGCGCTCGGCGAGAAACCGCGGGTCCGCGTTCCGCTCGTACTCCCGCCCCTTCACGTACACGTCGGGCCGAAGCCGCTCCAAAAGCTCGACCGCCGTCGGATGCGGGTTCACGTAGACGTGATCCACGCACTCGAGCGCCGCCAAACTCCCCGCCCGCAAATCCTCCGGAATCAGCGGCCGATTTACGCCCTTGTTCACCTGCGGGTCCGCCGAGATTGACACGATTAGCAGGTCCCCCTGCACCCGCGCGAACTGCAGGTAGTGAATGTGCCCCGGGTGCACGATGTCGAAACACCCGTGCGCGTGCACCACGCGGCGGCCCTCCGCCCGCGCCCGCTCCCGGATCGCCAGCAATTGATCGAGGTCGCACACCTTGCGTCCGGAATGTCCCATGCGCACCGCTCCCAACGGGCGCACCGTGCGCCCATGGGCCGATACATCGGCGGGAGCCTGAGAATCACGTGAATTATCGGACGCTGCGGGGCTTCAGTGGGGCAGACATTCTTGTCTGCCTGCCCCGACTTTTGCCCACTCAGCGGACGCTTTCGGATCACTCGCGTCGACCGGTGTGGAGTCGAATTCGCACCTATGGTGCGAGCCCCGCGCAACGCGTCAACGATCACACCACCCCGTCGGATCCGGTCGATTCACCCCCGCCGGCAACTCCCCCAGCAACCGCTCGACCACCCCTTTGTCCCCCGCTGCTCCCTCTATCTCCTTCAGCGCCACCTCCAGCACCAGCGCCGACTTCGCCCGCCAAACCGCCCGCCGCTCCCTCGCCGACAGCGCCCGCCCAAGCCGCGCCTCCGCCGCATCCGCCACCCGAGTGCACACCGGTACCCACACCTGGTCGTGATAATCGTCCGACGGCTTCCGCCCCCGCTCCGGAAACCCAAACGCGCTCGCCGAACTCCGCAACTCTGACACGTGCCGCACGTTCCGCATCACCCGCAGCGCGATGATCGCAACCAGGAGGGCAACGAACGGAAGGCCGATCAGCCAGAGCATCCGACCTCCCGCAAAACTCATCGTTTAGCCGCGGGCCCCCAAGGGCAAGCGTCAGCGCCGCCCGCAGGGGAGCGCGTTTTCCGCAGGTCGCGATCGCGATCGCAGAACGACATGTAGTCACGCGGGGTCGGAGCGTCACGCCCCCAAATTCTCCGGATTCAACCCCTCCAACTCCCGCACCACGAACCTTCCGTCCTTCCGGATCACCTTCCCGTCAAACCGCACCTCGCCCCCCCCGAAATCCGGCCGCTGGATGCACACCATGTCCCAGTGGATCTGCGACTGGTTCCCGTTCCCGACGTCCTCGTACGCCTGGCCCGGCGTGAAGTGGAAGCTCCCGTCGATCTTCTCGTCGAACAGGATGTCCTTCATCGGCTTCTTGATGTGCGGGTTGAACGCGAGGCTGAACTCGCCGATGTAGCGCGAGCCGGCGTCCGAATCCAGGATCTCGTTCAGCTTTTTCGTGTTCGGCGGCGAGTCGGCCGTGGCCTCGACGATCCGGCCGTCCTTAAACGCCAGCCGGATGTTGTTGAAGATCGTCCCGCGGTACGTCGTCTCGCAGTTGTACTGCACGTGCCCCTGCACGCTCTCCTTGGCCGGGCAGCTGAAGCACTCGCCGTCGGGGATGTTTCGCTCGCCGTAGCACATCTTCGCCCCGATCCCCTTGATCGAGAACCGCAGGTCCGTGCCCGGGCCGGTGATGTGCACCGCGTCGGTGCGCTTCATCAGGTCTTCCAGCGGCCGCATCGCCTCGCGCATTTTCGCGTAGTCGACGTCCGCGCACACGCGGAAATAAAAGTCCTCGAACGCCTCGGTGCTCATGTTTGCCGCCTGCGCCATCGACGGGTGCGGCCACCGCAGCACCACCCACCGCGTCTTCTTCACCCGCTGTTCCAAGTGCACGGGGTGCAGGTACAGCTTCTCCCACAAGTCCATCTTCTCGCGCGGGATGTCCGACAGCTCGGCGATGTTGTGCGACCCGCGGACGCCCATGTAGCAGTCCATCCTGCTCATCCGGGCTACGTCCAAGTCGGCCGACAGCTTGATCTGCTGCTCGGTCAGCGCGTTGAGCAGCGCCCGCCGAACCCCGTCCTGGTAGGTCTGCACCAGCGGCACCCCGCCCGCGTCCGCGATCGCCCGCACCAGCTCGATCGTGAATTCCGGCGGGATCTCGAACGCCTCGACCAGCACCGTGTTCCCGGCTTGGATCTCGGCCGAGTGATGCACGAGCAACTTCGCCAGCTTCGCGTACCGCGGGTCTTTCATAGGCCGCCCACGATAGCGACCCGCGCGTAAAATGGGAGCCCAGCGACTTTGTCGCGGGACGGAGGTCAATTGGCGCAGTCACACCGATCGCAGCCGCCCCAACCACCCCGCCAAATCCTCCGCCCATCCCCGCTCGAACTCCACCCGCTCCCCCGTCGCCGGGTGCCGGAATCCCAGGCGAAACGCGTGCAGCGCCTGCCGCGGCGCACCGCTCCCGTCGACCCGCGGCGCCTCGCCCGCCCCGTGCGTGTACACCCGTTCCCCGCACAACGAAAAACCCGCCTCCGACAAGTGAATCCGAATCTGGTGCGTCCGCCCCGTCTCCAACCGGCACTCGACGATCGAATACTCCCCGAGCCGCTCGACCGGCCGGACGTGCGTCACCGCGCGCTCGCCGCCGCGCCGCTCCAACTCGGCCGTCGACACCGACGGCACCCACCCGGTCGCCGACGCGCTCGCCGCCAGTTCGGCCGGCCGCGCCGGCTTTCGCGCCTCGCCCTCCGCCCGCAGTTCGACGTTCACCCCGCCCGCGCTCCCGCGCAGCCCGTCCCCCCGGTCCCGCACCAGCCACGACTCGATCCGCATCGTGGCCGGGTGCCCGCGCACGACCGCCCAGTACCGCCGATCGACCGAGTGCCGCTTGAACAGCTCGACCAACCCGTCCCGCGCCGCCACCGTCCGCGCGAACACCATCAGGCCGCTCGTCTCGCGGTCCAGCCGGTGCACGTCCAGCACCCGCACGCTCCCGCCGCCCGCCAGCCGCTTCGCGTTCGCCAGCCGCTGTAACACCTCGTCCAGCGCCGGCCAGGCGAACTTGCGCGCCTCCTCCCACCCCCGCTCCTCGTACCGCCGCAGCGACATCATCCCCGCCGGCTTGTTCACCACCACCACGTCCGCGTCCGCGTGCACGACCTCCACGTCCACATCCCCCGGCGGCGCCGCCTGCGCCTCGCCCGTCACCTCGATCACGTCCCCCGCCCCCACGCCCCGATCGGCGTCGATCGCCAGCACGCCATTGACCCGCACGAACCGCCCCGAGATCAGGGCGCGGACCTGCGACCAGCTCAGGTCCTTCGCGAGGCGCTTCAGCGCCGTCTCGAGGCGCAGGCCCTGCCAGTTGGGGGGGATGGGATACGTGCGCGGGTCGGGCATGACGCGATCGTATCACCCCGTCGCCTACCGTGCCCGCCGGGGCGCCAGTCTCTTGTAATCCGCAAACGTCCCACGGAACCCGGGCACGTAACGCTCGATCGCGCATACGGCGCTGTACGCGAACGCCACCCAGTCCTCGTTCGGGCGCAAAACGCGCGCCGTCTCGTCCCCCAGGGTAACCACACGCGCGTCTGCGATCTCGATCACCGCTCCGTTGACCATCGAAACCCTGATCGGTCGAAACGGATCGCTCGAAAGGAGTCGTTGAAGTTCGTCTTTCATCATGTTCAACTACCTCCGTCACCAAGAGGAACGGGGCGGCTTGGTCACCTTTGGTGACCATGAACCTATCGATAACCAATGGGTCAGTTCCGCAAATCCTCCGGGACCCGAAACGAGTTCTTTCGCAAGCGACACCGCTTCGAACACTGGTACCGCGACAGCACCGTCTACTTTATCACGTCAAAGGTCCGCGACGGCGCCCACCGGTTCCTGACCGAGCCCGCGAAAGCCGCCTTCTGGGGCCGCTTCAACCATTACACGTCCGCGCACAACTTCGTCCCCTGGGTCACCACGCTCCTGAGCAACCACTACCACACGCTCGGTTACCTCAAGGTGGGCAAGAACCTCGGCCCGATGATGCGCAAGCTCCACGGCTCCGTCGCGTGGCTGACCATGGAAGCGACCGGGGTGAAACACGTCCCGTTCTGGCGCGGGAGGGGGGAAGCGCGACTACTTTGACGGGTGTATCCGCGACGTGTTGCAAGCGACTCGCGCATACCGTTACACATTGCTCCAAGCGGTTCGCGCACGACTCGTGACCGACTGGCGCGACCATCCGGACACGGTCGTCAACGTGACTCTCGAACGTGCCATCCCGCGCGCGGTGAAGTTGAAAGCCTTTCTCGAGGACGTCCCATACGCGCGTTACGAGCGCCACAGTCGCAG
>DASPKW010000202.1:0-38482 GCA_035627895.1 Tepidisphaeraceae bacterium | reverse complement strand
GATCGGGTCGGGGGCGGGGGTGACGTAGTTGCGGAGCTCGGCGAACTTCTGTTTGGCGGGCTGCCCCTTCGACGGCGTGAGCAGCAGGCCGACGAGGAAGCCCGCGCCGGCGGCGGCGCCGGCGGTGACCCAGGGGTACTGCTTCGCCCAGGCGGAGACGTCGGCGCCGGACTTGAGCGACTGGGTCATGTCGGTCAGGACGCGCGAGATGGCGGCCTTGGCGTCGTCCTGTTGCTGGGTGAGGAAGTCGGGCTTGGCGGGCGCCTTGCCGTTGTCCTTGTGGTCGGACTTCTTCGCGTCGGGGGTCGTGGTGGTGTCTGCCATGGGCGCCTCGTCGGTCGTCGGGTCGTCGAGAGAAAGGGTCGGGGCGGAGCCGCGAGCGGCGGGTCAGTTCTGCTGCGACTGCGGCGACTTGCGCTCGCGGGCGCGTTCCTGGACGTCGGTGCCGAAGCGGGACTTCTGCTCGGCGCGCCAGTCGGCGTACTTCTTCTCGAGGGCGGACTTCCAGTTGTTGGTGACCTTCTTGATCATCAACCACATGCCGACGCCGAGCCCGCCGAGGAGCAGGACTGCGGTGACCAGCTTCCCGGCCCACTCGCGCCCGCCGAACAGCGCCGTCAGCGCGTCCGAGATGCCAGTCACGAGCAGCACGGCCGCGGTGACGAGGATCGCGCCGCCGACGATCGCGCCGACGATGCCCAGGACGGCGTAGAGGGCGACGTTCTTGAAGGTCTGCTTGAACCCGTCGGCCTTGGCGGCCATGTAGTAGGATGCGTAGTCCTTGAGCTGGCCGAACTCGTCGGAGAGTTCGCCGAAGGCGCGGGCGGCGGGGTTGGACTTGCCGTTGGTGGAGTGGCCGTTACCCGAAGGTTCGGCGGCGCCGGCGGCGAAGGCCTCGGGGGTGGCGCCGGGGGCGCCGCCGACGGTCTTGGCGGACGTCGAGCCGACGACGGTGGTGCGGTCGGTCGTCGTCGTGCCGGGTGGAGGTGTGGCGGGGCCGACGGCGGCACCGCGCGCGGCCTCGACGGCGGCGGTGGGGGGGAAGTTGGTGGCGCAGGCGGCGTCACCCGGGGCGGCGGACGAAGCCCCGGCGGGGCGCGTCCGGTCGGCGGGGTCGGTGGAAGACGTGCTCATGGCGAGGACCTCGGGGCGGGGCACCGCGGGAACGGCGTACGTCGTCGACGGCGGACACGCGCGCCCGCACGACCCTCCCGCTTTCGGCGGGAACCCGACTTCACAGGAGTCGGCGTGGGCGGGTCGCGCGGGCACGTGCGTGATACCGCGGGCGGTCTTAGATCCGGCGGAACAGGAAGCCGAGGACGACGCCGACGCCGGCGGCGATCGCGACGGCCTTCATCGGTTGGTCGCGGACGAACTGCTCGACGTCGTCCTGCCACTGGGCGGCCTTCTCCTTGCCCTGCTGGTAATACTCCTGGGCGGAACCGCGGAGGTTTTCGTACTGTTCGACGGCCTTGTCGCGGACGTTGCCGGACACGTCGCGGAGGGACTGGGCGACGTCGCCGGCCTTGTCCTTGAGGGATTGGACGACGTTTCCGACGGCGCCCTGGGATTCGGTGCCGGCCTGCTGACCCGAGAGGTTCGATTCGGCGCGAGACATGGGGGACTCCTTTCGCTTTCGATGATTCGTTTCGACGGGGCCACACTGCCGCGCCGGATGAATGGCGCGGGCGGCCCATCGGAGTTCGGAAGAGGCAATCGGCGTTCCACAGCGGGCTAAGCGTTTTCGCGGGCCCGCGTGAGCTATCTTAGAGAAGCGGGAAATCGCGGGACAACGGGGAAAATAGAGGGGGTGGGGTGCGGGGATCGGGACGGGTGCGTAGATTCGGGTTGCGACAAGTTGGATTGAGGGAGCCCAGCGACTTGTCGCGGGGCGGGGTCGATGTGATCGACCCACGCGTGCGCACGTGTCGGGAGGGAGCGCAATGAGACGTGCCCCGCGAGCGGGCGGCTACGACGGAGGCACTGCCCGCTGTTGCGCGGAAGCATCTTGTGTGGCATCGCGCGGGCGTGGCGGTAACATCCGCCGGGCACCGCGGGTTACGGCCGCAACGGGATTGGCTGAGGCCGGTAACGTCGGTGCCGGGTGCGCGGGTGCAGTTTGGCGCGCGCGGGCACCGGTCGATCACGTCTGCCGTGGGTCTGTCTGAGGGAACCTGATTATGTCGCAAGCCGCCGCCGCCGCCGATATGCCGCCGCTCGCCCGCCGGACAGCGCCGGGCGTCATGCCCCTGTTGTCGGTGATGATGTTCATTCAGTTTTTCATCTGGGGCGCGTGGTACGTGAGCATGGGGCCGTTCATGGCGACCCACGGGATGGGCTCGTCGATCGGGCGGGCGTACACGCTCGCGCCGCTGGCGGCGATCGTCAGCCCGTTCTTCCTCGGGATGATCGCGGACCGGTTCTTCGCGTCGCAGCGGGTGCTGCTGGTGATGCACCTGCTCGGGGCGGCGGCGATGTTCGCGATCCCGTACGTGACGCCAGCGACCGTGCCGAACGTCGACCCGACCAAGCCGGCGGTGATGGCGCCCGGCGAGTCGTCGTTCGGCTTCCTGGCGCTGGTGTTCGTGCACTCGCTGTTCTACATGCCGACGATCAACCTGACGAACTCGGTGTCGTTCGCGCACCTGACGAACCAGGAGAAGCAGTTCCCGCTCGTGCGCGTCTTCGGCACGCTCGGGTGGATCGCGGCGGGCCTGCTGATCAGCGCCCTCGCGTTCGACGTGTCCGCGAAACAGTTCCACGTGGCGGGGGCGGCGGCGGTCGGACTGGCGCTGTTCAGCTTCGTGCTGCCGCACACCCCGCCGCCGGCCAAGGGGCGGAAGGCGTCGGTGCGGGAGGTGCTGGGGGTCGACGCGTTCTCGCTGTTCCGGAGTCGGTCGTTCGCGGTGTTCGCGCTCAGCTCGTTCCTGATCTGCATCCCGCTGGCGGCGTACTACAGCTTCGCCGCGGCGACGGTGAAGACGGTCATGCTCGTCAACGACCCGGCCAACCCGAACCCGCCGTTCACGGCGTGGATGCAGGTCGGGCAGGGGGCCGAGGTCGTGTTCATGCTGATCATGCCGTTCTTCTTCCGCCGGCTGGGCGTGAAGTGGATGCTGGCGACGGCGATGCTCGCGTGGGTGGCGCGGTACGCGCTGTTCGCGGCGGGCGTGACCGGGCCGTCGTTCGTGCTGATCATGCTCGGCGTGGCCCTGCACGGGATCTGCTACGACTTCTTCTTCGTCACGGGGTTCATCTACACCGACAAGCGGGCGGCCAAGCAGATCGCCGCGCAGGCGCAGGGGCTGATCGTGCTACTGACGTACGGCCTGGGGCTGGCGATCGGCGGGTACGTGATGGGCGAGTTGTACAACAACATCGTGGGCGACAAGGTCGGGCGGGACGCGCTGCCGCTGCTGCAGAAGTTCTGGATCTGGCCGGCGGCGCTGGCGGCGGTCGTGCTGGTCATCTTCGCGGCGCTGTTCCGCGACGACACGAAGGAGCCGCCGATCGGTCCGCGGTCGACGGCCGACGGGTCGGTGGCGCGCGGGGAGGCGGCGTCGGCGACGGCGGGCGCGGCTTGAGCGTGCGCCATTAGACGCGCCGGGCAAGCCCGGCGGCCAAAAGGGGTTTTATTGCGTCGTTCTTACTGGCAGCCGATCCATGACCACCGCGCCCCTCCCGCTCACTATCGTCGCCGACCGCACGCCCCCGATGATCTTCGGGCGGCTGTCCGTGATGATGTTTTTGCAGTTCGCGATCCAGGGGGCGTGGCTGCCGCTGCTGTTCGGATTTTTGCGCAACCACGTGGGGATCGACCAGGGGACGGTCGGGAACATCCTGGCGGTCGGGGCGGTCGGGGCGATGTTGTCGCCGCTGATCGCCGGGCAGGTGGCGGACCGGTACATGAACGCCGAGCGGCTGATGGCGATCTGCCACATCATCGGGGCGGGCGTGGTGCTGGCGATCGCGTACGTGACGGACGCGACGGTGCTGTACGGCCTGAGCTTCGCGTACGGGCTGCTCTACACGCCCACGCTCGCGCTGGTGAACTCGATCAGCTTTCGCCACCTGCCGGACGCGCAGCGGGACTTCGGCAAGGTTCGCGTGTGGGGCACGGCCGGGTGGATCGTGGTCGGCATCGCGATGGGGCACTGGGTGCTGTTCAAGGCGGGCGACGACCGCGCGCTGCAGTTCGCGGCGATGGCGGACGCGATGAAGCTGTCGGCGGCGCTGGGGATCGGGCTGGCGGTGTACAGCCTGACGCTGCCGGCGACGCCGCCGTCGCGCGGGGCGCAGAAGTTCGCGCCCGGCGAGGCGCTGAAGGAGATCGTCCACCACCGCCCGCTGCTGACGCTGTTTTTGCTCACGTTCGTGGTCGCGGGCCTGCACTCGTTCTTCTTCGCGCGGTCGGCCGAGTATCTGACGGCCGGGCGACTCGAGGTGCCCAAGGACTCGCTGCTGGTGAAGATCTTCGGCGCCGGCGGGGGCGGGATCTCGACGATCGGGCAGTTCTCCGAGGTGATCGTGCTCGCGCTGATGCCGCTGGTCATCAAGCGCGTCAACCGCAAGACGCTGTTCGCGGTCGGCCTGATGGCGTACGCGGCGCGGTTCTTCCTGTTCGCCTACTTCCCGACGACCTGGGCGATCGTGCCGGCGCTCGCGCTGCACGGGATTGTGTTCGGGTGCTTCTTCTTCCTCGTGTTCATCACGATCGACGAGTTCACCACCAAGGACGTGCGGAGCAGCGCGCAGAACGTGTTCAACCTCCTGATCTTCGGCTTCGGCGTGATCTGGGGGAACTGGTTCAGCGGCGCGCTCGGCAAGTGGGTGACGAGGCCGGACGGCGCGCTGGACTGGCAGACGTTCTACGCGGTGCCGGGGTTCATCACGCTGGGGTGTTTGGTGGTGCTGCTGGTGATGTATCCGAGGCGGGCGGGGGCGCCCCAGGTCGGGGCAGCCCCGAGGTGACGGGAGGAATTGGAGCGCCGATTCCTGCCCGGTGACGTATACTCGGGTCATGGTCGCCGCGATCAAACAAACCGTGACCGTCGGGCCCGGGGGGGTCGTGCAGGTCAGCTCCCCCGAGCTGCGGGTCGGAGCGCGTGCCGAGGTCATCGTGCTCGTCGACGCCCCCGAAGACGCTTCCCCGTCGACGCCGGGGCCCGGATTGTCCAGTTTCATCGGTAAGGGTAAGGGACTCTTCAAATCCGTCGAAGAGGTCGACCAGTTCATCCGGAGTGAGCGCGACCAATGGGATCGTTGACCACGCTCGCGGGCGATTCTATCTATCTCGACGCCAACGTATTCATCTACGCGGTCGAAGGGTTGCCGTCCGCGGCGGCGAAACTCGCCTCGCTCTTTCAACGCATCGACCGTGGTGACTTCCGCGCGTTCACCAGTCAGCTCACGCTCGCGGAGGTATTGGTCAAACCCATCCGCTCGAACGACGCGGCGATTCGGGGGCCATACGAACAGATGGTTCGAACTGCCGGTTCATTGACGGTCGTGGACGTCAGTCGCGACGTTTTGGTCGGCGCGGCGACGTTGCGAGCCGGGATGTCGATCAAGCTTCCGGACGCGATCCACGCGTCGACCGCGCTCCGCGAAGGCTGCACCACGTTCGTCACCAACGACCAAAGGTTTGTCGCGGTGCCGAACCTTCCGGTGCTGCTCGTCAACGATCTGCCCTGATCGTCCGATTGGCGCCTACCGGTACGCTTCCAAAATCCGCTCCACCACCGCGCTCGTGCTGCGCCCGTCCACCAATGGCGCGAGCGCCACGTTTCCCCCGTAGCTTTCGACGACGTCCCACCCCACCACCTGTTCCTTCGCGTAATCCGCGCCCTTGACCAGCACGTCCGGGCAGATCGCCTTGATCAGTTCCAGGGGCGTTTCCTCCTCGAAGCGCAGGAGGTAGTCGATCGACTCGAGCTCCTCGAGCACGCCGACGCGGTCGTGCTCGGCGATGATCGGGCGCTTGTTGCCCTTGAGGCGGCGGATCGACGTGTCCGTGTTGACCGCCACCACCAGCAGATCGCCCTGGCGCTTGGCGAACTGGAAGTACTTCACGTGGCCGAGGTGGATCAGGTCGAAGCAGCCGTTGGTGAAGACGATGCGCTTGCCGGCGGCGCGGTGGCGGGCGAGCTCGGGGACGAGCTGGTCGAGCGTGCGCTGCTTGCCCATGTGCTGGCCGGCCTCCAGGAGCAGCTCGGTGACGATCTCGGGGCGGGTGACGGGGACCGAGCCGAAGCGCTCGACCTCGAGCCCGCCGGCGATGTTGCCCAGGGCGGCGGCGTCGACCCAGTCGGCGCCGCTCGCTCGGGCGGCGGCGAGCATGGCCAGGACCATGTCGCCCGCGCCCGAGACGTCGTACACGACGCGCTCGCGCGTGCGGAGCCAGCGGCGCGTGCCGGCCGCCGTGGCGAGGTAGCTGCCGCGCTTGTCGAGCGTCAGCAGGGCGGCGTCGAGCTTCAGGTCCGTCAGCAACCGCTCGGCGGCGGCCTTGAACTGCTCCTCGGTCGCCACGGGCAGGCCCGTCGCCAGCGTCGTCTCGGTCGCGTTGGGCGTGATCGCGCTCGCGCCGGCGTACTTCGAATAGTCCTTGATCGCAGCGGGGTCGACCAGCACGGGCACGTTGGCCTCGCGGGCGGCAGCGATGATTGCCTGGCAGACCGCCGGGGGGAGCAGGCCCTTGTTGTAATCCTCGATACACAGGGCGTCGGCGCCGCTCAAAGCGGCTTTGACGTTGGCGATCACCTGCTCGGCCAGCGCGCCGTCGACCGGTCGCGTGTCCTCGTAATCCAGCCGCATCATCTGCTGCGGGTGGCGGTGCTGGGCCAGGCCCACCAGCCGCACCTTCGACGTGCTCGGGCGGTCGGTGCACTCGACGATGCCGGCCGTGTCGCAGCCCCACTCGGCGAGCATGCTGCGAACTTCGGCGCCAGTGGTGTCGGCGCCGAGGATCGACACGACGCGCACCTTCGCGCCCAGTGTGGAAAGATCCGCGGCGACGCGGCCCGCGCCGCCCAGGCGGTTTTCCTCGCGCCGGTAGCAAAGGACCGGCACGGGGGCGTCGGGGCTGAGCCGCTCGGCGTCGCCGTACAGGTATTTATCGACCATCAGGTCGCCGACCAGGACGATCGTGCGCCCGGGCAACCGTTCGACGAGCTCGATGAGGTGGGTCGGCATGGGCCGGGCATTGTAGCGACTCGCGCGGGGATTATTTAGGTGGCGCGGTGTCGGGCGGTGATCGGACGATATACTTTCGGACGATGCCGCCCTCGGACCCCGCGATCACGGAGCTGGTCGCCGCCCCGCCGGGGCCGGCCGAGGCCGACGCCGCGCCCGCGGAGCCCCAGCGGCCCGCGACGGTCGACCCCGTTCCGGTGAGGCGCGCGGGGGGTCGCGCGATCCTCGTGTGGGGCTATGTGGCGGTCGGCTTGGGGTTCGCGGGCACGGTCACGCCGACGCTGATCAAATCGGTCTTCTGGGGCCGCGTGTGGGTGGTCGCCGCGATGGCCGTGATGCTGACGGGGATGGGGATGATTTTGTTCGGGCTGGTGCGGAACACGGTGCGGGAGCTGTAGTTGCGGCGGACGAATCGCCACAGAGCTCACAGAGGCACAGAGAAGAGAGAATCAGCCACAGATTCCCACAGAGGGTCACAGATCAGATTTCTGAATCTGTGGCCATCCGTGAGTATCCGTGGCTGACTTTTCTTCTTTCTGTGGCTCTGTGAGCTCTGGCGATTTGAGTGGGTGCAACTTCGTGCCCCGGCGGACGTCAGAAGGGGTGCCCTCGCGTATTTTGTGTTTCTGCGGGTTCCCGGCGGCCGTATACTGATACGCAACGCATACAAAAGGTAAGGGAGCACACTATGAGCCGTCTCGATCGCCACGTGGCCGCCGTGCAGACGAAGATGATGTCCCGCCGGTTCCTCGACGCGCTGGCGTGGAGCCTGGTCGCGCTGGCGGGGCTGGTGCTGCTCGCCGTCGTGCTGGAGAAGACGCTGCAGGTCTTCTCGCTGTACATGGGGTGGGCGAAGGAGCACTGGCTGCTGTTGGTGGCGTGCGGGGCGGGGGCGTGCGCGGTCGTCGGCCTGATCTACGCGCTGGCGACCAAGCCGACGCGCGAGGCGGCGGCGGCGGCGATCGACGACAAGCTCCGGCTCAAGGAAAAGTTCTCCACCGCGATCTACGTCCGGCCCAGCAACGACCCGTTCGCCCAGGCGGCGGTTCGGGACGCCGAGCGGACGGCCGAGGGCGTGCAGCTCGGGAAACAGTTCCCGCTGGCGATGCCCCGACAGGCGTACACGGCGTTGATGCTCGGCGCGGTCGCGTTCGGGCTTTCCTTCCTGTCGCCGATGAATTTGTTCGGCAGCCCGGACCCGGCGCAGAAGAAGAACCAGGTCGACCAGCAGCAGGCCGTCGCCAAGGCGAACGTCGACCGGGCGATCGCGCAGGTGGCCACGATCGAGAAGACGCCGGCCATGACGGACGATCTGCGGAAGCTGGTGGCGGAGCTGCGGAAGTTCAGCACCGAAGGCAAACTCAGCGACCCCGCGCGGGCGAACCGGCGGGCGCTGCAGGCGCTGCAGGACGTGGAGAACCAGGCGGCCAAGCAGTACGAGCAGGCGCGCAAGCTCGTCGAGGCCCAGCAGATGATGATGCAGGGCCTCCAGCCGCCCGAGGACGCCAAGGGCCCGGTGGGCGAGGCGCGGAAGGAGATGGCCAAGGGCAACTTCGACGCGGCCAAGAACAAGCTCGAAGAGGTCGTGAAGAACTTCGACAAGCTGACCGAGGAGCAGAAGAAGGAGGCGGCCAAGCAGATGCAGGCCGCCGCCCAGCAGCTCCAGCAGATGGCCAACAACCCGCAGCAACAGCAGCAGGTGCAGCAACAGCTGCAGCAGATGGGCGCCAACCAGCAACAGGCGCAGCAGATGCAGCAGCTCATGCAGCAGGCGGCGCAGGGCGGGCAGCAGGGGGCGGCGGCGCAGCAGCAGCTCCAGCAAATGGCGCAGCAGATGGCCCAGCAGATGAACAACGGGCAGGGCGCCAATCAGCAGCAGCAGCAGGCGATGCAACAGGCGATGCAGCAGATGCAGGCCCAGGCCCAGGCGCAGCAGCAGGCCGGGGCGATGGGTCAGGCGGCGCAGCAGATGGCCCAGGCGATGCAGCAGGCGCAGCAGGCCGGGGCGAACGGCAACGGCCAGCAGGGCGCGCAGGCGGCCCAGCAGATGCAGCAGGCGCAGCAGGGCATGCAGCAGGCGATGGGCCAGATGGGCGCGATCCAGCAGCAGATGCAGAACCAGGCGCAGCAGATGGCCGGGGCGCAGCAGGCGATGCAACAGGCGCAGCAGGCGGCGAACGGCGGCCAGCAACAGGGCGGCGCGCAAGGTCAGGGTCAGCAGGGCCAGGGCCAACAGGGCCAGGGACAGAACGGCCAGGGCCAGTTCGCACAGGGACAGGTCGGCAATCAGCAGGGACAAGGTCAGGGCGGCCCGGGCATCGGGGCCGGCGGCAATACCGGTAAGGAAGTCGCCCCCGGCAGCTTCAAGACCGAGCAGACCAACACGCAGGAGAACGAGAAGGGCCAGGTCCTGGCAAGCTACCTCGTGCGCGACAAGGCCGACGCGGGGAAGATGAAGCTGGAGATGGCGAAAATCGCCGAGCGCGCGATGCAGGAGGCGGCCGACGAGGTCGACGCCGAGCACGCGAATCGGGCCGCGCAGAAGGCGGCGCAGGAGTACTTCCGGACGATGGCGAAGGACGGGCCGGCTCCGGCGCCCGCTCCCGCGCCGAAGTGAAAGGGTTCGGGTAGCGAGATCAAGGAACGCCCCGGCTGACGTCGGGGCTTTCTTTTTGCGCACTCCCTCTCCCGGACGCGCCGCTAAGTGGTGATCAAGCGAACGATGTGGACGCGTCTGGGAGAGGGCGGGGGTGAGGGCGTGAAGCGACCATACGGGTGCGCGCTATCCGATGGCGGTCGGTGAACGATTTCGAATGTCGCGCGGCACACCGGCACCGCGGTTGGTGCATGCCCTCACCCCAACCCTCTCCCAGACGCGGCGGCGCGTTTTCCCAAACCACGGTCAACGGCGCGTCCGGGAGAGGGGGCCGGACGCGACCGCGCGTCTCCACGAACGTGTCTGTGCGAGCGGACCGCGACAACCCGCGCGACGCGGCTTATCCTGTCCGGCATGACCCACGCGATCACGCGCTTCGTCGTCGGTTTCGGGTTGCTCGTCGGCGTCCTGTCATGCGACCGCGACGGGGGGGCGGGCGGGGGGAAGGGGGAGGTCGTGCTGTACACCGCGATCGACGAGCAGGTGGCCCGGCCGATCGTCGCGGAGTTCGAGAAGCGCACGGGGATCAAGGTCAAACTCAAGACCGACACCGAGGCGTCGAAGACGTCCGGGCTGGTCACGCTGCTGCGGGCGGAGCAGAAGAACCCCCAGGCCGACGTGTTCTGGAACAACGAGGTGTTCCACTCGATCAATTTGGCCGGGGAGGGCGTGCTGGCGAGTTACGAGTCGCCCAGCGCGAAGGACCTGCCGGCCGGGTTTCGGGACGCGGGGAACAAGTGGGCGGCGTGCGGGCTGCGGATCCGTGTGATCGCGACGGCGCCGGGCGTGAGCGGCGTGGAGACGATGGAGGACCTGGCGGACCCCACGAAGGTCGGCAAGGGCAAGGGGTGCATGGCGTTCCCGGCGCTCGGCACCGTCAGCGGACATCTGGCGGCGCTGCGGCAGCAGTGGGGCGCCAAAAAGTACGAGGCGTGGCTCAAGGGGCTCGAAGCGCAGGAGGTGAAACTGCTCGGCGGGAACTCGGAGGTCGTCAAACAGATTTCGCAGGGCAACATGCTGGCGGGGCCGACGGATAACGACGACGTCGAGGCGATGATTCGCGAGGATGGACCTGGGAAGGTCCGGGCGGCGCCGGCGAAGACGAAGGAGAAGGGGACGCTGACGATCCCGACGACGGTCGGGCTGGTGGCGGGCGCGAAGCACGATGCGGAGGCGAAACGGCTGATCGATTACCTGCTGTCGGCGGAGGTCGAGAACAAGCTGGTCGAGGCGAAGTTCGCTATCCGGCCGGCGCGCGGGGCGGAGGCGGAGTGGGATTATGTGGAGGTGGCTAAGGTGATGAAGGAGGCGGTGGATAAGGCGCGGGAGGTGTTGGAGGGGAAGAAGTGAGGAGGGGAAGACAAGCAGACAAGCAGACAAGCAGACAACGAGACAAGGAGACACAGAGGCCAGGGGAAGTGTGTGGGTGCCATGCTCAGACCCGCCGAGGAGAGTGTGGTTCGCGCAGTCGTGAGGCCGGCGGGGATGAGCATGTGGTGCGTGGATGAGCCGAGCGTCTTGGGCATGCTCATCCCCGCCGGTGGAGCTTTCGAGGGATCGACGGTTGATGGCGGCGGGTCTGAGCATGGCACCCGGAAAACGCACGCGCGACGAGCGCCGTGGGACGCGCCGGGCAAGCCCGGCGGCTAAAAAGTGATTCGTAATTTGCCGACGATTCTCGTTTGGGTGGTGCTGGGGGTGTGCTGCGCGCTGCCGGTGGCGTGGGGGGTGGGGGCGTTGGTGGTGGACGGGTGGGGTGTGGGGTCGCTGGGCGGCGTGGAGTTTCAGGCGAGGTTGCTGGGGCGGACCATTGGGTACAACGCGCTGGTCGCGGTGATCGCGGTGGGGTTGGGGTTGCCGGTGGCGGCGGTGATCGGGCGGGGGAGGGGCGTGGTCACGGCCATTGTCGTGTGCGCGCTGCCGGCGGCGCTGTTGTTGCCATCGATCGTGTACGCGTACGGGTGGATGCAGGTGTTGCGGGTGACGGGCATGTATCCGGGACCCGGGAGTTGGGGGGATGTGCTCAGATGCGTGTGGACGCTGGGCACGTGGCTTTGGCCGATCCCCGCGGCGATCGTGGGGTTGGCGTGGCGGCGGATGGATTCGGATTTGCAGCAACAGGCGTTGCTCGACGGGGGGTATTGGCGAGTGGTCGGGAGGCAGCTCGCCGGGCCGGTGGCCGCGGCGCTAGCAGTGACGCTCGTGCTGGCGATGCAGGAGTACGCGGTGTACGAGCCGACGGGAATCAGCGTGGTGGCGACGGAGGTGCGAACCGTGTTCGAGACGGGGTCGCCGGGGCTGGCGACGGGGTCGATCGCGGCCGTGCAGTCGGGGATGGTGGCGCCGGGCGAGCAGCGGCGGAACGCGGCGGCCGCGCTGGTGACGGCGGGGCCGCTGCTGCTGATCATGGCGGGCTTGGCGCTCGGTGTGCGGTGGGTGGTCGGGAGAACGGAAACGGGCGAGCGCGTGGAGGCGGGGCCGGTGCCGGTGGCGATCGCGGCGGGTTGGGCGGCGAAGGTTTTGGCGATCCTCGTGATCGGCGTGACGCTCGTGTTGCCGCTGGTGGCGATGGTGACGTCGATCAAGCGGCCATTCGACGCGGAGCGGATCGTGCGGACGTTCGGCTCACCCGCGGGCGGCACCTTGGCGGTCGCGGGCGTCGCGGGGGTGATCGCCGCGGGGCTGGTGGTGTGCGGGATCGTGCGGCGGGTGTCGCGCGGGCCGCTGGTGCTCGGCGTGGCGACGTTTCTGGTCGGCGGGCAGTTGCTCGCGATCGCGCTGGTGCGGATATACAATCAGCCGCGGAGTTCGCCCACGTGGTGGGCGGCGCACTGGGTGTACAACGGCCCGGGAATCGTGGTCATGGCGTACCTCGCGCGATTCGGGTGGCTGGCCGTGTGGGCGTCGCGCGGGACCTGGGGCCCGCGGTGGCGCGAGGTCCGCGAGATGGCGGCGATCGACGGGGCGGGCCCGGGCGACACGGCCCGGCGGGTCGTGTGGCCGCTGGCGTGGCCAGTCGTGGCGGCGGCGGGGATTTTGGTCGTGCTGCTGTCGATGACGGAGGTCGCGGCGACGGTGATTCTCAACCCGGTTTCGCCGAAAATGTTCGTAGGCGAGTTGATGACGTGGGTGCACACGCTGCGGAACGATGACATGCTGGAGGGGTCGTTGCTGCTCGCGGGGATGGTCGTGTTTTTCGTTACGGTGGGCGTGGGGCTGGTCGCGGTGGTGCGGAGACGGTTTTCGGCGCGAGGCGGTTTCCCCGGGCAAGCCCGGGGCTATGTGAGGCGCGTCTCGCGCGCGGGGAAGGCGTTGGGAGTATTCGTGGGGGCGTGCGCGATGCTGATCGCCGTCGGCGGGTGTTCGGACCCGAAGGAGCCCGACGAGATCTGGCTCGAGACGGGGGCGGGCGAGGGGCAGGTCGTGTACCCGCGGGCGATCTGTTACGACAAGCGGGACGACTCGTATTACGTGTGCGACCGGCTGGCGCGCATCCAGCATTTGGACAAGAACGGGCAGTTCATCAAGATGTTCCGGATGCCCGACTGGTCGGCCGGGAAGCCGGTCGGGATGACGGTGGGGCCGGACGGGAACCTGTGGGTGGCCGACACGCACTACGCGCGGGTGGTGGTGTTCGATTCGCAGGGGCAGGTCGTCAAGCAGTTCGGCAAAGAGGGAAAGGGGCCGGGCGAGTTCATTTATCCGTGCGACATCGCGTTCGACGCGCAGGGGCGGGTATACGTGGCCGAGTTCGGGGATAATGACCGGATCCAGGTGTTCGATAAGGAC
Organism: Tepidisphaeraceae bacterium; assembly: GCA_035627895.1. Classification (GTDB taxonomy): domain Bacteria; phylum Planctomycetota; class Phycisphaerae; order Tepidisphaerales; family Tepidisphaeraceae; genus DASPKW01. The sequence goes on along the minus strand of DASPKW010000202.1, from coordinate 24,846 downwards.
CTGAACTTCTTGTACGCGTTCGGGGCGATGGGCGACGGGCCGGGCCAGTTCAGCCGGCCGCAGTCGATGGTGATCGTGACGGAGGGCGCCGGGGAGACGGTGTACGTGTCGGACGCGTGCAACCACCGGATCAGCGTGTGGACGACGGGCGGGCGTTTCCTGCGGCACATGGGTAGAATCGGGTCGGGCCCGGGCGAGTTCCGGTTCCCGTACGGGCTGGACGTGGACGCGAAGGGTCGGCTGGTCGTGTGCGAGTTCGGGAACAATCGCGTGCAGTGGGTCGACAAAGACACGGGGCAGAGCCTGAAGGTCTGGGGCCAGGCGGGCCGTGACCCGGGCCAATTGGCGTACCCGTGGGGCGTGGCGGTAGACAAGCGCGACCGCGCGGTCGCGGTGGACGCGGGCAACAACCGGTTGCAGGTGATTCGGTTTTAGTTGCGAGTTGCGAGTTGCGAGTCGGAGCGGGAACAATACCGGAGCGGCTGGGCACCTTTGGTGCCCATGAGTTCGTGAAACGGCGCGACGTCGAACCGTCGGAGTGAACGTAGGGGCGCGAGGTCGTCGTCGTCGTCGGGACACGGGGGTGGTCGTCGGGAACGCGAGGCGCCGTAGTATGATGGATCAACTACACAGCTCGACCGCGGCGGCACCCGGGATGCTCGCGATCCATTGGCCGCTGCAACTGGAATATTGGCACTGGGGGTACGGGGTCGCGTTCGCGGTGGCGGCGGCGGTCACCGTCTGGATGGGGATGGCCTCGCTGGCGGGGCTCGGGCCGGCGCGGAAGTGGGTCGCGATCGGCGTGCGCGTCGGCGTGCTCGGGCTGCTCTTCCTGATCGTGTGCGGGGCCCGGTGGTCGCGCAAGCACGAGGCAATGGAGGTGATGATCGTCCGCGACATTAGCCAGTCGGCGGACAACTTCCAGGGGTTCACCCTCGCGACGTTCGAGGACTCGTGGAGGGACTACCTCAAGGCGGTGAACGGCAACCGCACCTTCAAGCAGAAGGACGACGAGATCGGGGAGATCGTGTTCGGCGAGTCGGCCGTGCTGCAGTCGATGCTGAGCAAGGAACTGGTGACCGACGCGGCCCCGATCAAGGAAAGGCGGATCAAGGAGCAGACGGACGTCGCGTCCGCGCTGGAGCTGGCGCTGGCGTCGTTCCGGCCGGGCGCGATGCACCGGATTTTGCTCCCGTGGGACGGCCTTGCGACGCAGGGGAACATCCAGCCGGTGGTCGACCGGGCCAAGGCGCTGGGCATCCCGATCGACGTGATGCCGCTGAAGTACAACGTGAGCAGCGAGGTGCTGGTCGACCGGTTCGTGGCCCCGACGTGGAAGCGGGAGAACGAGCCGTTCTCGGTCGAGGTGTTCGTCAGGTCGACGAACGCCGGCAAGGTCACCGGCACGCTCGAGGTCAGGCTCAACGACGAGTACCTGACGCTCGACCCGCGCGGGGCGAACCCGAAGCGGCGGACGGTCACGCTCGACCCGGGGCTGAACCGGTTCACGGTCCCCGTGCCGGGGCAGTCGTCGGCGAGCATCCTGCGGTTCAAGGCGACGTTCAACGGGCAGGAACTGGCGGGAGGGCTGGCGGCGCCGCCGGGCGGCCCGGCGGGCAAGGGTCCGGGCAAGCTGGACACGCTGGCCGAGAACAACTCGGGGTCCGGGTTCACCGTGATCAAGGGGAAGGGAAAGATCCTGTACGTCGACAACGCGGTGAACGACGCGGGCCAGAGCGATGCGGGGAAGGTGCTGGCCGACGCGCTCGCGGCCGAGGGCATCGCGCTCGAGGTGCGGAGCGCGGCCGCGTTCCCGCGCGACCAGCTCGAGTTGCAGAACTTCGACGCGGTGATTCTGCACAACGTTCCGCGCGGCACCGGCGGGCTGACCGACGAGCAGGACAAGATGCTCGCCCGGTACGTGCACGACATGGGCGGCGGCCTGGTGATGGTCGGCGGCCCGGAGACGTTCGGGGCGGGCGGGTGGCAGTCGTCGAAGGTCGAGGAGGTCCTCCCGGTCAACATGGACATCCCGGCTCAGCGGCAGGTGCCCAAGGGCGCGCTCGTGCTCGTCATGCACTCGTGCGAGATGCCCAAGGGCAACTACTGGGGCGAGCAGTGCGCGATCCAGGCGATGAAGACGCTGAGCGACCGCGACGAGATCGGGGTCATCTCCTACAACTGGGGTGGCGGGGGCGGGGGCGGCGTCGGCGGGGCGCAGTGGGACTTCCCGCTCGCCCAGAAGGGCGACGGGAACAAGGTCGAGGCCGCCATCAAGCGGATGCAGCTGGGCGACATGCCCGACTTCAACGACGCGATCGACTTGGCCGTCAACGGCACCGGCCCCGGCGCCCCGTGCCTGGCGAACTCCGACGCCAAGCAACGGCACATTATCGTGATCTCGGACGGCGACCCGCAGCCGCCCGCGACGGCCCGCAACGGGAAGAATTTGTACAAGCAGCTGAACGACCTGAAGATCACGGTCTCGACGATCACGGTCTACCCGCACCAGCTCGGGAAGGCGGGCGTCCCGCCGACGATGGAGGAGATGGCGCTCAAGACCAAGGGCCGGTTTTACGGGCCGGTCGAGGCCAACCCGAGCCAGCTCCCGCAGATCTTCATCAAGGAGGCGACGGTCGTCCGGCGGTCGCTGATCTCGGAGAACGAGAAGGGGATCCCGGTCAAGGTGAGCCCGCAGACGGCGTCGGACCTGATCAAGGGGATCCGGGCGGTGCCGAGCGTCCGCGGGCTGGTGCTGACCAGCCGCAAGCCCAACCCGCAGATCGACGTGCCGCTGGTCGCGGGGGACAACAACGACCCGCTGCTGGCGAGCTGGCAGGCGGGGCTCGGGCGGGCGGCGGTGTTCACGTCGGACGCGACCAACCGCTGGGCGAACCAGTGGGTGGCGTCGCCGGACTTCAGCCGGTTCTGGGCGCAGGTCGTGCGGTCGGTCGCCCGGCCGCCGATGTCGACCGACTTCGACGTCCGCGTCACCCAGGACGGGAACAAGGGGAAGGTGACGATCGAGGCGATGAACAAGGACGCGGGGTTCATCAACTTCCTCCGGTTCGCCAGCCAGGTGGTCGACCCGGACATGCAGACGATCCCGATCCGGCTGGTGCAGGTGGGGCCCGGCGTGTACGAGGCGACGTTCGACGCGGGCAAGGCCGGGAACTACATCGTGATGGCCAACTACACCGGCGCCGGCGGGCAGTCCGGGTACGTGATGGGCGGGGTTTCGCAGAACTCCTCGCCCGAGACGCGCGAGCTGCAGAGCAACGACACGCTGCTGGAAGAAATCGCCCAGCAGACCGGCGGGCGGGTCATCCAGCCGTTCGACAAGTCGGTGAATTTGTTCGACCGCACGGGGATGCAGGTCGCGTCGAGCCCGCTGCCGGTGTGGGACGTGCTGATCCCGTTTTTGCTGGCGCTGATCATCGTGGACGTGGCGGTGCGGCGGATCGCGTGGGACTGGACCTCGACCAAGCGGGCGGCGGCCGCGGCGGCGGGGTGGGTGCGGTCGCACACGGCGACCCGCACCGTCGGCCAGAAGGAGGCCGAGCAGACGCTCGGGTCGCTCAAGCAAGTGCGCGCGAACGTGGCGGACCAGCGCTTCAAACCGGGCGGTGATCCCGCGCCCGGACAGGCGAGCGGCACCGCGCCGTCGGGCCCGCCTCCCGTGCCGAACCCCAAGGCGAAATTCGAAGCCAAGGAAGGCGTCGCGGGCGACATTTCACAGGTCCTCGGCGGGGCAACGAACAAGTCGATCCCGGCCGCGCCCAAGACCCCCGCCAAGCCCAAAGGCCAGCAGGGCGAGACCCCCGGCAACGTCATGGGCGGCCTGATGGCGGCGAAGAAACGGGCGCAGGACAAGATCAAGGAGAAGTAAGAGGGGCAAGATAAATGACGAATGACGAAATTCGAATGACGAATGAATGACGAAGGCCGAATGACGAAGGCCGAATGACGAAGGGCGAAACGGTTTCATCACGCCGGACTCGTCCCCACTGTCATTCCGAGGTACTCCGAGGAATCTGGCCCCGAGCGTCGAGGCCCGTTCGCCAAAGTTGAAGGGGCCCCGCAGTTCGACGCCAGATCCTTCGGAGTACCTCAGGATGACAGTGACGACGCGTCGCCGCGACACCACACGACGCTTTCGTCATTCGGAATTCGTCCTTCGCCATTGATTCGTCATTCGAGTTTCGACATTCGGGTTTAACGCCGTTTGACGCTGACAAACAGAACACCAAAGGAATCGCCTTTATGTCCCAGTTTCCCACCACCCCCATCCCCGGCGTCGACCCGCAGATCCAGGCGCTGTGCGACAGTTTCCGCCGCGACTACCGGGCCGTGCAGGCCGAGATCGCCAAGGCGATCGTCGGGCACCACGAGATCGTCGACGGCGTGCTGACGTGCCTGTTCGTCGGCGGGCACGCGCTGCTCGAGGGCGTCCCGGGCCTGGGCAAGACCGCCCTGATCCGCGCGCTGGCGGATGCGCTCTCGCTCAAGTTCAACCGCATCCAGTTCACGCCCGACCTGATGCCCGCGGACGTGATCGGGACTAACGTGATCATGGAGAACGACCAAGGCCACCGGGTGTTCCAGTTCCAGTCCGGGCCGATCTTCAGCCAAATCGTGCTCGCCGACGAGATCAACCGGGCCACGCCCAAGACCCAGAGCGCGATGCTCGAGGCGATGCAGGAGAAGCAGGTGACGGCCGGCGGCAGCATCCGCAAGCTCGAAGAGCCGTTCTTCGTGATGGCGACGCAGAACCCGCTCGAGCAGGAGGGCACGTACCCGCTGCCCGAGGCCCAGCTCGACCGGTTCTTCTTCAAGCTGACCGTCCAGTATTCCGACCGCGACGAGCTCCGGCAGATCCTGGACCGCACGACGACGGGGTACAAGGCCGACATCCAGCCGGTGCTCGACGGCCCGCGGATCATGGAGCACCAGAAGCTGATCCGGCGCGTCGTGATCGCCCCGCACGTGCAGGACTACGCGATCCGGTGCGTGCTGGCGACGCACCCGCAGGGGCAGTTCAGCGTGCCGATGGTGAACCAGTTCCTGCGCGTCGGCGCGAGCCCCCGCGCCGCCCAGGCGATCACGCTGGCGGCCAAGGTGCGGGCCCTGCTCGACGGGCGGTTCCACGTGAGCTTCGGCGACATCAAGGAAGTGGCGGTCCCGGCGATGCGCCACCGCGTGATCCTGAACTTCGAGGGCGAGGCCGAGGGCATCACGACCGACATGGTGCTGGAAAAGATCCTGAGCGACACGCCGACGCAGGTGACGGACCAGGAACTGGTCGGGGCGCGGAGGTAACGGCATGAGCGGCGGCCCGTCCCCGATCGATCCGCCAGGGCCCGTGCCGCTGGGTTACGCGAGCCCGGACGACCCGGCCGAGGTCGCCGCGGCCCGGGCGCGATGGCGGCGGTACGAGCGCATCGCCCGGGCGTCCACCGGGACGGTCATTTTTTTCGGCATGGCCATGGCCCACTTCGTCCCGTCGACCTGGGCCGTGCTGATCGGGGCAGTGCTGGCGGCGGTCGGGCTGGTCGGGTACGGCGTGTGGCGGCTCGTCGGGCGGTTGGCGAAGCCGAAATTGATTCGCCGGGTTCGTCGGCAGGTGTGATGGCGGGCGGCAATCGGCCGCGGCGTTGAGCGGAGGATCGGACGAACGTGGACGACGACGGCGGCGACCCGGTACTGGTTTGGCTGATCAAGGGCCTGGGCACCCTGATCGGGCTCGGCATGGTCGGGCTCATTTTGGTGTTCGCGATCAAGGCCTTGTTCGGCAAGGCCGAGAACGTCGAGGTGCTGGACGCGCACGAGCTCGGGCCGGAGCACCCGACGTGCCCGGAGTGCGGGTACGACCTGCGGGAGACGCCGCACCGGTGCCCGGAGTGCGGGGCGTTCCCGTTCGACCGGCGGGCCTACCTGCGGGCGCTCCGGGAGGACTGGCCCGATGCCCCGATCCGCCCGCGGACGCCGGCCCCGGGCGAGCGGACGCTCGTTCTGGCCAGCACGTCGTCGCCGGCCGAGGCCGAGCAGTTGTCGGAGCAGCTCAAGGCCCGCGGGATCGCGTGCCTGGTACAGAACGAAGGCCTGAAGGAACAGCAGGGCTACGACCAGCGGACGACCGTCTTCCGGCGCGTGATGGTGTACGAGCCGGACGTGCAGATGGCCCGGGAGTACCTGTGGCGCGCCCGCGGGATCCCGAAGGAAATGTTGCCGGAGTTGCGCGAGCGCGAGGCGCGGCGCGCCGGTGGCAGTGGCACTTAAGTGCCACTGCCGGAGTTCGAAGAAAGCGTTGGAGCGTCCTAAACTGACGTCGTCATGAAGTACACGATCCCCAAGAACGTCGGCAAGGTGCGCGTGATGATGGGCCTGGGCGGGACGTACGCCGTCTGGAACGGCAAGGACCGCAAGGAGAAGTTCGAGATCCTTTGCCGGACGCGCAAGCTCGCCGAAGAGGTCGCGCACAAGATCAACACGAAGCAGCACAACGGGGAGATCGAAGTCTTGAACGGGTGACGACGGCAGAACCTGCCGCACCGACCGGGAGGTGATATGCGTGCGTGGAAAACAGAACGAACCATTGCGGCCGGCGGAACGCTAAGCTTGTCCGGCCTGCCGTTTCCGGTCGGCGAGGCGGTCGAAGTGATCGTCATCGAGCGGTCCGACAGCGGCGGCACACCTGAACACCGGGCGCCAGAGCGGTGGCGGACACTTGCCGGAACGGTCGTGAAGTATGCGGATCCGACCGGGCCGGTCGGGGTCGACGATTGGGACGCCTTGCGATGATCCTTCTCGACACGCACATCTGGGTGTTCTGGATGACCGGCGCGCAGGGTTTGAGCGCCGGTCAGCAGGCGGCGTTGGATGCCGCCGGCCCGGGCGAAATCGGTGTAAGTCCGATCTCGTGTTGGGAGATCGGGCAGTTGGTCAGCCGCGGGCGCCTGACGCTGTCGACGGGCGTAGCCGACTGGGTCGACGCCGCGCTCACGCACCCGAACGTGCGCGTCGTCTCGCTCACGCCCCCGATTGAGGTGGCCTCGACCACGCTCCCGGACCTCGAACACAAAGATCCGGCCGACCGATTTCTGATTGCGACGGCCCGCGCACTGGGCTGTCCCCTGTTGACGAACGACCGCGTGATTCTCGACTACCCCCACGTCGCGACCGTCGACTGACCGTCGCGCGCCCCAGCGAGCCGCCTTCCATGCCCCCCACCACTCCCCAAGCCCCCACGCCCGTCGCCGCCCCGGCCAAGAAGGGCCAACTCCTCTCCAACGAGTTCATGGCCCGGCTGGACCAACTCGACGTGATGAGCCGCAAGCTCCTCGCCGGGAAGATGAAGGGCGAGCGGCGTTCCAAGCGGCGCGGGCAGTCCGTCGAGTTCGCCGACTACCGCAATTACGTCATTGGCGACGATTTGCGGTTCATCGACTGGAACATCTACGCCCGCCTCGAAAAGCTGTTCCTCAAGCTATTCCTGGAGGAGGAAGACCTCTCGCTCTACCTGCTCGTCGACGTCAGCAAGAGCTGCGACTTCGGCGAGCCGAACAAGGCCTTCTACATCAAGCAGGTGGCCGCCGCCCTCGGGTACGTCGGGCTGGTCAACTACAACCGGGTGAACATCGTCGCGTTCGCCGACGGCGTGGTGACCGAATCCGGCGGGCTCCGCGGGCGGACCAAGGTGAACCAGATGATCGGGTTCATCGACAAGCTCAAGGCCGACGGCCCGAGCAACTTCGTCGCCGCGTGCAAGCGGTTCGCCCTGGCCCACCGCAACAAGGGCGTGTGCGTCGTGCTGTCCGACTTCTTCGTCAAGGAGGGCTTCGAGCACGGCTTGCGGTACATCGCCGGCGGGAAGTACGACTTGTTCGCCGTGCAGGTCCTGTCGCCCCAGGAGATCGACCCGACGCTCCAGGGCGACCTGAAGCTGCGCGACATGGAGGACGACGACCTCGCCGAGGTCAGCATCACCCAGCCGCTGATCAAGAAGTACAAGGAAAACCTCAACGCGTACTGCCTGTCCCTGAAGGAGTATTTGACGCGCCGCGGCGGGACGTACCTGTTCACGAGCACCTCAGTGCCGTTCGACACGCTGGTCCTGAATTACCTGCGCGAGCGCGGGCTGCTGGGTTGATCGAGCGCCGTCAGATGGGTTCGCAGAGGACGCAAAGGCGCAAAGGACGCAGAGAAGAAAAGCGTATTGTCGAAGGCGCGACACGATGCCATATGACGACGAAGACCCGCCGATGGTCGAGATTCCACCGGAGTTGAATGCGCTGTCGCATCGTGTGATCGGAGCCGCCATTGCCGTGCATCGCGAGTTGGGCCCTGGCTACGACGAGAAGACTTACGGGAACGCGTTGGCGATCGAGTTCATGCGGCGCGGCATTTCGTTCCAGCGCGAAGCGTGGATCGACATCCTGTATTTGGGAGAGGTCGTTGGCCGGCGTCGGATGGACTTCGTCGTCGAAGAACAGCTCGTGTTGGAGAACAAGACGGTCGCCGAGATCACGGAACTCGACCGGTCGCAAGCCATTTCTTACCTCAAGTTGACCGGGCACAAGCTCGCTCTTCTGATAAACTTCAATGTGATCATCCTCAAAGACGGGATCCGGCGCGTGATCCGAGGCTGACCCGGCTTTTGCCTTCTCTGCGTGCTCTGCGCCTTTGCGTCCTCTGCGAACCCATCGGGCGACGCGGTTGCCGAAACGGACGACGATTTATGTCCTGGTTTCCCACCTTCCTCTCCGGCTGGACCGCCATCATCGCCGCGGCGATCGCGGTCCCGGCGCTGCTCGTCCTGTACTTCCTCAAGCTCCGCCGGCGGGAGATGGTCGTCTCGTCGACCATCCTCTGGCGCAAGGCCGTGCAGGACCTGCAGGTCAATTCGCCGTTCCAGAAGCTGAGAAAGAACCTGCTGCTGCTCCTGCAGATGCTGCTGCTGCTGATCCTATGCCTGGCGCTGTCCCGGCCGGTCGTCAACGCCAACCAGAAGCCGGGGAAGCTGACGGTCATCCTGATCGACCGCTCCGCCTCGATGGCCGCCAAGGACGCTGGCGAAGACGGCAAGACCGCGCGCCTGGCCGAGGCCAAGCGGCTGGCGAAGGACCTGGTCGCGTCGATGGGCCGGGACGACCACGCGTGCGTGGTCGCATTCGACGAGGGGGCCGAGACGCTCGCCCCGCTCACGTCCGACCAGGCCCGCCTGCGCAACGCGATCGACTCCATTAAACAGACGGACCGCCCGAGCCGGCTCAAGCTCGCGTACCAACTCGCCGAGGCCCAGTCGTCGTTCATCCCCGAGCAGAACCGGGCCAACGTCAAGCCGGACGTGTTCCTGTACTCCGACGGGCGCACCGTCGACGCGACGACCGTCGCCGCCCAGCAGATCAACGTGAAGTTCCAGCAGCTCGGCCGCGAGGACACGCCGAACGTCGCGATCGTCGCTTTGTCCGCCAAGCGGAACTACGAGCGCCCGACCGAGGTGCAGGTGTTCGCACGGCTCGCCAACTTCGGCCCCGAGCCGGTCGAGGCCGACGTCAACCTGCAGGTCGCGACGGAGTTCACCCCCGGGCCGACCTTCCAGATCTCCAAGTCCGCCGCCGTGTACCTCTACCCCGAGCGGTGGGACGACAAGCGGCGCGAGGCCTTCGCCCGCACGCCCGGCAGCCCGTCGCCCAAGGACAGCGTCGAGTTCAAGCTCGACCTGACGACCGCCGCCGTCGTGAAGCTCGAGAAGATCGCCAAGACCCCGGACGCGCTGACCGCCGACGACGTCGCCCACGTCGTCATCCCCCCGCCCAAGGCGCTGTCGGTCCTGCTCGTGACCGACGGCAACTTTTACCTCGAGAAACTGCGGCAATCGAACTCGTACAAGGAGTTCGACCTGCTCAACCCGATCGCGTACGAGGACGCCAAGCCCGCCAAGTACGACGTGATCATCTTCGACCGGTACCAGCCCAAGTGGACGCCCCCGACCGGCAACTTCATGTACTTCGGCGCGATCCCGCCGAACACGAAGATCAAGCAGGTGAAGGCCGGCCTGCGGTCGGAGGTGATCGAGGACAACGGCGTGCTCGACTGGAAGCGCGACCACCCGATGCTCCGCGGGATCAAGTTCGACAAGGTGTTCGCCAAGTACATGCTCAAGCTCGAGCTGCCGATGGGCGTCGAGCGGCTGGTCGACGGCACCAAGGGCCCGCTCGTCCTGCTCACGCGCGACGGGCGGAGCACGTACCTGATCGTCACGTTCGACGTGATGGAGTCGACCTGGCCGCTTCGCCTGAGCTTCCCGGTGTTCATGTACAACGCGCTGCAGTACCTGGCCCTGGGCTCGGAGATGGACGTGCGCGAGTCGTACGCCCCCGGCGAAACCCCGCGCATCCCGCTCGCCGACGTCCGCCGCGTCGCCGGCGACAAGCCGGAGATCGGCCTCAACGGCCCGACCGGCGGCAAGCGCGTGAAGATCCCGGCCGTCGGCGACTTCGTCCTGCCCGCGCTCGACCAGACCGGCTTCTACCAACTCGACACGCCGGTCGCGGGCTACGACCGCATCGCGGTCAACCTCGTCGACGCGAACGAGTCGAACCTGATGCCCGCCACCGCCCCGCCCGGCGGCGTCGGCGAGACCCGCACGGCCGGCGGAAAATCGCGCGTGGAAATCTGGTGGTGGCTGGCGGTTTTGGCGCTACCGTTGCTGTTGATTGAATGGTGGGTCTATACGCGGCGGGTGCATTTGTAATTCGGCCCGTCGCGCGCGCCGGGTTTTCTCTGCTTCGGGCGCGATGAACGTCTTGAGTTCCGCATCGATGGGCGATGAGGTCGTGGATTTGCCGTTCACGAAAACGACCTGCACGTTGCGATCGAAGTAGAAGAAAGTACGTGGCGCGTCGGCGGGCCATTCGAAGGGCGGACGGTCGTACGGCGAGTAGAACCGGCCCTCGCTACCGGACTCGTCCGAGATCACGTCGGGCACTCCGAAATCGAACTGGACGTGTGTGATCGGCGTTCCCGGTCGGATCGCGCGGTCCTGGTTGTTCGCGACGCACCCGCCGACGCAGACCCCGGCGAAGGCCAGGCGAAGAACGATCCGGGAGAGCGCTGTCATTCCCGGATCATATCCCTACGCCCGCAGCAGCCACCATACGCCGGCGACCACGAGCCCTTGCACGACGACAAACGCCCCGATCGGCAGCGCCCACCCCTTCCGCGCCCGATCCGGTCCCCACTCCACTTCCTGCCCCATCCCCTGCTCATTCAGCACTCGCGCAATCACCAGATTCGCTTCGAACCGCCCCACGCCCAGCTTTTCCGCCTGCCGGAGCAGCTTCAAACGCTCTTCGTAGCGCAGGATCGGCCCCGCGAGCGACCCGCGGACGTGGTGGGCGAACTGGGCCGACGCCTGCTCCTTCTTAAACTCCGGCGTCGCCTCGGGCTGCGCGGCGGCGGCCGGCTCGCAGCCGGGGTTCCAGCCTCTCGGGCGGGCGCGTTTGACTTCAACAGTCTTGGTTGAGGCGGCGGCGGTTGCGGCTGGCATATCGTCCACGATACCCGTATCGACGGGTTCGGGGCCAAAATTCGCTGCCGGACCGTCAGCGGCCTCGGGTTTGCACGCCCCGTTATAGCGAATTTGCCGAACGCTCCGATAACATGAGCTTTCGGAGCCCCTAGACTCCGATTCCCGCACGCCGAAAGCCCACGGAGCTCGCTCCGTGGGTGACGTGGAAGGGTCCGAACGTAAACACCCGATATGCGCATCTTCAAGCGTCTGATCCAGATTTCGGCCGTCCTGGTGATCCTCGCGGGGCTCGGGCTGGCGTACGCCTACCACCTGACGACGCGCCAGCCGGACGGGTACGCGCCCGACCAGATGTCAGCCGAGCAACGAGAGGTGGCCGCGGTCGAGATGAACCGCAAAGTGGAGTCGCTCGACATCCTGGCTAACGAGGCCCAGGCTTGGGCGCGGTCGCTCGTGCTCAAGCAGCAGGGCAAGCCCGCCACGCCGATCGACAAGCCCCAGCCGGTCACGCAGTCGTTCAACCAGGACCAGCTCAACGCGTACCTGAACCGCTGGTGGACCGGCCCCGTCAAGGCGAAGGCGGAGGCGTACCTGTCCCAGCCCTACATCCGCCTGGACGACGGCAACATCGTCCTGATGGGCACCGTCGCCGAGTACGGCAAGGTACTCAGCGCCTACTTCGAGCCGCGAATCGACGAGAAGGGCATGCTCCGGTGCGACCTGACGAGCGTGCGGCTGGGGAGCTTGCCGCTGCCGGGCGTGATGCTCTCCCAACAGCGGGAAAAGCTCTCGAAACAGCTCAAGGGGCAACTGGAGTTGCTCCGGGCCGAGGCGTCGATGGACGAGACGGGCCTGGCGAACAACGCGGTCGGCAAGGCCGTCATGGCGCGGATGCTCCTCAGCGCGTTCGACGGCCGGCCCGTGCCGGCGGCGGTCTTCATGCCGCGCGACGACCAGCGGCAACTCCCGATCCGCCTGACCGGCGTGCGGGTCGAAAAGGGCCAAATCACGCTCTCCGCCGCCCCCTTCGAGCTGGCCGAGCTGGCGACGTTGCGGGAAAAGATCAAAGAGCCGTACGAGAAGTCGGAGGCGGGGGAACCGGGGGCGAATCTGAGCGCGGAACTGCCGCGGAAGTGATCCGCGCGGCATCTCGTGCCTTCTCTGTGGCATGGGTACGGCCGTAAGGCCATACTCGTGGAGGGGCGCTGATTCGCTGAGGGGCGCGGCCTCCAATTAGCGCGATTCACACGGGTATGGCCTTGCGGCCGTACCCATGCCATGGGAGCGCAGATCTTGCGCCGAGACGGAATCCGATGCGCGGCAACGGGGATATTCGGGTTCCACGGTATCGCACGTAACCGGTGATCTCGAAGCCGATTACGAATAAACTGAAGGCGGCCTGAGCCGTTTGGCACGAGGGTTGTATTTGGGCGGGCAGGGGATGTCGTGCCTGCTCGGAGATACCACATGCTTCACGTGCCCGCCGATCTTGGCCAGCGAATTCTGGAACTCGCGCGGATCGCGGCGGCGATGCACCTCGAAGCCTGTGCCGGTGCGGACGACGTCCTGATGTCGGAGGCCCCCGGCGGAGCCGGGATCGAACACGCCCCCAAGGACGGGGGCGCCCGCCTCCTCCGACATACGCCGCGGATCGACTTCGGAATCGATCGATGATCTACGGACTCTACCTGTCGGCCCAGGGGGTGCAGACCGCGAGCCACCGCCAGGACGTGGTCAGCAACAACATCGCCAACGCGGAGACCGTCGGGTTCAAGAAGGACCTGGCCCTTTTCCAGCAGCGGCGCACCGCCCTCCAGGAACAGGGCACGGCCCCGGCGCGGAGCAACCGCCTCCTCGAGATGCTCGGCGGGGGCGTGCAGATCAACCCCACCCTCGTCGACAACTCGCAGGGCGAGATGGAGCACACCGGCTCCCACCTCGACGTGGCGATCGTCGGCGAAGGCTTCCTCCGCGTCAGCGACGGCGGCGACGAAACGCTCCTCACGCGGGCCGGCCGAATGGTCGTCAACGCCAAGGGCCACCTGGCCCTGGCCAACAACGAGAATTACGAGGTCCTCGACCCGAAGGGCAAGCCGATCACGCTCGCCGGCAAGACCCCGCCGGAGATCGCCCGCGACGGCACGATCACGCAGGACAAGGCCGTCGCCGGCCGCATCGGCCTGGTCGCCGTCCCCGACAAGAACCAGCTCTCGAAAATCGGAGGCACGATGCTCGCGTACCCGGACGTGAAGAGCCTGAAGCCCGCCCCCGCGGCGACGTCGGTGCGAGCGGAGTACGTCGAGCGGGCCAACGTGGAGCCGTCGACGGAGTTGGCGCAGTTGATGGACGCCCAGCGGCAGCTCGAGGCGAACGCCAACATGATTCGCTATCAAGACCAAATGCTCAGCAAGCTCTGTAACGAAGTCGGCAAGATTGGCTGATTGGCGCGAGTCGCGCTGATCCCGTCATCCTGAGCGCAGCGAAGGATCTAGCCTCGAGCACAAAGGCCCGTTCGCCAACGTCGAACGGGCCGCGTCGTTCCGGCTAGATCCTCCGGAGTACCTCAGGATGACGGTGAGGGCGTTTTCGGCCCTCCGCTTTATCCTTTCGGCCCCGGTAGTCCGATAACGAGTGTTACATGGCGATCACCGCTCTACATTCCGCCGCCACCGGCCTCCGGGCACTGTCGACGCGCATCGACGTCGTGGCGAACAACCTCGCCAACGCCGAGACCACCGCGTTCAAGCGGAGCCGGACGAACTTCGAAGACCTCTATTACCTGACGCTCAAGCAGCCGGGCACGCAGGCGGCGAGCGGCGACCTGTCGCCGGCCGGCATCTACGTCGGGCTGGGCGTGCGCGTCTCCAACACGCAGCTCGATACCGAGCAGGGGTCGCTCGAAAACACGGGCCGGCAGCTCGACGTCGGCATCAGCGGCCAGGGGTTCTTCAAAGTGAAGATCATGGACACGATCGGGGACGGGTCCGGGTACACCCGGAACGGGAACTTCTTCATCAACAAGGAAGGCCAGATCGTCCTGGGGATGGGAGACGGGTACCGGATCGAGCCGGAGCTGACCGTGCCCAAGGGGACGACCGACGTGTCGATCAGCGCCGACGGCCGCGTGCAGGCGAGCGTCGCCGGGCGGAACGAAAAGGTGAACGTCGGCAACATCCAGCTCTACCAGTTCGTCAACCCGCAGGGCCTGAACATGCTCGGCGGCAGCATCTACACCCAGACCGAATCGAGCGGGTCGGCGATCCAGAGCAAGCCGGGCGAGAACGGGTCCGGCCAGACGCTCCAGGGGTTCCTCGAAGCCTCCAACGTCGACCCGGTGAAGGAACTGGTCACGCTGATCAAGACGCAGCGGGCGTTCGAGCTGAACAGCCAATCGATCCAGACGGCCGACCAGGCCCTGCAGACGATCGCGAACCTGCGACGCGGGTAATGGCGGAAATCGAATCCGGACCAAGGGGGCGGAACGGGACGGTGACGTATGGCGCAGACGAGACAGAACATCCGGTGGGCGGTCGTGCTGGCGATCCTCGCGATGGCGGCGGTTTCGCTGCGGCCGGGGCGGGCGCGCGGGGCCGAGCCGATCACGGGCCCCGCGGGCGCGCTGGCCGGGCTGCCCGAGCAGCAGGGGGGGAGCGAGAAGTTCGTCCCGGGCGGGTCGCGGTTCGCCGCGGGCGCGACGCTCGAAGTCCGGGCCGAAGTGAACGTCATCGGCGACGAGGTGCGACTCAAGAACGTCTGCCGGTGGTCGGACGCGGACAAGGCCGCGTTCGAGCCCATCGCCGACTTGGTGCTGATGCGCCTGACGCGCCAATCGCCGTTCCGCACGATGAGCGTCCGCGAGCTGCGCGACACGCTGCACGATGCGGGCGTGAAC
Source organism: Tepidisphaeraceae bacterium (assembly GCA_035627895.1). Taxonomy (GTDB): domain Bacteria; phylum Planctomycetota; class Phycisphaerae; order Tepidisphaerales; family Tepidisphaeraceae; genus DASPKW01. The sequence continues at coordinate 9,421 of DASPKW010000202.1, read as the reverse complement.
CTGGCCGTCGTCCGCTTGGCCGGCGCGACCAGCTGCACCGTCGCCCGCACCGACGTGAAATACGACGAGCGGACGGCCCTGGACCAATGGATCGCGGCCCGCGAGGCGGGGCTCGCCAAGCCGGCGCTGATCGAGGAGAAGGAAGTCAAAATACAGAGGCCAGAGGTCAGAGATCAGAAGTCAGGGGACCAGAGTCAGCGAGCGGACGATGAGCCGGTCGTGAAGGCGCCTGCGGTGCCCGCGACTCCCCCGGTGCAGGTAAACCCGATCCCGGCGCCGGAGCCCAAGCGCGAGGCGCGCACCGTGAAGACGCTGCGAGACGCGCTGTTGAACGAGGCGGCCGAGCGGATGGGGGTGCCGGCCGACGACCTCCAGGCCCACTTCAACCCGGCCGACGACCGCGTGCTCAACCTGGCCGAGCCGATGTTCCGGTTCGGCGTGATCGGCCCGCGGAGCAAGAGCCTGGGCGATCAGCAGTGGGAGGTCACGATCGTCGCCGACGGGTCGGCCGTGGCCCAGAAGGCCACGGTCCGCGGGACCGTGCGGGCGTGGCAGCGGCAGACGATCGTCGCCAAGCCGCTCGGGGCCAAACAGGTCATCCTGGCCGACGACGTGATCGAGCGGCGCGCCCTGGTCGACCGCCTGAGCGACGACCCGCTCCTCACGAAGGAACAAGCGATCGGCAACATGGCCGGCCGCGACCTGAAGACCGGCTCGATCCTCACGGCCCGCCTGATCGAGGCGCCCGAAATGGTGAAGGCCGGCCAGATGGTCACGATCACGCTCACTCAAGGCGCCATCCAGGCCAAGTCCGTCGCCCGGGCGATGGAGCGCGGCAGCCTGGGCCAGACGGTGCGCGTGAAAAATGAGGCGACCGGGAACGTGTTCGACGTCGTCCTGACCGGCCCGCAGGCGGGCCGCCTGCCGGGAGGGGACGTGGCGATTCGGTAGAAGAACAGACGGGTGCCATGGCCACGCGCCAAACGGCACTCGCAAAATGAGGGGGTGATCGCGTGGCCATACGTGTCGGAGTACCGGCATGGCCACGCGAGAGCGCGGTGGGTGTTCGAAAGGTGCCTGGCGCGTGGCCATGGCACCCCAAACCGGGCGGAGCCCTTACGACGAGTCGTGGATGGGGGTGGCGGCGCGGAGCGCTGCACGAGGAGTGCGACGGAGGTCGCGCGCGATTTGTGCTGCGCGCTCGTGGCGGCCCGCCTACCGGCGCCCGCCTCGCGGTCGCTTGGCGGCGTCGCGGCAGACCTGCAAACGCGTGTGGCCGCATTTCCAAAACGAGATTCAGGTGAGACGTATGATGAAGTTCGTCACGATTTTCGCGGTCGTTTTGCTCGGTAACGCTTCGTCCGCACAGGTCGTCGACCCCAACGCCAAGACTTCGCCCGACTCCGGCACGCGCGAGCGCCCGGGCCACGTCCCGCCCCCGCGGGCGCCGCAGGATTATTCGCCCGCCCTGATGCGCCAGGGCGGCGGCTCCCTCCTCCAGGCCGGCCGGATGACCGCCGGCGCGCCGACCGGCAATTCGGGCGGCAGCCTGCTCGCGGGCGGCGGCACCGCGCCGCCCTACGACCCCGGCAAGGCCGCGATCGGCGCGTACAGCCCGTTCGCCGTCGCCGAGCCCGAGCCCAAGCTGATCAAGAAGCACGCGCTGGTCACGATCATCATCCGCGAAGAGTCCGAGGCCACCTCTCAAGGCTCGACCGACGTCAAGCGCGAGGGCACCGTCGACGCCCAGGTCAATCAGTTCGTCAAGCTGAACCTGGCCAACCTCTCTCTCCAGCCGTCGGTCGGCGGCACCACCCCGTCCGTCAACCTCACCGGCAACCGCGAGTTTAAAGGCGAGGGCACCGTCGAGCGGCAGGACTCGTTCATCACCCGGATCACCGCGGAGGTCGTCGACGTCAAGCCCAACGGCACGCTCGTCCTGCAGGCCCGCAAGCGCATCAAGAACGACGAGGAAGAGCAGACGTTCGTCGCCTCGGGCATCTGCCGCGTCGAGGATCTCACCCCGGACAACACGGTCCTGTCGACCCAGCTCTTCGACCTCGAGGTCAGCAAGCAATCGAAGGGACAGGTGCGGAACAGCACTAAGACCGGCGTAATCCACAAATTATTGGACTTCCTGAACCTGTTCTGACCGATAACTCGATAGGTCAATTGTCAATTGTCCATTGTCAATCGCCGGTGCCCGTGTGGACGCGGGATGCGGCGATGGACAATGGACAATTGACCATGGACAGGAGTTCCCGCATGGCCCGCCATCTCGCGATCGCCCTTCTCGTCGCCCTGGTCGCGGCTCCAGCCTCGGCCGTGAAGGTCGCCGACATTACGCGCATCAGCGGTCAGCGCACCAACGTGCTGTCCGGCCTCGGCCTCGTCTTCGGCCTCAAGGGCACGGGCGACGGCGGCGACTTCGAGCCGGCGATCAAGCCGCTCGCGGCCATGCTCTCCAAGTACGCCAACCCGACGACCGTCCGCGCCCTGCAGAACGTGCAGAACGTCGCCGTCGTGTCCGTGACCGCCACGATCCCCGCCGAGGGCGCCCGCAACGGCGACCGCATCGACTGCTACGTCACCGCGATCGGCAAGGCCACGAGCCTCAAGAGCGGCCGCCTGTTCATCATCCCGCTCATGGGCCCGAACGGCCAGCCCCACTGGAGCGGCCTGCCGTACGCCCTCGCCGAGGGGCCGATCGACCTCGAAGAAACCGGCTCGACCAACGTCGGCGTCGTCAAGCGCGGGGCCGTGATGGAAGTGAACGTCGAGCCCGAGACCGTCGTCGCCGGGCAGTTTGAGCTCGTGCTCGAAGGCCCCGCCGCCGGCTGGATCACCGCCAGCGGAATCGCCCAGGTCATTAACGGGGCCGAGGGCGCCGCCGGCCAGACGATCGCCGTCGCCAAGGACGCCAAGACGGTCATCGTCAGCATCCCCAAGGAAGAGCGCGAGCGCCCCGACGCGTTCATCAGCCGGATCCAGCGCCTGCCCGTCCCGAGCCAGCTCCTGAGCACCGAGGCCCGCGTCGTCATCAACACGAAGATGGGCAGCGTCGTCATGACCGGCGACGTCGAGATCAGCCCGGTCGTCATCAGCCTCCGCGGCCTGACGATCACGACCGTCACGCCCGCCCCCAAGGCCACCGAGCTGACTCCGATCACCACCGAACGCACGGCGGTCGCCCTCGACACGACCGGCGCCGGCGGCGCCAAGCTCAACGACCTGCTCGCCGTTTTCGACCAGCTCAAGGTGCCCGCCGAAGACCGCATCACGATCATCAAGGAACTGCACAAGACCGGGAAGCTGCACGCGAAGTTGATTACGGAGTGAGGGGAGTAGTCAGAAGCCAGTAGTCAGTAGAAGTCAGATAAGCCCGGACGGATCCGGGTTGCGAACGTGAGTGCGTCGGAGACGCGACATGACGGTCCCCAAAGTTGATTTTCGTCGTCCAGTGGGCCTGCCGATGGCGGCCCGCGGTGGCGCGCAGTCCGGGGGCTTGGGGGCCGACTTCTCACAGATCCTCAACGCCGCAACGGAAGATCATGACGACGGCCGCGCCCCGGCCACCCCCGCGCTCCCCCTCACGCCCCTCGGCTCCGACGCCTTCCAAAACGCGCCCCTCAAGCCCATGTCCGAGTGGGATTTCCGCGTCGGCGTGAAGGCCCCCGATCTCACGATCAAGCCCCTCCATAACGACCGCCACCCCGCCGGCCCGATGATGCCGCTCACGGCGGCCGACTCGGTCCCCGGCGTGCGCAAGGCCCCCAAATCCAAGGAATCGCAGACCGAAGAGACCGCCCGCAAGTGGGTCGCCCAGACCTTCTACGGCACCCTCTTCAAGCAGATGCGCTCCAGCCCGTTCAAGAGCGATCTGTTCGACGGCGGCCGGGGCGGGCAGGCCTTCGCCCCCATGCTCGACCAGCACCTGGTCGACCGCATGTCGCGCGGGTCCGACCGCAAGTTGACCAACGCGATCGCCAAGCGCCTGCTCGGCAAGCGCAACGGCTCGCCGCGCACCGACGTCGCGAAGACGAAAGAACTCCGCCCCGGCCCCGAGGCGATCCAGCCCCCGACGTCGGCCCCGGCCAACGCCGCCCCCCCGGCGACCGACCCCAACCCCTTCGAAGGAATCCGCATCCATGTCGCGCCAGGTACTCGAGCTTGAGCTCATCCTCCAGGGCCTGATCGACGAGCACGCCAAGCTCCTCGGCCACGTCGACGCCCACCAGGCGGCCATGCGCACCCTCGACCTCAAGGCGATGGACGCGGCCGTCTCGTTGCAGGAGGCCTGCCGCCTGCGCGTCAACGTCCTGGAAAACAAGCGCCGCCTGCTCGTCGGCCAGATCGCCCGCGCGCACCGCATGACGCAGCAGGTGACCGTCGCCGAGATCGCCGCCCTCTATCCCCCGTCGGGCCCCAAGCTGCTGTCCCTGCGGACAAAGCTGAAGGAACAAATCGCCCAGATCCAATCGCGCACGCACGTCGCCGGCCGCGTCGCCTCGGCCGTCCTCGGCCACCTGAACACCGTCGTGCGGCTGATCGCCGGCGCGGTCGAGAAGGCCGGCCTGTACACGAAGCAGGGCGTCCCCCAGGTGTCGGCGCGAATCGGCGTGATGGAAGCAGTCGGATGACCGTCGCTTCGACCCGTTCTTAAGCATTAATCGTTACTCGTTACGAGCCCCATGTCCCTCCTCGGCGCACTACAAGTCGGCAAGTCGGCCCTCGCGGTCTCGCAGGCCGGGCTGCAGGTCACCGGCAACAACATTGCCAACGCCGGCAACGCCGACTACACGCGCCAGGTCGGCACGGTCGTCCCGTCCAAGGACCAGCAGTTCCGGCCCGGGATGTTCATCGGCACCGGCGTCGACCTGACCGGCATCCGCCGACAGATCGACGAGGCCCTCAACGCCCGCCTGCGCGTCTCCGTCTCCGACAACGAGGCCGCCGACACCAACCAGCAGTGGCTCGGCCGCATCGAGGCCCTGTTCAACGAGCTCGGGGACGAGGACCTGTCGACGCAGATGTCGGCGTTCTTCAACTCGTGGTCCAACCTGGCGAACAAGCCGCAGGACGTCGGCCTCCGCCAGGTCGTGCTCCAGACCGGCCAGAGCGTCGCCGACCGCCTGCAGAGTTTGCGCAAGGGCCTCTCCGGGCTGAAGACCGACGTCGGCGAACGCCTGCGCGCGTTGGCGGTGGATGCGGACCAGTTAGCCGGCCAGATCGCCGATTTGAACCAGCAGATCGTCAACGCCGAAGGCGGGTCCAGCAAGGGCGGCGCCAACGGCCTGCGCGACCGGCGGGACGCGCTCGTGAAGCAGCTCGGCCAGCTCGTCAACGTCAACACGACCGAAGACAAGGGCGTCATGAACGTCTACGTCGGGTCCGAGCCGCTCGTGATCGGCACCATGAACCTGGGCGTGAAGGTCAAGGAGACGACCGACGAGCAGGGCCGGCCGATCGTCGACGTCGCCTTCAAGAACAACAACGGCACCATGCCTGTCACCGCGGGCCAGATCGGCGCGCTCGTCAACGTCCGCAAGCAGGTCGACGCGACGATCGAGAAGACGGACGGCATCGCGTCGAACCTGATCTTCGAGCTGAACAAGATCCACGCCGCCGGCCAGGGCCTGGACGGGTTCACCAGCGTGACCGGCACGAACGCCGCCGACGACCCGACCGTCGCGCTCAACAACGAGAAGTCGGGCCTCGACTTTCAGGCCAAAAACGGCTCGTTCGTCGTCCACGTCAAGCAGAAGGGCTCGGGCCTGACGACCAGCACGCTCGTCCAGGTCGACCTCGACGGCGCCAGCGGCAACGACACGACGCTGAACAGCCTCGCCGCGTCGATCGACGGCGTGGGCGGCGTCACCGCCAGCGTGAACGCCGGCAAGCTCGTCGTCACCACCGACTCGCCGGACGTCGAAGTCTCGTTCAGCCAGGATACGAGCGGCGCCCTCGCCGCCCTGGGCGTGAACAACTTTTTCACCGGGTCCAGCGCGCTCGACATCTCGGTCAGCCAGACGCTCAAGGCCAGCCCGACCCTGCTGGCCGCCTCCAAGAACGGCAATAAGGGCGACAACCAAACCGCCCTGGCGATCGCGGCACTCGAATCCGGCCGCCTAGCCGCGCTCGGCGGCGTCAGCCTGAAGGAGTCGTACCAGGGGATGGTCAATGGCGTGTCCGTCGCCGCCGCGACCGCCAAGACCAACGCCGAGGCCACCCGGGCCGTGAAGGAAACCCTCGAAACGCAGCGGGAATCGCTGTCCGGCGTGAGCTTGGACGAGGAGGCCGTGAACCTCATGCGGCAACAGCGCGCCTTCCAGGCCGCCAGCCGCCTGATCTCCGCCGTCGACGAAATGATGCGGACGCTAATGAGCATGTAGGGTGGGCACCGCCCACCGATTTTCCGAAAGAGTCACCACCCGCCAGGAGTCACTCGCAACTCGCAACTAACAACGCGCAACTCCTCCCATGGCCATCCTCCCTCTACAACTCGCCCGCGTCTCCAACCTGCTCCGGCAGAACACGAGCACGTCGGCCATCTCGCGCACGCAGCAGCGCCTGCTCGAGGTGCAGAACCAGCTCGTCACGGGCAACCGCCTCAACGCCCCGTCCGACGACCCCGGCGACTCGGCCGTCACCATGCAGCTCCAGAAGCTGCTCGAGCAGCGCGAGGCCTACGCCGACAATCTCGGCCACGCCACGTCGCAGCTCGCCGAGGTCGATTCGACTTTGGGCGACCTGACCGACCTCCTCAACCAGGCGCAGCAGATCGCCTCGGCCAACGTCGGGTCCGACGTGACGGCCGACGAGCGCCTCGGCGCCGCCGCCGTCATCAAGTCGATCACCAGCCAGGCCCTGAGCCTGGCCAACAAGCAGTTCGAGGGCGTCTTCCTCTTCGCCGGCGACAAGTCCACCGACCCCCCGTTCGTCGAGGACGTCGGCGGCGTAAAGTTCGTCGGCAACTCCAACGTCCTGCGCAACGTCTACGACGAGAACACCCGCCTCCCCTTCATGGTTGACGGCGCCCAGGTCTTCGGCGCGATGTCGACGCGCGTCCAGGGCTCGGTCGACCTCGCCCCCGTCCTCGCCGGCGGCACCCGCGTCGCCGACCTCGCCGGCGCGACCGGCGACGGCGTCCGCCTCGGCTCCATCCAGCTCTCCAACGGGTCCGTCAGCCAGACCGTCGACCTGTCCGGCGCGGATTCCGTTCAGGACGTGATCAACGCGATCAACGACGCCGCCGTCGGCGGCATCACCGCCGCCGTCGCCCCCGACAACAACTCGCTCATCCTCACCGCCGCCGGCGGGGACGACATCACCGTCACCGAGATCGCCGGCGGCACGACCGCGGCCGACCTCGGGCTCCTCCGCCTCACGCCCTCGGGCGCAGGAGTTGCGCTCGACGGCGCCGGTGTCGGCGCCAAGGTGACCAACCTCACGCCCCTGGCCAGCCTGAACGCCGGCGCGGGCATCGACACGGCCGGTCTGGTGCTGACCAACGGCACGCAGACCGTGACCGTCGACCTGTCCGCCGCTACCACGGTCGAAGACCTGCTCAACGCGATCAACGGGTCGAAGGCCGGCGTGCGGGCGCAGATCAATGCCGCCGGCGACGGCATCGACCTGGTCAACCCGACCCAGGGCGTGGCCATGACCGTCGGCGAGAACGGCGGCACGACCGCGTTCGACTTGGGCATCCGCAGCCTCACGCCCCTCACGCCATTGGCCGAACTGAACAACGGCAAGGGCGTCGGCGTGTCGACCGGGACGGACATGGAGGTCGTCCGCCGCGACGGGACGCGGTTCGAGGTCGACTTCGGCGCGGCGGCGACGATCCAGGACGTGATCGACGCGATCAACACCGCCGACGCGGGCGGGGGGCTGACCGCCTCGTTCGCCACCACCGGCAACGGCATCGTCCTGACCGACTCGACCGGCGGCGCCGGCCAACTGACCGTCGGCTCCCTGAACTTCTCCACGGTCGTGAAGGACCTCGGGCTCGACGCGGCCGTGAGCGGCTCGACCCTCGCCGGGCGCGACACGAACGCCGTCGAAGTCGCCGGCGTGTTCGCCAACCTCAGGAAACTCACGGCCGCGCTCGAGACGAGCGACCAGGGCCAGATCACCAAGGCCGCCGAGGGCTTGAAGAGTGACTACGACCGCGTGGTGCGCACGCGCGGCGAGACCGGCGCGCGCGTGCAGGAGCTCGAGGCCCGCCAGAACCGCCTCGACGACGAGAACGTGGCGACCAAGGGCCTGCTCTCGAAACTGAAGGACGCCGACTTCACCCAGGCGATCTCGGAGTTCACGACGATGCAGACGGCCCTGCAGGCGAGCCTGCAGACGACGGCGAAGGTGATGAACCTGTCGCTGATGGATTTTCTCGGGTAGCCAGCGGCAGAGCTGGCACGCCGCTTGTTAAGACAGAGTGGAGCAGCGGTTTTCACGCGGAAAACCAAGGTCGAAACGGTCGAAGCGCAGTAATTGTTGCCCCCGGGCGCAAGACTCGCCGGAGACCGAGACCGATCGAGAGTAGAAGACGCAATCAACCCCGCGCCGACGGCCGACCGAAGGCCCGCGGGACGAACGATCGAGACGGCCGCCACCCGGGCGAGTGCAGGACGCACGGCCCGGGCGGGACGGTCGGACAGGCAGGGCCGGTGGCGCTGGACGCGCCCCCGGCCGCGGCGGGACGGAGTTGCCCGCCGGCAGGTTGTGATTCGCCGGGCGAAGGTCGCCCGGCGGGTATTCAAGGACGGTTTGCGGCGGCCGACGCGCGGGCACACACACCCCGCGGGAGGCCGAGCCTCACCCGCCGCAACGGTTTTCGCGCCACGCCCCACACGGGCCACCGGCGCGGAGAGAAATGGAGTTCGCAGCATGGACATCCAAACGACCCGTTTTGGAACCATCAGCGTCGACGACGAGAGGGTCATCACCTTCCCGCGCGGCCTGCTCGGGTTCCCGGATCATTCGCGGTTCGCGCTCATTCAGACCGGAGAGGAAAACTACTTCTTCTGGCTGCAGTGCGTCGACGAGCCGAACCTCGCGTTCGTCGTGACCGACCCCTCGATCTTCTTCAAGGAGTACGAGGTGCCGATCAAGGGCGAGACGCAGACCGAGCTCGCCCTGGCCGACGTCGCGTTCGCCCAGGTCTTCGTGATCTGCAACAAGGTCGACGAGTGGCTCACGGGCAACCTGCTCGGGCCGATCGTCGTCAACGCCCAGAACCGCACGGCACAGCAAGTGGTGCTGACGGACAAGAAGTGGACGACGCGGCAGCCGCTGATGCGGTTACAGGCGCAGGTCCCGCTGGCCAAGTCGGCCTAGCGCGGACCTCGCCGCCCCGCCGCCGCCGCCCGCGCGCTTCATCGCGCGTGACACTCGCGCGTGAGCGCCTTGTCGGAAT
>DASPKW010000201.1:0-12318 GCA_035627895.1 Tepidisphaeraceae bacterium | reverse complement strand
TTCCTTTCGCACCTTCCCTGATCCCGGCGCCCGCCACCCACTCGCGTGGCAGTCGGCCGCCCGGCTGTCCTTCCCCCCATTCGTCCGTGACGCTCCCCCCGATTGCGTCTCCCGCTCCCCTGTTCCGGCGACCGCACCGGCATGCCCGCGCCGACCCTCGCGCCTCGTCGGAAGTGTCCTTCACTCCCTCGGCGCGGCGATCGGCGTCACCGCGTGCGTCGCCAAAAGCTCTTCGATGAACTCCGCCAGCCCGTCCACGTCGTTCCCGCGGATCTGCCGGTCCGCCACCGCCACCGCCTCCGGCTTCGCGTTGCCCATCGCCACGCCCAGCCCGGCGTTTTTCAACATCGGCAAATCGTTGATGTCGTCGCCGATCGCGACGATCTGCTCCGGCAAAATCCCGTGCCGCCTCGCCACGTGCAAAATGCCTTCCCACTTGTTCACGGCCGGATCGAAGATCTCCATCACGTCCACGCCGTACGCCGCCACGTGGATCGAGTGACACACGATCCGGCCCTCGTACTGCGCGTTCAGAAGTTCCGTCATCCGCTTCGCGTCGTCCGGCGCGGCGACGATCCCGATCCGGATCGTGTGCTCGTGTGCGTACGTCGCCAGTTCCTTCGTCTTGTGCACCGTCGCGCGGGTGACCTTCAGCCACTGCTGCGTCGCGTGGTTGAGGTCCACGCCGTCCGTGATCAGGTAATCCACGCCGGCCAGCCCGGTATCCTGCAGCGCCAGCGCCGCGTGACCCGTCTGCTCGATCGTCCGGCACAACTCGCGCGCCAGGCCGCTCTGCATGCACGTGCGGTGCAGCGTCAACCGCTGCTTGGTGTCGACCACCATCGCGCCGCCCACGAACACGGCCGTGTCGTAATGCGCCACCGCGTCCAGCACCATCTGCGACTCAGTCTGATTCCGCCCCGTCGCGAAACAGACCAGCAACCCGGCCCGCAACGCCGCGTGCACCGCCTCCTTCGTCCGCGGCGTCACCCGCCCCTCCGGAGAGAGGAGCGTCCCGTCGAGGTCGATCGCGATCATCCGATACTGCTGCGGCACGTCTGTCCTGATGAGGGGCAATGTACGACTCCGTCCGGGAACATTCAACTACCGTTATGGCAGGCGACGGGTTATCCACACTAGGGGTGGTGGGAGGAGAAAAGAGATGAGGGGGTGAGGGGCAGGGGGGATGAGGGGTTGAAACCGCGTGCGAAGCACGCCCGCTTGCGGGTTAGCGGTCCAGTGGCGCACGCACCTTACCCCGCCTCGATGATCTCCCCACCGCCCGCCCCGTCGTCCGCGCGCGTGACCGGCGTACTCGCCGGCGCGAGGATCACATTGTCGATGAGTCTCGTCGCCCCCACCCGCGCCGCGATCGCGATCACCGTCGGCGCGTCGATCCGCTCCGCCGGCTTGAGCGTCAGCGCGTCCACCGCCGCCACGTAGTCCACGTTCACGTGCGCCTCGAGCAGCGGCCGGTGCGCCGTCGCCACCAGCCGGTTCGTCTGGTTCACGCCGGCCTTGAACTCGGCCATCGCCAGCAGCAGCGCCCGGCTGATCGACAGCCCCTGCGCCCGCTCCTGCGGCGACAAGTACGCGTTCCTACTCGACATCGCCATCCCGTCCGGGTCTCGCACCGTCGGGCACGGGATCACGTCGATCGGCCAGTCGAGCGCCTCGACCATCGCCGTGATGATCCGCAACTGCTGAAAATCCTTCTGCCCGAAGCACGCCACGTCCGGCTGCACCACGTTGAACAACTTCGCCACCACCTGACACACCCCCTTGAAGTGCGTCGGCCGGTGCTTGCCCTCCAATACCGTCGACAAACTCGGCAAATCCACCGTGATGTCCGGCATCCCCGGCCGGTACATCTCCTCCGGCGCCGGGTTGAACACGAAGTCCACCCCCGCCGCCTCGCACTTCTCCAGGTCCGCCGAGATCGGCCGCGGGTACTTGTTGAAGTCCTCCTTCGGCCCGAACTGCGTCGGGTTGACGAAGATCGACACGGCCACGGCCGGCGCGTTGTTCCGCGCGTGCGCGACCAGCGCCATGTGCCCCGCGTGCAGCGCCCCCATCGTCGGCACCAGCGCGAGCCGATCAAACTTCCTGCGCAACGCCCGACATTCCGCGATCGTCCGGACAATCTCCATGCGAAGTTTGTCAGCCGCCAGTGGTCAGTTGTCAATCGCCACGACCCGTCGGGGAGGCGAGGCTCCGTCCGAGCCGCGGGGGCACCCCGCGCCCGGTGGTGCAGACCTCCTCGTCTGCCTAAAGGGGTGCCGGACGAGTGAGCGGGATCATTCTGTTCCCCCGAGCTCGTCCGCCGGGCTCCGTTCCGACAACCTTTCCGCCAACTCCCCGATCGTTACCCCCACCCCCGGATGCCTCACCCCCCCCGCGATCTCCGCCAGCGGCCCCATCACGAACGCCCGCTCGTGCATCCGCGGGTGCGGCACGTGCAACCCCTCCTCCGCGATCACCGCATCCCCGTACATCAGCAGATCCAAATCGATCGTCCGCGGCCCCCACTTCTCCTCCCGCACTCGCCCCAGCGACCGCTCGATCTCGAGCATCGCCGCCAGCAGTTCGCGAGGCCCCAACTCCGTCTCCACCTCCGCCGCCCCATTGAGAAACGCCGGCGCCCCCGCCGGCCCGCCCACCGCCGCCGTTTCCAGGAGCGCCGACACGCGCGTGACCCGCGTGCCAGCCAGTCGGCCGATCGCCTCGACCGCCGCACGGATATTCGCCCCCCGGTCTCCGAGATTGGCCCCCAGAGCGATGTACGCGGTCGGCATGTGCCCCTATCTCGTGATTCGTCGCGCGGAAGTCAACGCGCGCCACGATCTTGTCGGGCCCGTGCTCACCGTCATCCCGAGGTACTCCGAGGGATCTGGCTTGAGCGTGAGGGCCCGTTCGACTTTGGCGGCCGTGTTCGAGGGAGGGTTCACAAGAGCGATCGGCCCTCGACGCGCCGGCCAGATCCCTCGTAAGTACACTCGGGATGACAGGGGGGGACGCGGTCGGCGAGATTGCGTCCCGTGGGCGTCGAAGCCAGATCCTTCGCCGCGCTCAGGATGACGGACCTGCGAGGCCGGCCCCTACCTCAAATCCGCCGCCGCCCCTACAGGCGGCTCCACCAGCACCTCGTACGCCACGCGCTTCCCCTCCCCCGGAAAAAACCGCCCCCGCAGCGACAACCGCAACCCCGGCTGCCGCAGCACCAGGTCCGGCAGCGGTGCCCCCGCCCGACTATCAAAGTACAACGTCTCGTTCCCGTACAACTGCCCCGCCGGGTCGCGGAAGCACACCGACGGGTCCACCATCCACGTCACCTGCCCGCGCGTGTACCGCAGCTTGTACTTCGACCCGTCCACCAGCTTGCGGAACTCCGCCACGTCCCGGAACGTCTTCCCGCGCTCCGACAAATGCGCCATCAGGTCCGTCAGCACCTCGTGCCGGTCGATGAGCGCTGATTCCGCCGTCGGCTGAAGCCCCGCCACGTACTTTTCGAATCCGTTCTTGAACGCGGCGAGGTTCGTCCCGAACGCGTCCTCGAACGCCGTCCGCGCGTCCTTGCCGCGGTTCAGCCCCTGGAGCATTTCGACCAGTTTGACGCCGTTCTTCCCGCCCTCGCCGTACGCCATGTAGTGCGTGATCGCCCACGCCTGGTTGTACTGCACCGCCCCGATGCTCGCGTCCTTCGCCAAACTCTCCCCCCACTGCTCCGGCGTCATGTCGAGCAGCCGCTTGAGCGGGAGCAGCTTCTCATTTTTCAGATCGCTCTGAAGCTGCCGCAGCCGCCGCGGCGGCACCTGCTGCATCAAAAACCCCTCCCCCGTCCAGATCCCCTCCTCGAACAGCTGCGCCAGCCCCTCGTTCATCCACACCGGCACGTTCGGCCCCAGCGCCTTGTGCGCGAACTGGTGAAACGCCTCGTGCTGCAGCGTCCGCCGGAGCGTGTCGCGCTGCCCGTCGAGGTAACTCGCCAATTGGTTCTTCGCCGGCAGGAACACGCCCCCCGTGTTCTGGTGCCTCCCACCCGTGAACTGCAGGTACGCCTCGCGCGTCTTGAAGATGTACACGTCCAGCGGCTTTCGGTCGGCCTTCGGGTTGAAGTCCGACAGCCGCCGCGAGTACTCGGCGTACATCGCGTCCAGCCGCGTGCCCAGATCGTAAACCAGCGCATCGTCCAGATCCGAGTGCACCAGGTAATACTTCGTCCGCGTCACCGACAACTGCGGCGCCCCCAGCGCCCCGACGGCGCCCGACACCATCACGAACACCACCAGCGCCACCCCCCAACGGCCCGCCTCAGTCGCTTCGCGGCGTCGCGGCACGCCGGGAAGACGCGCCGCCCCTCCCTCGGCGCCCACGCCCGACATTGAACAACGTCTCACACAACCCATCGTCCAATATCCCTCGCGCCGGGCGTCTACCTCTCCACTCCGTGCCCTTTAACTTTCCGACAGCCCCCGTATTATCGACCGACTCGACTCCGCCCAACAGCGGGGGAGCCCGGCCCGCCCGGGGTCCAGTAATCCCTTGACCAACGGCCCGCAAACCGGGCCCGCCAACCCCCCCATGTCCGAAGCATCGATCTACGAAACCGAACGCCGCGACAAGCTCGAAAAGCTGCGGGCCCTGGGCGTCGACCCGTACGGCGGCCGCACGGCGGGCGTCGCCCCGCACGCCGACGTCCGCGCCCTCCACAAGCCCGAGTTCGGACAGGACGGCGGGCCCGTCGTCACCATTTCCGGCCGCGTCATGTTCCGCAAGAGCTTCGGCAAGCTCACGTTCATCACCCTGCGCGACGAGACCGGCGACATGCAGGCCGCCATCGACAAGAAGCGCGTCAGCGAGACCGACTGGCAGGTCCACGACCTCGTCGACCTCGGCGACCAGATCGTCGTGACCGGCAAGCTCGGCGCGACCAAGACCGGCGAAGTCACCGTCTGGGCGACGAATATCACCTTCGCCGCCAAGGCCCTCCTCCCCCCGCCCGCCAAGTGGGAAGGCCTGTCCGACGTCGAACTCCGTTACCGCCAACGCTACGTCGACCTCTGGGCCAACCCCGACGTCATGCGCACGCTCAAACTCCGCATGCGCATCGTCGAAGAGGTGCGGTCGTTCCTCAAGGCCCGCGGGTACACCGAGGTCGAGACCCCGATGATGCAGGCGATCGCCGGCGGCGCGGCCGCCCGGCCGTTCGTCACCCACCACCGCGCGCTCGACATCCCGCTCTACATGCGGATCGCCCCCGAGCTCTACCTCAAGCGCCTGCTCGTCGGCGGGTTCACGAAGGTGTTCGAGCTCAACCGCAACTTCCGCAACGAGGGCATCAGCCCCCGCCACAATCCCGAGTTCACCATGCTCGAGGCCTACGAGGCCTTCGGGTCTTGGGAAACCATGGCCGAAATGGTTGAGGGCATGATCTGCCACATCGCGCAGACGGTCTTCGGAACGCTCAAGCTCGAGCACAAGAACGCGGACGGCACCGTTCGCAAGACGATCAACCTCGAAGGCGACACGAGCAAGCCCGCGGGCCAGCGGTGGCGGCGCGTGAGCATGGCGGACTTGGTGGAAGAGCGAACGGGCTGGAAGTTCACGAAGGATCGCGCGTCCGCACCGGACGTCTCGCGAATCATCGCAACAAATCGCCTGCGAATGATCCGGTCATTACCGCAGCGGGTGCGGATGACAAATCCCAATCTCGCCGCCAGGCTTGCCCAGATCGAATCGGTCGAACAGTTCGATAGGGAAAGTGTGGCGATGCGTGCGCTCATTGGCGAGGAACACAAGCGGATCCGTGAAATACTGTCGGGACTCCTTCCCGCCGCCGAGAAGGCATCCAACGCGGAAATCGACCAGACACAGCGAGCGGTGAACGAACTGGAAGCACTCCAAGGCGACTATCTGAAACTGATCGATAAGACCGCGACCCGCGTCTTTGAAGACCAGTTTCTCTACAAGTTTATGACGCTGTCGCCTGCAGAACAGCTCACTGAGGTCTACGAGAAGTTCGTGGAGCCCACCCTGTCAGACCCGACCTTCGTCACCCACGTCCCCAGCGTCATCATCCCCCTCGCCCGCAAGTCCAAGGACGACCCCTTCTTCGCCGACGTCTACGAGCTCGCCATCAACGGCCAGGAAATCTCCCCCGGCTACTCCGAGCTCAACGACCCCGAAGTCCAGGCCGCCAACTTCACCCAGCAGGTCGGCGACAAGGACGAACAACAAAAGGTCGACGACGACTTCCTGACCGCCCTCAAATACGGCATGCCCCCCGCCGGCGGCATGGGCCTCGGCATCGACCGCCTCGTCATGATGCTCACCGGCGCCGAATCCATCCGCGACGTCATCCTCTTCCCCCTCATGAAGCCCCAGGACAAGGGCGCGACCCCGCCCCCCCCCGGCATCGAGGCCGAGCAGGCGAGCCCGACGTGACGCGCCCCGTTTAGCCGCGGGCCCGCAAGGGCAAGCGCAGCACCGCCCGAAGGCGAGCGCGTCGAACGCGCACGTGCGCAAGACACGGGTAAGGCCTCACCGCCGTGCCCATGCCACCGATGCACCTCGACTACCAATCGCCGACCACCCCCTCGCACCGCGCCCCGTCGGCGTTCCTGCGCTCGCTGATCCCGAGCCCCGGCACCTACATGGCCGCGATCGGCTTCGTCGCGTCGGCGGCGCTGGCGCTGTGGTGGCCCAGCGCCACGCTCTTCTGCGTCCCCGCGTGCGTCGGGGCAATGGTCATTCCCGTGATGGACTGGTTCCTCCGCCGGGCCTTCACCGGCATCCGCCTGTGGGTCGCGCGGGCCGTCTTCGTGACCGCGTGCGCGGCCCTCATCGCGTTCAGCTTCTCCTGGGGCAAGGCCGAGACCTTCGAGCGCGCGTTCGGCATGCCGGCCCCACCCGGCGTGACCGCGCTCACCGCCACCGCCCGCGCCGCCGGCCCGGGCGACGTCGTCGCCCACCTCCGCTTCAAGGCCGACCGCGCGACCCTCGACAAGCTGCTCGCCGCACGACAACTCACCGCGGACGACCGCCACGTCAAGGACTACCGCGCCGGGGCCATCACCTGGGCGGAGTTCGCCCGCCTCGCCTTCCGCCCGTTCGACTGGCGCGAATCCGCACCGCCCGCCGGCCCCCTCCCGGCCATCGAATGCTACGAGTGGCGCAAGCCCGAAACCTCGAAGGAATTCCACAAGAACGAGTCCCTCCGCCTGTACTACGATCCCCCGACCGGCGACACGTGGGTGTTGTACGTCATCGGCTGACGCGTACAGTAGCGCGCGCGGACCGTGCCCGCCGGTGAACCTTTCTTCATGTTTCATGTCTTCATGTTTCACGTTCCCCTCCGCCCCTTCAATTGACCATTGACCATGGACAATTGACCTTCATGTACAAACTCCACCTCATCCTCAAATACCTCCGCAAGCGCCGGATCGCCTGGGTCTCCCTCGCCGCCGTCTGCCTCTGCACCACCATGGTGCTCGTCGTCTTCTCCGTCATGGGCGGGTGGCTCCGCATGTTCCGCACGTCGTTCCACGGCCTGTCGGGCGACGTCGTCATCGCCGCCAACACGCTCCAGGGCTTCGCCCACTACGAGGAGATCATCGCCCGGGTCGAGAAGCTGCCCGAGGTCGAGGCGGCCGTCCCCGTCCTCCAGACCTACGGCCTGATCAACGTCGACAACCAGCAGACGTCCGGCGTTCAAGTGCGCGGCATCCCGATCGAGCGCATCGGCCGGGTCAACCAGTTCCCCACGTCCCTGTCCCGCCAGTACACGCAGTGGGCCGAGTGGGCCGACGGCGCGCCGATCCCGGTCGAGGCCCGCCTCCGCGTCCGCGAGTTCGAGGACGCCGCCGCCGGCATCCGCGAGCCGCTCGAGCTCCTCAAGTTCACGCAGAAAGAGCTCGCCGCCCTCGCCAAGGCCGCCCCGAACGCCCCCGCCAAGGCCGAGGCCGTGCTGGCGGACCTGCGCGACCAGGCCGCCCGCGCCACCACCCAGGCCGAGCAGCGCCGCCTCGGCACCGAGATGTCCGACGTCCGCTTCGCCGCCGAGATGATCGCCAAGCCGGACGAACTCACCCGCCTGTCCGCCCGCGGCAACGCCTACTTCCGCGCCGCCGTCGACCGCATGTTCGACGGGATCATCGACTCCCCCGACGAGCGCCTGGCCCCGAGCGCCGACGAGCGCAAGTTCGCCGCCGCCCGCCGCGACCACAACCTCGCCAACCCCTCCTTCAAGCCCTTCCTCCCCCCCGACCAGTACAAGCAGGCCTTCGCCGACCGCTTCCCCCGCGCCAAGAAGGGCCTGGCCGACGAGGCCGTCCACTGGCCCGGCATCGTCACCGGCACCGGCGTCGTCGGCCTCCGCAAGGACGCCACCGGCAAGATGGGCCCGACCCCCGAGTTCTACTACACGCTCCCCGTCACCCTCACCGTCATGGGCATGAGCGACGCCGGCAAGATCGACCTCTCCGGCGGCGGCAAGGCCGAGCGCAACTTCTGGATCACCGACACGTCCCGCACCAAGGTCTGGCAGTACGACTCCAACACGGTCTACGTCCCGTTCGAAATCCTCCAGGCCGACCTCGGCATGAACGCCCAGCAGGCCGAGCGCGACGGCAAGCCCGTCACGATCCCCGCGCGCACGAGCGAGGTCCACGTCCGCGCCAAGCCCGGCATGTCCGACGACTCCGCCGCCCTCCTCGCCCTCCGCCAGAAGGTCCAGCAGATCGTCGACGCCGTCGTCACCGAGCGCGGCGGCCACCAGCCCGCCGTCAAGACCTGGGAGCAGTCCCAGGCCGTCTGGCTCAGCGCGATCGAAAAGGAACTCGTCCTCGTGACCGGCCTGTTCAGCGTCATCTCGGTCGTCGCCGTCTTCCTGATCTTCTGCATCTTCTACATGATCGTCGTCGAGAAGACGCGCGACATCGGCATCATCAAGTCGGTCGGCGCGACCAGCACCGGCGTGGCCGGCATCTTCCTCGGCTACGGGGCCGCGATCGGCGTCGTCGGCGCCGGGCTCGGCCTCGGCCTGGCCTACGTGATCGTCACCAACATCAACGAGCTGCACGGGTGGCTCGGCACCGCCATGGGCGTGCAGATCTGGGACCCCCAGGTCTACGCGTTCGAGACGATCCCCAACACGATGGACTGGCCCAAGGTCGTCTGGATCGTCGGCATCGCCGTCGGCGCGTCGATCGTCGGGGCCCTGATCCCCGCCTACCGCGCCGCCCGCCTCAACCCCGTCGAAGCCTTGCGATGGGAGTAGCGACCACCATGATCCGACTTCCGGCTACCGGCTACTGATTACCGGCTACTCTCCTCCATGTCCCACCCCGCCACCCAACCCGTCGCGATCCCGACCGCCGCCCGCGCGCCGGCCGACGTCATCCTCCGCGCCACCAACGTCCACCGCGCCTTCCGCATGGGCGACCAGACCGTCACCGTCCTCAGGGGCGCCGACCTCACCCTCCGCCGCGGCGAGTTCGTCGCCATCGAAGGCCGCTCCGGCTCCGGCAAGTCCACCCTCCTGCACATCCTCGGCGCCCTCGAGGGGCTCGACGCCGGGTCGCTCGCCTTCGAGGGCCAGGAGTACGCCCGCCTCAACGCCGACAAGCAGCCCCGCGGGTGGCGGCACTGGACCTGGCGCGGGTGGCTCGCGCTGGCGCTCGTGCTCGCCGCCGCCGTCCTGCTGGCGCTGATGGCCGTCTGGCTCAGCACCACGCCCGCGCTCCGCAACCCCGGGCGCATCCGGTTCCTGTCCCTGGCGTTCGGCGGGACCGTCATCTTCCTGTTCGCGCTCGGGCTGGCCCGCGTGATCTCCGCCTACTTCGACGAGCGCCCGACCACCGACCTCCGCAACCGCAGCTTCGGCTTCGTCTTCCAGTTCTACCATCTGCTCCCCGAGCTCAGCGTCCTCGAAAACACCATGCTCGCCAGCATGGTCGACAACGGCTGGTTCGCGTTCCTCGGCAAGCGCGCCGCCCTCCGCACCAAGGCCACCGACCTCCTCACCTCCCTCGGCCTCGCCCACCGCCTCACCCACCGCCCGTCCCAACTCTCCGGCGGCGAGCGCCAGCGCGTCGCCATCGCCCGCGCCCTAATGAACGACCCCCAGGTCCTCTTCGCCGACGAGCCCACCGGCAACCTCGACTACGACACCGGCCGCCAGATCATGGCCGTCCTCGAAAAGCTCCACAAGGAAAAGGGCCAGACCATCGTCATGGTCACCCACGACCGCGCCCTCGCCCGCGAGGCCGACCGCGTCCTCGTCCTCAAGAACGGCAAGCTCGAAAAGGCCGAGTAGCGGCAGGGAAAATGACGAATGTCGAAACCCGAATAACGAATCAAGGACGAAGCCCGAACGTCGAATGACGAACGGTCCACAATCTCGCCGCAACCGTCCCACTTGTCATTCCGAGGTACTCCGAGGAATCCGGCCCCGAACGTGAAGGGCCCACCATTTCGCGTCGGAACGATTCGGCCGTCATCCCTCAAAGTGCCCCCGACGACCCCGCCCCGTTTCGTCATTCGAATTTGAACATTCGTCATTCCTTCGAGCTTCCGGTTTCGAGATTCGTCATCCCCCTTCGCCCCCACCCTCCATGCCCTGGGACCTCGCCCACGCCGCCCTCCGCGCCTGCTACGCCCTCCTCCCGATCTTCTACGCCGGCCTCCTCCTAAACCGCGCCTACCAGCGCCGCGACCGCGCCGCCCGCCACGAGCTCCTCGGTACATCGATCTCCGCCCTCGCCATCGGCACGGCCCTCGCCGTAGTCTACGCCCTGGCCGTCGGCGGCCGCGTCCGCGTCGACCAGTGCATCCTCGCGGCCCTGTACTTCTTCGCCGTGCTGATCGTGCTCAAAGGGCTCGACGCCGCCGTTCGCGCGGCCGTCACGCGGCTCCTCCCCGCCCCGCCCGAACCTTCCCCCGCGCCCGGCAACGCGCCCAATCGCATCGCCGCACTCACCGCACCCGAGCCCACCGTCCCCCGCAAACATCGCGTCCTCCTCCACGCCGCCCGCGCCCTCGTCCTGATCGCCGTCGGCCTCCCCTACGTGATGGCCGCCGCCATGGCCTACCGCCCCAAGGTCGGCCTCACCTCCGACCCGTTCCGCGATCTGAACTGGCGCTTCGAGCCCGTCACCTTCCCCGCGACCGACGGCCTCCGCATCAGCGCCTGGTACATCCCCGCCCCGCCACTCCCCCCCAACACGCCCCCCGACCTCGCCAAACACTGGGCCCGCCGCACCGTCATCTGCGCCCACGGCCTGGGCGCCAACAAGCTCAACCAACTCCACATGGCCCGCGCCTTCCACGCCCGCGGGTGGAACGTCCTCGCCCTCGACTTCCGCGCCCACGGCGCATCCGCCGGCCAGTTCTCCACCTTCGGCGACACCGAGCGCCGCGACGTCTTGGGCGCCGTCCGCCACCTCCGCACCCACCGCGCCGCCAACGCCGACCACATCGTCTGCGTCGGCGCCAGCCTCGGCGCCGCCGCGTCCATCGCCGCCGCCGCCGACGATTCCGCCGAGGGCCGCGCCATCGCCGGCCTCGTCGTCTACGCCACCTACGCCGACCTGGGCGACCTCGCCCGCTCCATCTGCGACACCCGACTGCCCTTCGGCACCAACCTCCTCGCCCGCCACGTCGCGATTCCCCTGGCGAGCCTCCACGCCGGCTCCAACCTCTCCACCTTCCGCCCCGCCGAACACCTCGCACGCCTCGGCAACCGCCCCCTCTTCCTCGTCCACGGCAAGCGCGACGTCATGATCCCCATCGCCCACGCCCACACCCTCCACGCCGCCGCCCCCGGCCCCAAGCGCCTCGTCGACCTCGACGCCGACCACAACGCCATCATCGACGACGAACCCACCGCCCGCGCGGCCGCCGCGTTCTTCGACGCCGTGCGCGAATGAACCGCGAACGGGCACGAGGAACACGGATCGCCCGACGTCGGCGCCGTGACGTTTCGTGCGAACGCGCGGCCCGTCTCCGCGACGACCCCGGACCGCCCCGCGGGCTTCAACATTCGCGCCTCCCGTGGGATACTCTCTGCGGGCACCCGACACCTCGCCCCCCCCGACACCCGCTCGACAGCCGCACCGCCAGGGAGAGAGATCCGCGCATGACCTTGTTCCGCACCGCCCTCGCCGCGTCGTCCCTCTGGCTCCTGTCCGCCCCGGCCCTTGCCGGCGAACCTGCCCACGTCATCCTCGGCCACAACGCCACCGACGGCCGCGCGCTCGTCTCCGAACTCGCGCGAGCGCTTGGCCATCGAGGTGGAGAGCTCGTGGGCGGTGCCCTCCT